>DATLOR010000546.1:0-3113 GCA_035536135.1 Pyrinomonadaceae bacterium | reverse complement strand
ATTTGCAGCTGGCGCATGCGCGGATCGTCCATCGGCACGCCTTTCTTTTGCAAATCCTTGATCTTCGCCTGAATTTCCTGCATCTTCGGCGCATTTGACTGCGCCTTTTTGAATTGCTTTGATTGCCACCAGCGAATCGGGAAGAAAAACGAATAAAAGATCAGCGTAAAGGCAATGATCGCGAGACCGAAATTTCCGACCACTCGAAAAATCCCATCAAGACAAACAAGGAGAAATTGCGCGACCGGACGCTGGATCCATCGAAGAGCTTTATACCAGCTGTAATTGATCAACTCGCCAATATTTTTGCCCTCTAATTTTTGGTTGTAATCTTTAAGGGTAAAATAGTCCTTCGTGCCGGTATAGATCTGCGTCGTCGAACCGTCCAGATTAACCGGAACATAAGCGGTCAAACGGTGAAGCGTCGTTTTCGTCTTCTGGTTTCGCGTAATCCACGAAATAATGCCGTCGTAATAAGGCTCGACATCTTTTTCGAGTTTCGTCCCGTGATATTCGAGCCCGCTTGTTTTCTGGGCAGGAATTGCCGCCATCGCAAAATACGTGTCGCCGACACCCGCCCAATCGAGCTCGCCCGGAACGCTCAAAGTTCCCTCTGTATCTTTCGATTCTTTGAAAACCGAACTTGCCTGATGACGATCTATCGTATCGTTGACGTAGCCGACGGCTTCGGGTTCGACCAGGTAATAGCTGTGATGCTTGATGTTCTGGTCGCCGATTGCCGTGCCGATCAGCAGTTTGGCATTTGCAATCGGTTGTCCGGCGCGCGTCGCTTTAATCTGCAGATCGGTTAAATAGCTGTCGGCGTGAAAAATAAAACTTTTAACAACCTCGACATCGCCCGATTTCAACGTAAAATCAATCTGTTTCGAATTACTTCCGTCAAGATTTACATCAGCGCCTTCGGAAATCTGATAATTTCTGTTGTTCAGCAAAGCATCGAGACTCGGGTCGCCGGTCACCAGCCGAAATGGATATTCGCGGTTCGGGTTGTCCTGTAAGATCACTTCGAGCGGAATTTTGTTCTGGTCGGTCGAACCGTCCGCCCAAAGCGCCACATCGTGTCTGTCCTTGCGGACATTTTTAACCAAAATCCAGCTCGTCGCGAGCGCACCCTGTGAATCGAGTTTAACTTTATAAAGCGGTGAGCTGACCGTGATTTGACGATTCGGAGTGTCATCGGGCGTAACTGCCGCCGTTTCAGCCTGCGGTTGCGGAGTTGCTACTGCTTGAACTTGCGGAGTCTGCGCAGCCGGTGCGGTATTTGCAACCTGCGCCGTATTTGCGTTTTCAGTCGGCTTCGGCTTCGGCGCAAAAAAATACTGCCAGCCAAATAAAACCGCCATCGAAAGCACGGCGGCGATCAGAAAACGAGATTGATTTTGTTGTTTAGAATTGTCCATCATTTATATTTGGGATTTGAGATTTGGGATTTGGGATTTTATAAGTAAATCCGCAATCCCAAATCTCAAATCCGCAATCACTTCACCGGATCGTAGCCGCCTTTGCAAAAAGGTTGACAGCGTAAGATACGTTTTACGCCCATCCAAGTTCCCTTGATTGCGCCGTATTTTTCGACGGCTTGCATCGCATAAGTCGAGCAGGTCGGCTCAAACCGGCACGCAGGCGGCAAAAAAGGCGAAATCAACGTTTTGTAAAGTTGCAAAAAACTTAAAACCAGATACTTCATTCTACTTTACTTAAACGTATTTTCGCCTTTCTGCGATTCAAAAATTTTAACTTTCTCGATAATTTGCCGAAATTCCGCGAGCGGTTTTTCCAGTTTCACCTGCAAAAGACTGCGCCGCGCATTCAAAACCCAATCGAATTTCGTTTCGAGTCCGGCAATTTCAGCCTTGCTCAAACGAAACGTTTCCCGCAAAAGTCTTTTACAACGGTTGCGGTCGTGCGCTTTCGTGCTGATTTTCTTTGAAGCCGTGATGCCCAGCCTTTGTTCGTTCGTCGCGGACGGTAAAATAAAGACCGTCATAAAACGCCCGTCAAAACGCTTTGCCGCTCCCGTGTAAACACGGCGAAAATCGCCCGGTTTCCGCAAACGCTCCGCTTTCGGCAAACGCGCGGTAGTTAATAATGTTTGACCGTTAATACCTTGCGTCCTTTGGCTCGGCGGCGTTTCAGAACGGCGCGTCCGTTCTTGGTCGCCATTCTCGCTCTGAAGCCGTGTTTCTTCGCTCTGCGGCGATTGTTTGGTTGATAAGTTCTCTTTGGCATAATTACTGTTCATCCTCCACTCTAAAGTGAAAACTTAAAGTTTATGGAAAAAAGGCGATTATGTCAAAACCGTTTGGCGGCAACTCGCTTAAATCAGCAAATTTTCCAAATTATCCCCGCGAGTTTTGAGCGCAACTTCGTTCGGGTCTTGTAATTGTTTGCCGCAGAAAGGGCAAAAAATAACTGCCTGCTCATACCAGCTTGTTTCCGATTCTGTTTTCGAATGACCGATGGTTAAAAACAAAACCCCGTTCTGTTCAACTTTAAAGGAGGAAATAGCGGGAATCTGCAGCGCGTCCTGAAAACCCTGACAACATCTAAAATTAATCATAAAATACCTTTCTCCCAACTATCTTATAATTTTTCCGAACAATTAGCTGTAAGGCTTCGATGTAAAGCGCGTGTTCGTGTTCGAGAATCTTCGCCGAAAGCGTTTCCGCCGTGTCCGTCGCGGCAACCTCGACCGCTTTCTGCAGGATGATCGCGCCGTGATCGAGTTCATCATCGACAAAATGAACCGTACAGCCCGAAACCCGCACGCCGTATTCGATCGCCTGCCGCTGCGCGTCGAGTCCGGGAAACGCCGGCAGCAGGCTCGGATGAATATTGACGATTCTGTTCGGAAAAGCCGCGACAAAATCAGCTGACAAAAGCCGCATATAACCCGCCAGACAAACCAGTTCCGCGCCGCGCCGTTTGAGCTCCGCGATTATTTCCGCGTCGTGTTCTTCGCGCGTTCTGCCCTTTCGCGTGACGGCAACCGTTTCAATTCCGCGCCTCTTTGCCTTTTCCAAGCCCTCTGCGCCCGTTTTGTCGCTGACGACGACCACAACCTCGGAATCCGGAATCGCGCCGCTTCTGAC
>DATLOR010000545.1:0-24919 GCA_035536135.1 Pyrinomonadaceae bacterium | reverse complement strand
CGAATCACCGATTCGGTCAGCCGCAGAGATTTTTGGGAAATTCGACTTTTGGAAATTTTTGGTTGTGTCATTTATAACTCGAATGTTTATTTATACTAATAACTTTTATTTCAAAATCTTCATCATTGTTTTTGTTAAACGGCTTCATTCTGATTTCATGCCCAGCTGTCCAAAATTCGCTATGTGGAACACCGACAATTAACAAAAGATTTCGGGCTTCTATTTGAGCAATGGTTTTTTTAAAGGAATAATCAAAGATTTTGTCGTAGTCTTGTAATAGCTCCGCTTCATTTTTAAAACTTTTCAAATGTGCCTTGTTTCTTTTATCAATAAACGATATTTCTACCGGAAACTTGATTAGTGAAACGATTGTTTCCTTGTCATCTGCCCCGAGGGCATTTTGAAATTTATGAAAGAAATTATTAACAGAAGATATGTAATTAACTGCATCTTGTTGATTTGGATTAATAATTTGAGAATTACTTGAAAGTGTCGGACTTGAAATGATTTCAACTGATTCGGTTTGAACCTTCGGTTTGAGAAACTGCAATAAAATCAAACTCAGACCAAATGCCAACGAAAAAATAAGCCCTCTTTTTAACATAAATTTCTTTCACCGCATCCGATTTCGCAGATATTAATGAATTATCGCAGATATTAATGAATTTTCACAGATTGACGCAAATTTTCTCCAATTGACGTGAATTTTCACTGATTGATGAAATCTTCTGTCGTCTGAAATCTATTCCTTCGCCCAAAATCTAAAAGTCAGACCAATGCTGAAAGTCGTCGAATAACCCGGCGTGGCGTGGATTCTCGGAAGAACAGCGCACGTCGGGCAGGTGCGTGATTCGAAATAATTCTGCGTTTCAAAGTATTTTTTGTTCAGCAGATTATCAACCGAAAAATTGAGGTCGACCCATTTTTTGAGGCGTTTTGAGAGCGAGAAATCAACGACATCGTTGCCCGAAGCTTTGACCCGTGCGTTTTCTGCGTCCAGACGATAATTCGAAATATGCCGCCACGCGAGCGACGAATTAAAGCCGTAAAATTCGCTTAAAACCAACGAGGCGTTCGAGGTCGTGTGCGGCGCGCTGTCGATGATCACGCGGCGGCGCGGAAGATTTTCGGTAAATTGTCCGGGATAAAAAGCGCGCAGAACTTCGGTCAAACCGCCGTTGAACGAGAGATTTTTTGTCAGGCGAATCGAGTTGCGAAATTCTACGCCGTAAGAACGCGAACGACCCGCGAACTCGAGCGAGCCGTCGTCGGGAATATAAATCTGCTGGTTTGAATTATCGATCGCGAAAAAGCTGAAAACCGCCGAAACGCGCCGTGCGTTGTAGCTTGTTCCGGCTTGGTAAAAATCGGTCGTCGCGATTTTCGGCGAAGCGGGATTGCGAGCCACGCCGCGCGCATCTTGGCTTGAAATTCCGCGCCCGTAATTTAGGTAAAAAGAAATCGGCGTTTTCTCAAGCGGCGACCACGCGAGCGCCAATTTCGGCTGAAACTTCCCCGCGCTTTCTTTGCCGGCAATTTCGGTGCGCGAGTTTGAAATTTCAAAACCTTTGACATCGAACGAAAAATAATCGAACCGCAAACCAAGTTCGAGCCGCAGATGCCCGTTGAAAAAATCAATTCCATTTTGAATATAAGCGGCGTAATTATTGACCTTGGCGTTCGCCTGCGTCAGCAGAACATTCGGATTATTGACGTTTCCGGGCAGAAATTTGCGGTTTGGCGTGCGCGCGACCGTCGGGTAAAGCCCGACGTTGATTTGATTCAAATGTAGATTGCCGCCAATAGTCACGAGCGAGCCGTTGCCGAAAAATTTATACGGCTGAAGATATTGAACGTTGCTGCCTTCCTGCAAACGCGAATCGTGCTGCTCGATCTCGTCGCCGAAGTTCGGGTCAGCCGCAAAGAACGTAAAATTTGAAAACAGATCGAACAGCGAACGTCCGGCAAAAGCATCCGCCTTAAAAGTCGCGCCCGTCTTAAATTCTTTGCGGTAATAAACGCTCGCCGTTCCCACACGCACTTTTCCTCCGTTTTCCGGGTCGATCGCGCCGAAACGGTCAAGCTCGCCCGCAAAAACCAGATCGAGCGGAATTTGTCCCGACGAGAAAAAATCGCTGCGCCCGAAATTGAATTTGAAGCCGACCGATTGCGTCTTATCAAGTTTGCGCGTGAAATTTCCAGTCACGTTGTCGCGCCGGTATTTTAAGGGGTTTTTGAAAGGTCCATTGGTTCGCGAAAATTCGTAAGCGATGAATGAATCGACCGATTTTATCTGCGGGCTGTAAGCCAGAAACGAGCGAAAAGTATTGAACGAGCCTGCTTGAATCCGCGCCGTCAGTGCCTGCGGCAAACTTTCGCGCTGGCGGATCTGCACCACGCCGAGCCCCGAAAAATCGCCGTAAGCCGCCGAAAACGGACCGTTGATGATCGAAACGTCTTCGATCAGCTCGGGCGAAAACGATTTCAATGCGCCCAAGTAACCTTGCCCGTGTCCCTGCGTGCCTTGATTCTGCTGAATGTCGTCAACCAGAATTTTCAAACCGCCGCCCGCGCCGCCGTGGTCGAGATTGAATCCGAAACGCCGAATTTCGAGCGATTTGCCGCCGCCTTCGTGCTGTCCGGCATTGATCCCGGCGTTGAGCGTGAAAATTAATTGATCGTCGCGTCCGAAAAGACTGTTTTTGTAAACGGTGTCGTTGCGCCGTTCGATCTCGGGCGAAAGCGCGTCCGACTCGATCGTGACGTTTTCGCTGACCGGCGGAACGATGTAAGCGATCTTGATCTGGACATCTTCCAAAGAATCTTGTGTAGAAAAGATCCGCGTCTGCGGTTCGATGTTTTTACCGGAAATTTTGACCGAAAGCGATTCGTTCGGAACCGCTAGGGAAAATCGTCCTTCGCCGTCGGTCGTGACGGTGAGTTTTTTATCCGAAGCCTGAATTTCAAGCGTGACGTTCGGCACGACCTCGAACATCTGCGTCAAAACCGTTCCCGAAAACGTCCGCCCGCTTTGTGCCAAAGCATTGCAATTAAACAGAAAAATTAAAAACAATACGATAAATCCGAAACTGCAAAACGCTGAACTTTCCTTCATCAAAAAAACACCCTCTGAATTTATAAACGGTAGCACAAAAAGTGAATCTGTAACATCTGAAGATATAAGCTTATTCGCCTTAGTAAAAAAATCGAATTCAGGCTTTATTTTTCGGTGATGGTTGACGATGGCAAAGTCAGGAACAATTTACCGTTTTTGATGCCTTTCAAGCTCAAAAGCGCGTTGGCAAGTTCAATGATTTCTGCAACAACGCCGCGCAAAGCGACGATTTCCAGACAATCGTCGTGGCTCACGTGAAGATGCATCACGGACAAAATATTATCGTGAAACCGGTGCTGAATTTCGCCCATTTCCTGCGCGAGATTGCGGGCGTGATGATCGTAAACGAGCGTCAGACTGCCGAGTGCTTGAATGTCGGTCTGGATCTCGATCTTTTGCTGGATCAGCGCATCACGAATCAGATCGCGCAAGGCTTCGGAACGCGTCGCGTAACCGCGCTCATTAATCAAACGGTCGTAATTTTCCAGTAAATCCCGGTCAATGCTGACCCCGAATCGGACAAGTTCGCTCATTTGAATCAAATTATAAACTTTTCGGAAGAATTTTTCTTAACTGATCAGTTTTTCGCCGGTACTTCAGTTTTTCGGAATACTCAGCCACACACCGCGCTTGTCATCATCTTTTCTGACAAAAGCGACAAGAAGTTTGCGCCCCGAGACAGCGGCTGACGGCAGCTCGCCGCTACCGATTTCCTTGATTTCGCCTGGCGCCGGCTGAAATTTTCGGCTGAATATTTTTCCGCCCGAATCCCAAACGGCGTTGAAATTCATATCTTCATCGGTTTGCAAAGTTGAGGCACCGACCGAAATATTTTCAAAAACCGAACTGCGCGGCGCAAATGTTTTGCCGCCGTCTGCCGATTCGGTGCGGTAAAGTCCGGCTTGACCGGCTTGACCGGCAGTGAACCACAAAATTTCGAGCTGATTTTTGGCGCCGATCGCGAGCGACGCGCCGGAAACCGGGCAAGCGTTGAGCTGCCATTGATCGTTGCTGACGATCACCGGCGCGGAAAAACTTCCGCCGTGATTTTCCGATGCGGCGACGGCGATATGACGAAAATCGCCCGCTAAAACCTGCCGCCAGCTAACGTAAACTTTCTCGTCCGGTGCAGTAATGATCGAGGTTTTACAACACGGACAAACCTCGGTCGCAACTTTTTTGTTCGCGGAAAAAGTCTTTCCGCCGTCTTTCGACACAGCATAGAAAACCTCGCTGTTCGGTTCGGTTTCTGCTTTTGGAGCTTCGGTTTTCGAAGCTTCGGGTTTTGAGTTTTCGGATTTTTGATTCGATTCGTGATGAATTTTAACGATTTCAAATTCGGGTGTCGGCGTTGGCTGAAGATCGTCAAAAATCTTCACGTCTTCCAATATTTTTAGATTTCTTTCGTCGAGCCACGCCAGGTAAACACGATTGCTTTTATCAACGGCGAGCGAATGCATACCGTGCGAAACGGGCGCGGAATCGTCGTTGACTTTAACTGGTGCATCGAACGACTTTCCGTCATTGCGCGAAACGGAAAGATACAGATCGGTTCCTTTTATTCCGTTAGTTTCGACGTGTGCCGTCCAACCGACATAAACGCTCTTGTCCGCACCGATTTTGATCGTCGGCGGATCGCCGCGCCACGCAGTTGCCTGTCCCGGTTCGGGATTGACGCGAACCTGCTCGCCAACCGGATTTCCTTCGCGGTCAAACTTTTTGAGAAAAATATCGGCATTTTTATTCGCGCCGTGTTCAACCCAAACCAAATAAAAACTGCCGTCGGGCGCGGAAGCCAGATTCGGTTCGGCAGAATCCTTTTCGATCGAAGAAACACGAATCTCCGGCGCCGTGCCGTTTTTGTTTTGCGTGGTGTCAGCAGACGGTTTTTGTTCGTTTTTTGTACACGCGGCAAACAAGATCAATAGAAAAAATATTGCGGATTTTTCCCACACTTTACTTCTCATTTTCTCAAATATACGCCTTAAGCGTTTTTTTGCAAATCGTTTTCGTAGCCGTGCGGGTTGGCTTCGTGCCATTTCCACGCCGATTCGATGATTTTTTCGATTTCGGGAAACTGCGGATTCCAGCCTAAAACTTCGTGTGCTTTTGCCGCGTTCGCGACAAGGCGCGATGGGTCGCCGGCGCGGCGCGGCGCGAGTTTGGCTTCGATTGGTTTGCCCGTCACTTTGCGCGCCGCTTCGATAACTTCCTTGACCGAATAGCCGCCGCCGTTGCCCAAATTTATAAACTCGGAGTTTCCGCCGCCGCGCAAATAATCGAGCGCGAGCAGATGCGCCTGGCTCAGATCATTGATGTGAATATAATCGCGGATCGCCGTGCCGTCGGGTGTCGGGTAATCGTCGCCGAAAATCGAAATTGCATCGCGCCGTCCCTGCGCGGCAAAGAGAATGAGCGGGATCAGATGTGTTTCGGGATCGTGATGCTCGCCGCATTTTTCCGACGCGCCGCACGCATTGAAATAGCGCAGCGCGACGAATTTCAAATCGTAAGCCTGATCGTAATCCGCCAGAACACGCTCGGTCATAAATTTCGTCCAGCCGTAAGGGTTAACCGGATTTTGCGGGTGTTTTTCGTCGATCGGAACGTATTGCGGCTCGCCGTAAGTTGCACAGGTCGAGGAAAAAATAAATTTCTTCGCGCCGGTTTTGATTAAAACGTTGAGCAGGCTGATGGTTTGAACAAGATTGTTTTCGTAATACTTTTGCGGTTTTTCGACCGATTCGCCGACATACGCAAACGCCGAAAAATGCATACAAGCTTCGATCTGATGTTCGCGGACGATTTTTTCGACTAAATCCTGATCGCCGATCTCGCCTTCATAAAAAGGAATATTTTCGTCAACCGCCTGCCGGTGTCCATAGACCAAATTATCCAAAACGATAACTTTTTCGCCTTTTTTATGTAAGTCTTCAACCGCCACGCTTCCGATGTAACCTGCGCCGCCCGTCACTAAAATTGCCATATTTTTATAAATTAAATCTTTCGAGAATCAAAACAAAATCATTGTCTGAAAAGCGATCGCAAAATAAAGTTGAACTGCAAAATCGTCCGCATCCGGTTCACTTTCAAAAGCTGATTCGTATTGAAACAATCCGTATTTTCCGAAACTCTTTCAGCAATGCAAATACCGTGAAAGAGTTTCGGAAAACTTTTAATCTTTTCACTGCAAAGATTACCTAATCAAATAGCAAACCGGCAAATCAAGGAACAATTTTTGCTTTAGCAATTTTGGCTGCAAAACAATTTTACGAAAGGAATTTTTCAAAAATGAGATACGAAAATACGCATCAGTCGGTGATACTTTTACTCGACGGCAACACATCGGCAGATAATGAATTTATTAAAAATTGGTTTCAGGAAAGCCGGTTTTTAACCAGCGAAGCAACCGATATTTTTCAGGCATTAGAAGAAATTGCCGATTTTACGACGCCGCAGCGCCCCCAAGTGATCTTGCTCGAAGTATTATCAATACCGGATGATTTTCAGACGATCAAAAGAGTCACCCAAACTTTCGCGGGACACACCGGACTGCCGATCTTCGCTTTTTCGGAAAACGGGAAAATTGTTAATGACCGGGAATGTTTTGAAGGCAATCTGGCGCAGCTCACGGAAAAGCTCGACGGTCTGATTCCGATTTTTAACAAAACCCGGCAAGCCGCGGCGATTTAATAAATTCCAAAACGAAATGTGCTTAGAAACAGCCAACTTAAACGGCTGTTTTTTTATCAATCAAGTTCTAAAAAATGTCAGCCGATCTTACAAATTTTACGACCGAAACATATCTTAATCCCGTTTACCCGCATTCTTTTCCCGACCCGTTCGTCTTAAAGTTTCGCGGCGAATATTTTGCTTACTGTACGGATTTCTGGCGCGACGGGCGTGTTTTCGGCGTTTTGCGGTCGCGGGATCTGGTCAATTGGACAGAGGTTGGCGGCGCGCTGCAAAAGCTCGAAACGGACGCGCCGTTTTACTGGGCGCCGGAAGTAACTTATGCAAACGGCAAATTTTATCTGTATTACAGCGTCGGCAACGAGGCTTTGATGGAACTTCGCGTCGCGGTTTCCGACCGTCCCGAAGGCGGATTCGTTGATTCGGGGAAAAAACTTTCGACCGAAGATTTTGCGATCGACGCGCACGTTTTTACCGATACCGACGGGCAAAAATATCTTTTTTACGCAACGGATTTTCTCCGGCATTCGCACATCGGAACGGGAACGGTCGTCGATAAAATGACGGATTTTTACACGCTCGAAGGAAATCCGCGACCCGTCACCCGCGCGCGTTTCGATTGGCAGGTTTACGACCCGAACCGTAAGGAAAAAGGCGGCGTCCGCTGGCACACGGTCGAAGGCGCGTTCGTCCTCAAACGCAAAGGAATTTACTACGAAATGTTCAGCGGCGGAAATTGGCAGAACATTACTTACGGCGTCAGTTTTGCCGTAACCGACGACATCGAGCGCGACGAAGAATGGGCGCAGTTTTCCGACGGCGAAAAGGTTTTGCCGATCCTGCGCACGATTCCCGATCTGGTCGTCGGTCCCGGTCATAACAGCGTTATTCGCGGCATCAATAACCGTGAGCTTTACTGCGTTTATCACCGCTGGACGGAAAACGGCAGAACGCTCGCGATTGACCGGATGGATTTCGCCGCGCAGCGGATTTTTATCAAAGGCGCGACCAACACGCCGCAAATTGCGCCGTTCAAACCGGTTTTCGCCGATTTTTTCGACGGCGAAACCTTAAACGAAAACTGGCAAAGCACCGGCGATTGGAAGATTTCGAACAATGAAATCATCAACGAATTCGCCGAAGAAAGTCATTTACAGTTTGCTTCAGAATCAAAAAGTTTTCTTTGTGAAGTTTATCTTCGGGCGATCGAAACGGCAGCCCGAACGAGCGCGTTCGGTTTTAGTTTGTTTGATGAAACGGGCGAAACATTTAAGTTTTTGATTCTACCCGATTCAAATCTGGCAGTGATTTACGGTACAGATTGGACAGAAACTTTCGAACTGCCGGAAGATTTCGAGGCGTCGGCGTTTCATCTGCTGCGCGTCGAATATGATGCGCGCGTGATTAAAATCTCGCTCGACGAAGCAAATTTTCGTTTTGAAAAAAGTTTGAAAGCATCTGCAAACAGCATCGTTCTTGTCGCGGAAAATATGCGCGCCGGTTTCTCGGCTTTTACGCTAACCAAAGGCTTCGAAGATTTGTTCGATTGGCAGGATGCGGAAATCGAACGGCGCGGCTGGCAAAAATCATCCGAAGCGGGTGATTGTCATGTGAAAAACGGGGAACTTTTTCTTTCAAACAAAACCGAAACCGACGCGATTTTAACCAAAGGCGAAGCGGCGGAAAATTTTGAATTTGCGGTTAATCTTCGCCTGACTGAAACTTTCGGCGAAAATACGGCTTCCGGTTTTTTAATTCTAAATTATAAGGACGAAGAAATTTACCGCCTTGCCCTGGAAGGTGAACCGGGGAATTTTTATCTTTCGATCGGCGGAGATCTCCGGCAGAAATTTTCGCTTCCCGAAGGTTTCGCGCCCGAAAATTATCACCAGTTTCGTTTTCTCAAACTGAACGAGGAACTCTTTCTGCAGCTCGAAGACTTTGAGCTGGGTGCGATTTCTTTAAGCGAAGGCAAGACGAGAATCGCCTTGTTTTGCCGAAATTCGGGCATCGCTCTTGAAACAGTACGGCTGACGATTTTGTAAAGTATTGTAAAATAAGCGGATTGCTGACATCCCGGCGCGGTCTAAATTCGTCCAAACTCCGGCTTTGTTTGGAAAAATAGTTTTGGTGTTTGAAAATTCCGCGTTTCAAATCTAATATTTCAGAGACAGCTCTTCTCGACCTCTGATTACCAATCAAAACCAAACAATTTTGCAGAGAGGATTTTTCCTTTGATAAAAACAGATTTAATAAAAACTTCCGCCGAAGATTTTCTATGGGCAGGCGGAATTGAAGATACTTTTGTTCCGCAAGTCAGACCCGGGCATCGTGCGCTCGATGAATACGAATTAATGGGGCATTACGAATTCTGGCGCGAAGATTTGTCCTTGGCGCGGGAATTGGGGCTGAAGGCTCTGCGCTGGGGCGTGCCCTGGTACAAGGTCGAACCCGAACCGAATAAATTCGACTGGTCTTGGACAGATCAGGTCATCCCTTTTATGGTCGAAGAGCTGAAGATTTTGCCGATCATCGATCTGATGCATTACGGCACTCCGTTCTGGCTCAGGCGCGAATTTGCGAACAAGGATTATCCGAAATACGTTGCCCGCTACGCCGCCGAATTTGCCAGGCGATACGGAAGTCTTGTCAAATGGTATACGCCGCTTAACGAACCGATCATCAATGCTTTGATGTGCGGAATGCGCGGGCTTTGGGCGCCTTATCTGAAAGGTGAGAAGGGTTATATCAAGCTGATGCTGCAGATTGCCAAAGGAATTATCCGGACGGTCAACGCGATCAAAGAAATTCAGCCCGATTCGATAATGGTGCACGTCGAAGCGACGGGTTTGACCCGCACGATCCGCGAAGATTTGTCGCCGTTGGCGCGCGAAGAAACTCATCGCGGCTATCTTTGCTACGATTTGATCTCGGGTCGCCTGACACACGATCATCTGCTTTTTTCGTGGCTTATCCGCAACGGGGCTTCGCCCGATGATCTGGACGAATTACGGCGCGATAAGATTTCGCTCGACGTTCTCGGGATGAATTTTTATCCGCAATGGTCGACCAAACAGCTTTATATCGACAACCGCGGTCGGCTTGCTTTTCGCGAAACCGAACCCGAGGGCGGCGGGTTTTCCGAACTGATCACGGATTATTACAACCGTTATCAAGTGCCCATAATGATTACCGAAACGAGTGCGGTCGGCGGTCACGAAATTCGCGAACGCTGGCTCGAATCGTCGGTCGCGGCGATCAAAAATCTGCGCGCATCAGGAGTTCCGGTAATCGGCTACACCTGGTTTCCGCTCTTTACGATGATCGATTGGCGGTATCGTTTTTCCAATGAGCCGTTAGAGAATTTTTATCTCGAGCTCGGGCTTTACACCTTAAACCGTGAAAAAAACGGCAAACGCTGGCTTGAAACACCGATTGTCGGGCAAATGAAAAATTACATTGCGAATTCCGAAGAAAGAGTCGGGAATTTGCAGATGGCGCAGGCGGTCTATTAAATCTGAGCGAAAAAAGCAGGGTCTGATATTTTAAGCTTAAATATCAGACCCTCTTTTAATTTAAGGCGAATTTTTACACTAACTGACGGTCGGCAATGTCTTTCCATTCCCGTTGCCGTTCGCTGCAATAATATGCGTCGGCAGTGAGATTTTCGTTTCAATCGGTTTGGAGAAAACAGCCGCTTCTTTGCGCTTCATTCCGGTAATCTTCCCGTATTCTGTCAGACTTTGCGCGACGATCTGATCCATATTGTAATACTTATAAGTTGCGAGGCGTCCGACAAAATGAACATCCGAACGCGCATCCGCGAGAGCCTTATATTTCGCGTAAATTTCGGCATTTTCTTTGCGCGGAACCGGATAATACGGGTCGCCCTCGGCTTGCGGAAATTCATAAACGATACTGGTTTTTTCGTGTTCCTGTCCGGTCAGATATTTAAATTCCGTGATGCGCGTATAAGCCTGCTCGTTCGGATAATTGACGACCGGCGCACTCTGGAATGTCTTGACATCGTGCGTTTCGTGTTTGAATTCGAGCGAACGATACGGCAATTTACCGTAGCGGTAATCGAAAAACGAATCAACCGGACCCGTATAGATCAATTCGCGGAACGGAATTTCGTTGATGATTTCCCGGTAATCGCAGTTGAGTAAAACCTTGATATTCGGCGAATCGAGCATATTTTCAAACATCCGCGTGTAGCCGTGTTTCGGCATCGCCTGAAAAGTATCGGTAAAATAACGGTCGTCGCGATTTGTGCGGGTCGGCACGCGCGCCGTCACCGAAGCGTCGAGTTCCGAAGGATCCAAACCCCATTGTTTGCGCGTGTAATTGCGGAAAAATTTCTCGTAAAGCTCGCGCCCGACTTTCGAAACAACGACATCTTCCGAGGTCTTGATGTTTTCGACCGGCTCGGCGACTTTTTGGAAAAATTCGTCAACCTCGAAAGCCGTCAGATTCAAGCCGTAAAGTTTATTGATCGTGTCGAGATTGATTGGAATCGGCAAAAGCATTCCGTCAACATTTGCCAGAACGCGATGCTGGTATTCGCGCCATTCGGTAAAACGAGTCAGATAATCGAAAACATCACGCGAATTTGTGTGAAAAATATGAGGTCCGTATTTATGAATCAAAATACCGGCATCATTGTAAAAATCATAAGCATTTCCGGCGATGTGCGGTCGTTGGTCACAAATTAGAACCTTTTTTCCCGAGCCGTTTGCCAATCTTTCCGCCAGAACGCTTCCGGCGAAACCTGCTCCTACAATCAAATAATCAAACATCTTTCTATTCCCCCTTGTTTTTGTAAAACTAAATCTTAAAAATTAATGTGAAATGTAAAATAAATCCTAAACCGCCTGGGTTGCCGTTTTCGGTTTTTCGTCAATCGCCTCGTCAATCAGCCGCGACATTTCTTCAAAAGTTTTGTCCCAGCTGCTATGTGATAAAAACTCGTCCGCTTTCTGTAACCTGTCGGATAAAACTTCTTCGAGAGCCTGCTCGCAAGCCGCAACGAATTCTTCGGCGTTCGAGGCAATCTGGACCAGACCCTGCTCGCCGTAAGGTCGCACAACGTCGCGGATCGGCGTTGAAACAACCGGCAAACCCGCCGCCAGATATTCCGGCGTTTTGGTCGGGCTGATGTATTTGGTCGATTCGTTCATCGCAAAAGGCATCAATGCGACGTCCCAGCCCGCTAAGTAAGCCGGCAAATCCTTGTAATCCTTACCGCCGAGATAATGGATATTTTCGCGGCGCGGCAGATCTTCTTCGGCAATTTTGACGACCGGACCGATCATTACGAAATGCCAGTCAGGTCTGAGTTCCGCCATCTCTCGAAGCAGTTCAATATCCATTCGTTCGTCGATCACGCCGCAGAAACCGAGACGCGGATGCGGCAATTGCTTTTCGTCCGCCGGTTCTTCTTCGATTTCCCGCGCCTGGTCGAAGTGCGCGACATCAATGCTCGACGGAAACGCGAAAACTCTGGCGTGCTTGTCTTTTTTGGCTTCGTAGAGACTTTGCCCGCCCGTAAAAACCAGATCGGCTTTTTCAAGCAGTTGCCGCTCGTTTTCAAGCAATTCCGGCGGTGCGAACTTAAACGCCGAAAGCTCGTCCATACAATCGAAAACCGTTGCGAGCGGCTGCAGGTGCGCAGCAAAATCCATTGCCATCGGCGTATAAAACCAAAGCACGAAATCATCAATATTTTCCGTTTCGATAAACTTGTCGAGCATTTCGCGCTGAATTTCAACCGCGCTGCGGCTGTCGCGGTCGGAATGCGAAATATGCGGAACAATCACAAACAAGTTATCCTCGCGGCGGCTGACATCGAGCCGCGTCGGTTCGTCGCCGTAAATCGGTTCCTCAAAAAAGTACACATTTGCCTTTTGAGCGAAGCGGCTCAAAAGATGCTGCGGACGTTGATAAACAAAATCCCAGCGCAAATGCGAGAGGCAAATCAGAGAGTAAGACACACTATTATCCATTAGGATTTAAAGACTCCTTTAAAATTTTTTACATAGCACAATAAGCAATCGGCATACCATTTGCCTAAAAATAATTTACTTTTATAGAATTAACGGTGTTTGCGTGATATTTCACAAACTTTAAAGAAGGAAAAGTTAAAAAAATCTGTATGAAAAAAATACTTTCAAAGAGTGATTTTCATACATTCATCAAACCGAAAAAATTAAAGTAAAACTGAAAATTATGCAAAAAAAACTCTTATTTCAAAGTTTTATGATGGGCGGGTTTGAATGCTCGACGCACCGCAAACGCGGCGGCGAGCGGCTCGATTTAATTGCGTCGACAAGGCACGAAGAATTTGCCGAAGACGATTACGAAAGACTCGTTAAAATCGGGATGCGAACGGCGCGCGACGGCGTGCGCTGGCATCTGATCGAACGCGAACCGTTTGTCTATGATTTTTCGAGTCTTGAAAATCAGGTTCGAGCCGCGCAAAATACGGGAATCCAGATCATCTGGGATTTATTTCATTACGGTTACCCGGACGATCTGGATATTTTCAGCCCTGAATTTGTCGAACGTTTTGCCCGGTTTTCCGCCGCCACGGCTGAATTTCTGCAAAGCGAAACCGACGGCACGCTGTTTATTTGTCCGGTCAATGAAATTTCGTTTTTTTCGTGGATTGCCGGCGACGCCGGACATTTTTACCCGTTTGCGAGGCGTCGCGGCAACGAATTAAAAAAACAACTCGTGCGGGCGACGATCAAATCAATTGACGCGATCCGCGCCGTTGCGCCGGATGTGCGCTTTGTGCAGACCGACCCGGCAATTCACGTGACGACCCGCAAAACTGATGCGTTCTCGCGGCGGCGTGCCGAAAATTACCGGAAAGCGCAGTTTCAGGCGTTTGATATGCTTTGCGGACGGCTCAAGCCCGAGCTCGGCGGCGCGCCCGAGTATCTCGACATCATCGGGCTGAATTATTATTTTCACAATCAATGGTTTTATCCGAACCGTCACAAAATCATCCGCGGACACGAACTTTATCGCCCGTTTAACGAGATTTTAGGTGAATATTTTGCGCGTTACGGGCGTCCGCTGCTGATTGCCGAAACCGGGATCGAGGACGATCTGCGCGCCGATTGGTTCAGATATATTTGCGAGCAAACGCAGATCGCCGTGAGCAATAATATTCCGCTCGAAGGCATTTGTCTTTACCCGATCCTTAATCATCCGGGTTGGGACGACGACCGCCATTGTCATAACGGTTTATGGTGTTACGCGGACGATTTCGGAATACGCGATATTTACGAGCCTTTAGCCGAAGAAATCGCCCTCCAAAAAGAAAAATTCGAAAGACCTGTGTTTGCTCCGGCAAGGGTTTGACGCGGGTAAAAGAGCAGAGATTTTATTAATTTTGATTTATTTTTCCGCCAGACCGAATTTGGTCGGCGGCGTGTAGAAGTTTTTTTCCGGTTGGTTTGCTTCGGATCGTCCGACTTTTTCTTTTTCGGTGATCTTCGCTTCGGGCAGAAAATGATTGAAAAGCGTGCGGATTTTTGCCGTATCCGTATTTTTTACGGCTTGCTCGAAATTCGAGAGGATATTGCCGACTTCTTCGCTCGAATAAGTCGCGATTTTACCGATGAAGATTTTCGGATGTTCGGTTTTTAAGAGATTTTCGCCAGTGATCTCGAGCTCTTCAAAAAGCTTTTCGCCTTCGCGAATGCCCGTAAAAACGATGTCGATGTCTTCGTAAGGCTCAAGTCCCGAAAGCCGGATCATATCTTCGGCGAGATCGAGAATTTTGATCGGCTCGCCCATATCGAGAATGAAGATCTCGCCGCCGCGCCCGAGCGCGCCCGCCTGCAAAACGAGCTGCGAGGCTTCGGGGATCGTCATAAAATAGCGCGTCATATCCTTGTGCGTCACGGTAATCGCTTCGCCTTTGCGGATTTGCTCGCGGAAGATCGGGACGACCGAACCCGCCGAACCGAGCACGTTTCCGAAACGAACCGCCATAAAGCGCGTTTCGTGTTTCTGATTGAGGTTTTGCAGAACAATTTCGGCGATCCGTTTTGATGCGCCCATCACGCTCGTCGGATTAACGGCTTTGTCGGTTGAGATCAAAACAAAATCCTTGACGCCGAATTCGCCCGCCAGATCGCCGATCAGTTTGGTCGCAAAGACATTGTTTTTGATCGCTTCGGTCGGATTCGTCTCCATCAGCGGAACGTGTTTATGAGCGGCGGCGTGAAAAACGACCTGCGGTGCGAATTCGGCGAAGAGCTCGCGCATTCGCGGCTCGTCGTTGATGTCGGCAAGCAGCGGAAGAAAGCGCGTTTCGGGAAAATCTTTCGCCAGTTCGCGCTCGATCTGAAAGAGCATAAATTCGGCGCGCTCGATGAGTAAAAGCAATCGCGGATTGTATTCGGCGACTTGCCGCACGAGTTCCGCGCCGATCGAGCCGCCCGCGCCCGTGACCATCACGATCTTATCGGTCAAAAATTCGTGCAGATTTTTGTCGTCGAGTTCGACGGGTTCGCGCCCGAGCAGGTCTTCGATCTCGACATCGCGGATGCGCGAAACCTGGACGCGTCCGTGAACGATCTCGTGAAGGCTCGGCACGATGCGCGCTTTGACGGGAATTTCACGGCAGATGTCTAAGATCCGGCGAATTTCCTTGCCCTGCGCCTGATCGATCGCGATGACGATTTGTTCGATGTTCAGCTCGTCAACAAGCCGCGCCAGATCGTCGGTCGTTCCCAAAACCTTGATGCCGTTGACGCTTCCGCCTTTTTTGTGGCGGTCGTCATCGACAAAACCGCGTACTTCGAATTCGGCATCGGCGCGCCCGAGCACGTCCTTGACGGCGATTGCGCCGATTCTTCCGGCACCGACAAAAAGCGTCGCTTTGCGTTTGATGCGCCGTTTGACGCCCGTAAACTGCCGCTTTTCGCCAAGCTCGTAAACAAAACGGCGCAGGACGCGGACACCTAAAAGTCCGCCGAAAGCTAAAAGCGTATCGATCAGGATGACCGAAACCGGAACTTGCCAGAGATTGAAGGTCGTCAAGCTGAGCAGGAATCGAACGGCGATCAAAATAACGCCTGCGATCAGCGCGGCTTTCAGAAATGCCTTGATGTCTTCGAGACTGACGTAACGCCAGATGATCGAATAGGCACCGACCAGAAAGAGCGATGAAAATTGAATAAAAACAACGAACGGAAGCTGTATGACTGCCGTTTCAAAATAAAATTCGCCAAGCTGGATGTTGAGCGAAGGCAAGTAGGCGATGAGAAAAGCCGCGCTCAGAATCACAATATCCGCCAAAAATTGGACGGGGCGGCGCAGAAACCAAAGTTTTTCTTCAGAATTATTTTTAGCCAGCGGTTTTTCTTGCATCAAAAGATTTTGGAATAAAGTATATCAATTTTGAAGTTACTTTACCTAAAATTGAACTGTCAAATAAAAAACATAAGTTACCGAACGGGCAACCGCAAAAATAAAAGGTTGAATCAAAAGCGTTTGTGAGTTATTCTTAGCATCTGGAAAACAGTTTAGAGGTTTTTATTATATGAAGTTAAAAGTATTGTTTCTTTTCGCGCTCGCGCTTTGCCTGAGCCAGATCTCCTTCGCTCAGGGAACGACAGCGGACGTCTCGCGCGGTTATTTGCTTGGACCCGGCGATGTCATCGAAGGAAAAGTTCTCGGCGAAAAGGATTTCGATTTTGTCGGGACGGTTGACGAGGACGGCAAAATTCAAGTCCCTTATTCCGAGGGCATTATGGTGCAGTGCCGTACTGAAAAAGAAGTTCGTGACGCCGTAGTGAAAGTTTACTCGAAATATCTGCGCAGTCCGCAGGTCAGCGTCCGCATCATGGAAAGAAAAAGCCGTCCGCCGGCAACTCTTTTCGGCGAAGTTAAAGTTCCCCAACGCTACGAGCTGACGCGAAAGGCGACCTTAAAAGACCTGCTTGCTTACTCGGGCGGAATCACCGAAAAAGCCAGCGGAATGATTCAAATCACGCACACGCAGCCCGTTTTATGCTCGGATGAGTCCAACGAAGATTTCAAAACCATGAGCGACAACGGCAACAATCTGCCTTCGCGGCTCTACAGCTATGGAAGCTTGAAAGACTCTAATCCGGTAATTTTCCCGGGCGATATTATCGATGTGATGAAAGCCCCGCCGATTTATGTGGTCGGCGAAGTGATGAAAAGCGGCGAGCTGGTAATGCCCGAAGGCGGTTTACCTTTGATGCAGGCAATTGCAATGGCGAGCGGAACGACACGCGAGGCAAAAATTAAGGATATAAAGGTTTATCGCCGCAAACAAGGTTTGACAAAACCCGAAGTCATTACCGTTAATTACGAAGCTGTTAAAAAAGGCACACAAAAAGATTTGATGCTTGAACCTTTCGATATTGTCGAGGTTGGAAAATCGAAGAAAAGCGTGTTTGATATTATGCTCGATATCGCCACCGGCAGTGTGAGAAATGTCGCCAACACGGCGGTCAGATTTTAACGAATTAAAGCTCCAAAATAAAAATCGTGAATCATTCAGGATAAATCTGACGATTCACGATTTTTTTATTATTCCGCGTAGATCTTTTCGATCAAGTCCTTGTATTTTTCGTCCACAACGCGCCGTTTGACCTTCAAAGTCGGGGTCAGCTCGCCGCCTTCGACCGTCATTTCTGCTTCGAGCAGCGCGATTTTTTTGACCTTTTCAAACTTCGACAGATCCGTCGTCATCTCGTCAACCTGTTTTTCGAGAAGCTTGATGATTTTCTCGCTTTCGCAAAAATCCTTCGGTGTTTTGAGCGGCAGATTTTCGTGTTTCGCAAAACTTTCGAGCTGTTCAAAGTTCGGCACGATCAGCGCGGACGGAAATTTGCGGTCGTTGCCGATCAGGACGACCTGGCTGACAAAACGCGAGCCTTTGATCATCTGCTCGATCGGCGAAGGCGCGATGTATTTGCCGCCCGAAGTCTTGAAAAGCTCTTTTTTGCGGTCGGTGATTTTCAGAAAACCTTCGTCGTCGAACTGTCCGATGTCGCCGGTCTTGAACCAGCCGTCTTCGGTAAAAGTGTCGCGGGTCGCCTGTTCCTTGTTGTAATAACCGAGCATCACGTTCGGTCCCGAGACTTCGATCTCGCCGTCCGTTGCGATCCGGACTTCGACATTGCGGATCGGTTTGCCGACCGTGCCGAGTTTGACATCGATCGGATTGCTCGACGTAATGACGGGCGAAGTTTCGGTCAAACCGTAGCCCTGCATGATCGAAACGCCCGCGCCGTTGAAGATCAGATAGATCGTTTCCGATAGTGCCGCGCCGCCCGTGATGCAAAAGCGCAGTCTGCCGCCGAAAAACTCGCGGAACTTGGCGAAAACGATTTTATCGGCAATCGAATGTTTGACTCCGAGAAAATATGAGACCGGCTCGTTTTTCTCGGTTTTCAGCGCAAATTCCTTGCCGATCTCGATCGCCCAATCAAAGATCTTTTCCTTGAGCGGACTCGATTTTGCCGCCATTAATTTGGCTTTGGCGTAAACTTTTTCAAAAATCCGCGGCACGCCGACAAAGATCGTCGGGCGCACTTCGCGCAAATTTTCCGAGACTTTATCGATCGATTCGGCGTAATAAACCGCCATTCCGTTGAAAATGTAGAGATACATCGCGCCGCGCTCGAAAACGTGCGAGAGCGGCAGAACCGAAAGCGGCACGTCTTTTTCCGAGAAACTGTATTTTTCACCCGCGTCGATCACGTTTGAAATGATATTGCCGTGCGTGAGCATCACGCCTTTCGGTTCGCCCGTCGTGCCCGAAGTGTAGATCAGCGTCGCCACGTCGCCCAATTCGATCGATTTGCTCAATTCATCGATCAGCTTGGGTTTTTCGGCTTTCAGATCCGCACCGCGCTTTTCGAGTTCCGCGAGCGACATCGCGTTTTCCGCCGTGACGCCTTCCGGGTTGAAGAAGATCAGTTTCTCAAGCGTTTTGCATTCGGGAAAGATTTTCGTGATCCGCTCAAAAGTCGCGTTGTCCTGAAGGAAGAAAATTTTCGCTCCCGAATCGTTGATGATGTAGCAGACGGAGTTGTCGGCAAGCGTCGTATAAATCGGCACATCGACGATTCCGGCAAACTGGCAGCCCGCGTCGGCGATCGTCCAATCCGGCGAATTTGCCGCTAAGATAGCCGCTTTGTCGTCTTTCCGCAAACCCAGGCTGTAAAGCCCGAGCGCGATATTTTCGGCGCGTTCGCACATTTCATCAGACGAAACCTGCTGCCATCTGCCGTCTTTCTTAAAATTCAAAGTATCGGCGCGTTTGTGTTTTTTAAAGGCTTGCCGAAAAAGCTCAGCGAGAGTCTGCGGCTCGTCAGCAAGGAGCGGGACACGCGATTTTGATTGCAGATTGCGGATTTCAACTTTCGTTTCGTTACTCATTTTGCAGCACGCCCCCGAAAAATACCTTTAGAACCTCGTCCGCCATCGGGGCGAGCGGATAGGATTTCTGGGAAAGAATCCAGTTCGTGACCATTTCGTCGAGTGCGCCGTAGAGGATCTTCGCGCAGACGATCGGCTTTAAATCCTTGCGGAAAACGCCTTGCTTTTGTCCTTCGGCGATCGTTTCGCGGATGATGTCGAGATATTCGGCAAATCCGGCGGCAGAAAATTCCTGCATAAACTTGGTCGAGCCGCGCAGCTCGACCTGAAAAACGATCGCCAGATCGCGGTCGGCGCCCAATCTTTCGAGATGAAGCTGGGCGATGCGCCGCAATTTTTCTTCCGCGCTGGCGAGCTCTGCCAGTTCTTTTTTGCCTTCGGCGATGAAATCTTCCATCGCGCGGTCGAAAAACGAATGCAGAATATCGTCTTTGCTTTTGAAATAAAGATAAACCGTGCCGTCGGCAATTCCGGCTTCCTTGGCGATGTCGGCAACTTTTGAGTTGAAATAGCCTTTGCCCGCGAAAACTTTGATCGCGGCGCGCAGGATCGCTTCGCGTTTATCGGCGACAAAAACTCGCGCCTCTCCATTTGTGCGTGTCGAACGAGACATAATAATTAGCGGATTTTAGATTTCGGATTTTGGATTTGAAAATCCTTGACTCAAAATCTCTGAATGAATCATCATTCATTTTTAGTAAAGTTATAACAGATTCTTGTCTGAAAGCAACAAAAATTTCACGAATTACAAAATTTTTACAATCAAGATCGGAAAATATTGGCTTCAGATCGTTAAGAATCAAGTTTGCGCGTTTGCCAATCCAAAATCCAAAATCTAAAATCCAAAATCGATATGGTTTATAATTTCAGCGCGGGACCGGCGATTTTGCCGCCGGAAGTTTTAAAAAAAGCGCAGGACGAAATGCTTTCGCTCGGCGGGATCGGGATGAGCGTGATGGAGATCAGTCACCGCTCGGAACATTTTGCGCCGATTCTGCAAGCGGCGGAAAACGGCATCCGCGAACTGCTTCAGGTTCCCGAAAACTACCGCATTTTATTCCTGCAAGGCGGCGCGAGCCTGCAATTTTCGATGATTCCGCTGAATTTTCTGAAACGATCGGCGGATTACATCGTGACGGGCGCGTGGGGCGAAAAAGCCGTCAAAGAAGCGAAAAAGTGCGGCGATGTGAACGTGATCTATTCGACCAAAACGGAAGGTTTCCGGTCGGTTCCCGAACAGGACGAGCTCAATTTCAGCCAAACGGCGGATTTTATTCATTACTGCTCGAACGAAACGATCGACGGCGTGGAATTTAAATACGATCTCGACGGCAAAGGCATTCCCGTCGTGTGCGACGCTTCGTCAAATATTCTTTCAAAGCCGATCGATATTGAAAAATACGCGCTGATTTACGCCGGAGCGCAGAAAAATATCGGTCCGTCGGGCGTTACGCTCGTCATTATCCGCGATGATCTGCTCGGAAAGGTTCCGACGAATCAATTTTCGATGCTCGACTACGGCGCGATCGCCGCGCACGATTCGATGCTCAACACGCCGAACACCTGGGGAATTTATCTCGTCAGTCTGGTTTGCCGGTGGCTCAAGGAAAAAGGCGGCGTTTCGGCGATGCAGAAAATCAACGAGGAAAAAGCCAAAATTCTTTATGATGCGATCGACGCGAGCGACGGTTTTTACAGCGGACACGCCGAAAACGCGGCGCGTTCTTTGATGAACGTCACGTTTCGCCTGCCGACCGAAGATCTCGAAAAACAATTTGTCACGGAAGCCTCTGCAAACGGCTTCGACGGCTTAAAAGGACACCGCTCGGTCGGCGGAATCCGCGCTTCGATTTACAATGCGTTTCCGAAAGAAGGTGTTGAGGCATTGGTCGAATTTATGCGCGATTTCACACATAAAAACGGTTAGCGATTAATTTGATAGTTTAAAAACGTTCCAAAAGTGAGCTTAACGTCATTTTTGGAACGTTTTTGTCATTTGAGCGACGAAATCGTCGTAAAAGCTGGCTTTTCGTCATTTGAGCGACGAAAACATACCAAATGCTATGTTTTCGTCGTATTTTTTAAGTTATCGTTCAAATTCATGGGTTGATGCCTGCTAAAATTTCCAAAAGTTCTGCTTCTTCCGTTTCGGAAACCGTTCGCAAATCGATCAAAACTTTATCGTCCAAAATCCGCGTGATCACAGGCGGTTTCGAAGCGCGCAGTTTTTCTTCCAGTTTGCTGACCGAAAGTTTTCGGTGCGTCAAAGCCAAAAGCGTTGTCGCGGGTTGAACATCGGGCGCGGAACCGCCGCCGATGACCGAATTTCCTTCCGTGATTTCAAATTTCAAAGCGGAATTTTCGCCCAAAGATTCGCGTAATTTATCGGCAAAAGCCGCCGTTCGCGTCATTATTTCGGCGTTTGTGGCGGAAAGCATCCGCAGGACGGGAATTTCCTGCAAAAAATTCTCGCGGCGAAAGGCTTCGAAGCTCGCTTCGAGCGCGGCGTAGATCAGTTTATCAACTCTTAAAGCGCGGTAAAGCGGATGTTTGCGCAATTTTTCGACGATTTCGCGCCGCCCGACGATCAAGCCCGACTGCACGCCGCCGAGCAGTTTGTCGCCGCTGAATGTGACAACGTCTGCGCCCGCGACGATCGACTGCGAGATAACGGGTTCGTCAGTCAAACCGTATTCCGCCAGATCGAACAGCGCGCCCGAACCCGCGTCTTCGTAAAGCAAAATGTCGCGGCGATGCGCCAGCTCGGCAAGCTCGGTTAAATTCGGTGTTGACGTAAAACCGACGATCCGGTAATTCGACGGGTGAACTTTGAGCAAAAGCCGCGTGTTTTCGGTAATTGCTTTTTCGTAATCGGAAACCCGCGTGCGGTTGGTCGTGCCGACTTCGCGAAGCGTTGCACCCGATTGCGTCAAAACATCGGGCACGCGAAAATCTCCGCCGATCTCAACCAATTCGCCGCGTGAAATGACGACTTCGCCGCCCGACGCCAGGACAGTGAGAACCAGAAACGCCGCCGCCGCGCAGTTATTGACGATCAAAGCGCTTTCCGCGCCCGTCAGCTCGGCGAGCAGATGTTCGGCGCGGGCGCCGCGTTTTCCGCGCTTTCCGGTTTCGAGATTGTATTCCAGATTGCAATAGCGCGAGGCGTCTTCAAAAATCGCTTTTCGGGCATTTTCCGAGAGCGGCGCGCGACCTAAATTCGTGTGAATGATCACGCCCGTTGCGTTGATAACTCTCTGCAAGCTCGTATTTTGTTCGTTGCGCCAGACGTGTTCGAGCCGGTTTTCACCTTCAAGTAAAAGGCTTTCGCGTGAGAATTCCGCCGGATAACGAGCGTTTTCCTGAATTTCGCGGCGGAGCGCGTCGATCACCGAACGCGCCAGCAGCGTCAGATGTTTCGCGCCCGTTTCGGGCAGTAATTTGGTCGCCGCTCTGGAATGCAAAAGCGCGTCGATCGAAGGCAAAAAGCGCAAACTTTCGGCAGTTTTCGGCGTTTCCGAGTTTTTCATAAAAACATTTTAACCGAAAATACAAAAAACGGCGGAATAATTCCGGTGTTCGGCGTTTTCTTTAAAGTAGAGAAACTTTCCCAAACCGCTTTCTCGTACACTTTCGCAAAGGAAAATCTTTCAATGGCAAATCTAGGCAACAAATTATATCGTCAGACGGAAACCAAAAAAGAAGACGCGGCAGAGGTTGACCGCCAAATTCTGCGGCTCGAAGACGACATCCGCAAACTGAAGATCGATTTCGACATTTATTTTAACGGCGCGGCAAAACGTGCGCCGCTCGAAGCGCGGGCGCGGCTCGAATCAAATCTCAAGCGCATCGCCGACGACCGCAATCTGACATATGCCCAGCGGTATCATTTTAACGCGCTTGTTTCGCGTTTTAACTCTTACCGCGAGCTCTGGCGCAGAAACCTGCGGAAAAAGGGCGAAGAGCTGATCTAAGGCAAAAAGTAAATAAAGATAAAAGGCAAAAGTAAAAAGGTAAAAGGCAAAAAGTAAAAAGTTTTACCTTTTACCTTTTGCCTTTTACCTTTTTAACGCCATCCGGCTTCTCGATATTAATAAAACCGGAAATGGTCAGATAATTTAACTCGTATTTATTGAACTTTCATCACGTTTTCCGCCTGCGGTCCTTTCGGTCCGTTGGTGACTTCAAACTCGACTTCTTGCCCTTGGATCAGGGTTTTATAACCGTCGCCGGAAATCGCGCTGTAATGCACGAAAATATCCTGTTCGCCGGGTTGCTCAATAAAACCGTAACCTTTTGCGTTGTTAAACCATTTAACCTTACCGATTGTTTTAGACATATATTTCTAATTCCTCCTACAAACTTCAGTGAATTTAATTTTGAACCTTTTTAAGGGTTCGTTTCTTTTCCAAATTTTTAGCCGAATGCGTTTTGCAAAGACACTGGCAAAAAACAAAAATCCGCGCCTTATGAAACCTTGGCGGCTTCATTGAACGGGGACTAAACGAAATGTTGAACTAACCATTTCAAACAATAGAAAATCTTAAACTGCAAGATTTAGGGACTTTTATTTAGTGTTGTTTTTTGATAGAACGACCGAAAATTTATCCGAAATTTGACCTGATGTCAAGATAAAGCCCGACATTTTTCCGAAATTTCCAAAAATATCTCAAAATTGACATAGATTAGCGGATAAACGAAGATAAAAGTTATCAGCAATCAGCATTTAGCATTCAGCATTAAATAGTTTTTTACTGACTGCTGAATACTGATGCCGACAACTGATTTATGACCGAATACGGAAAAAATGCGCCGCTTTCTTACAACAAATACCTGAAAGTTCCCGAGCTTATCAAATTGCAGGAAACTTTGTCCGAGCCGACGAGCCACGACGAACTGCTTTTCATCATCATTCACCAGACATACGAGCTTTGGTTCAAGCAAATCCTGCACGAGATCGACGCGACGATCGGCTGGCTCAAAGAAGGTCGCGCTTTCCGCGTCAATCATAGTTTGCGCGCCGTCACGTCGATCGAAAAAGTCATCGTTTCGCAGATCCATATCCTTGAATCAATGGCGCAGATCGGTTTTCTCGAATTCCGCGACAAATTAAATCCGGCGAGCGGTTTTCAATCGATGCAGTTTCGCGAGCTCGAATTCGTTTCGGGCGCAAAGGATGAACATATCTTGAAAACCTTCGAGCACGACGAGTTTGCGTTTGAAAAATTAACGAAAAGATTTAACGAACCGACGCTCGCGGATGAATTCTGGCGTCTTTTGGAAAGAAACGGTTTCGACATTTCTTCGGAAGATGCGCGTGTTCATTCGATCGTCGAGATCCTGACGCACCCCGAAAAATATCCCGATTTTTTCAATATGCAGGATTTGCTTATCGAACACGACGAAAACATCGCGCTCTGGCGTTATCATCACGTTTTGATGGTCGAACGAATGCTCGGTATGAAACGCGGCACCGGCGGTTCGGAAGGCGCGGGCTATCTGCGAACTACTTTGTCAAAAAAATTCATTCCCGAACTCTGGGAAGCGCGAACACACTTAAAAATTGAAAATTGAAAACGGAAAACGGAAAATGATTAAAACCTAAATTAATTTTCCATTTTCCGCTATCCGTTATTTCGATTCATTTCCCAAACGGTCAACGCTCGCGACAAT
>DATLOR010000544.1:0-4037 GCA_035536135.1 Pyrinomonadaceae bacterium | reverse complement strand
CTCAAAATTACGCCGATCACGACAAGGATCATCCCGATCAAACTTCCCAACCCCTGCGGCTCGTCAAAGATCAGCCAGCCGACTGAAAGCCCATAAATCAAACCCGTATAAACGATGATCGCGACGCTTGCGGCTTTTTCTTTCTGCAGAGCGTTGGTCAGAAAAATTTGTCCGAGCTGTGAAAAAATGCCAATCAGGACAAGATAAAACCAATCCCAGCCGACCGGAGTTTGCCAGTTAAAGATCGTGAAAACAAATCCGGCGATCATTCCGATCAGCTGAAAATGAAAGACGACCGTCAGCGGATGCTCTTTTTCCTTCAAACTCCGCACGAGATTGTAAGCCATTCCCGAACCGAACGCCGAAATTATCCCGAGCGCGAGATAAAAAGGCGAAACCCGCGGGTCGAACTGCTCGATAAAAAGCACGCCCGTAAAAGCGATCACGTAGAACAGCCACTGCGGCAGCAGTACTTTTTCCTTGAGCAGAAAAATCGCGATGATCGCCGTAAAGATCGGTGAAAGATACTGGATCGTCATCGCCGATGCGAGCGGAATATTCTGCACCGTGACGAAAAAGAAATAAAGCGCGGTCGTGCCGAAAAGCCCGCGGAGCAGCAGAATCGTGCGGTTCGAACCTTTGATGTCGGCGTTTGCTTTCCGCAAACCGTAAAAACAAAAAGCGACGCCGAGCAAACAGCGAAAAAAGACGATCTCCATCGCCGGAAGATGCGAAACCTTTTTGACGCATACATTTGCCAGAAAAAAAGCGAACGTCGAAAAAAACATCGAGCGCATCCCTTCGGTCAAAAATCTGTTTTTCGGGAAAATCTCCAAAGCGGCATTCATGGCAATAATTCTAGCGTATTTGCCTGAATTTTTCTTCACGCAAAAAAAGACGAGCCGAAGCCCGTCTTTTTTTATTAACTATCTTCAAAAGAGCATTCGTCAAATTGCTTTACGTTTGCCCGAAGGTTGTCAGTTATTCCATTATTCGCCGCGTTTTCAGTTATTGCCTGACCTGAAAACGAACCGAATAGACGACCGCGCCGTTTGCCGCGATGAAATTCAACTGGTAAGTTCCCGTTGAATAACCTTTAGTCTGCAAGTTAAAAATATAACTGCTCGAAGTCTGGTCATAACGAAAATCGAAATCGGGATTTGAACTTCCCGCATCATCCAAAATCGTCGAAGCCTGACTTCCGATCTGCACGACACTCAGCGCATGAACGACGGTTCCTGCCGACGAGACATTTATGCCGCCGGCATCGAGCAAGCGAATTTTAACCGGCACGGTGCTTCCCGCCTTATGTGCTTTGGTTTGATCGAATAAAATATCGATACCAAATCCGACCGTGTAGTTAACGCTCGACGGCACAGCCGTATTGCCGACGTTATCAACCGCCGAAACCGTGAAGGTTTTCGCTCCGGTTGTGGCGGTGTTCAGAAAGCCGCCGTTCGCCGTTGTTCCCGTACAGTTTCCCGTCCCCGAACCACCGTCATTACACGAGTAACTGACCGTGACCGCCTGATTAAGCAAATAATTTCCGGCGGTCGGCGCGGTAATCGTAATGGATGGCCCTTTCTTATCCACCTTGTTTCCGCCCACCGAACCGCCCGTCGCGCAGTTTCCGGCAACATCGCAAACCTGGCGGCTGTCGGTTGAAGCATTTGATGTTTCCGAACCACCCGCAACGCTCGTCACCAGGTTAAAATTAGCGTCCGAACTGTCTGCCAGCGACGAGATATTTTCGGTCGCCGTACAGTTGATCGAAACATCCGCCGCGTGCCACGATCCGTCCGCCGCCGCACACGAAATCGACGGGGCGGTTTTGTCGATATTCACATTCTGAACCGTCGCGCTTGCCGAATTTCCGGCGGCGTCGGTCACGGTGAAAGTATGCGTTTGCGCCGCACCTTCCATCGAGAAAGTATATGAGCCATTCGCGGGTGAATTGACCGACAAACCGGAAAGCGCGTCGCTCGCCGTATAATTAGCCGTCACGTCCGTGTTGTTCCAGCCCGCACCATTTGCGGCGGGTGTTCGGGCGGCATTAATTTCGGGCGCGGTTTTATCGATATTGATATCCGAGAAAGTTGTCTCGCTCGAGTTGCCTGCCGCGTCCGTACAAGACCCGGCAGCCGACTGATTCGCGCCTTCATCGGCGAGCGTCAATGGATCTGTCTGGAAAGCAACGCCCGACAAAGCGTCGTAACAATCGAAGCTGACGACCACGTCCTGATTTGTCCACCCTCCGGTGTAGGGATTTCCGCCGGCATTTGCCGAAGCATTGATTTCCGGTGCGCTTGCGTCGCGTTTGATCGTCACCGATTGCGTCGCAGTGCCGCCCGTGCTCGTTGCCGTGCAGGTAAATGTGACACCCGACGTATCGCCGGTGACATTCGATATCCCGCATCCGTTACTGTTACTGACCGACGATTCGCCGTCCGTCACAGTCCAATTGATTTGGACATTGCCCGTGTACCAATCATTGCTGCCCAAATTTCCGGTCACCTGCGGCGTGATCACCGGCGGAGTTGAATCGTTTGTCACCAGACTCTGAACTTCTGCCGCAGACAAAGCCCGGTTAAAAATCCTGACCTCATCGATCAATCCGTTCAAACGCGTGTTGGCATCATCTCCGCGGGCTCCGATCTTGAGGCTTGCGCTTCCGTTGGTCGGCGCAAAACCGCTGTTGACACTGCCGTCCAAAACACCGTCGAGATAAATCTTGATCGTTGTTCCGTCATAAACGGCGGCGACGTGATGCCATTCACCTGTGCTGACGGTTGTTGCGCCGACTGCCGGCTGCTGCGCGCCTGCCAGAGTCGCATTACACATCGCTGCTTCAAGCTTTCCGTTGACGACTCTGAGCAGGTAGCCGTTCACTCCCGGCACATCATATTTTTCGATGATCGCCTGCTGAACAGTGTTTGTATTGAGCCGGATTTTTGCTTCCAACGTCATCGCTCCGGTCAGGCTGAGTGACGGCGAATCCGGTACTTCGACGTAACGGCTCACGCCGTCGAGACTGAAAGCCTGGTTTAGAAACCCGGATGCGTACGTCGTCCCGCCGCGCGGCGTGCCGTCGTTATTGGCTTTAACGTCGAGCGCATGATTATCCCCCGTCCAGTAGCTCACCAAACCGCTGAGCTGGTTGGGTGTTTTGATGGTAAAGGTAAAATTATCGAGCACCAGATAATCGGTGTTGTAACTGTATTCCGCCCATTGCAGCGGCTCGTCGGAATAAAACCCTAAAAAATTATTGTTCGCGGCATTACCGGGTAACTGGTAAACATCCCCCGTCGAAAGCGTGATGGTAAAAGTTCCGTTCGTTCCGTAAAAACGCGTCAGATCAACGCCGAAAGCATAGGTATTCGGCGGCAGGGTGGCGCGAATTATACCATTCGGACCGGTGTAAATGTTCAAATTGTAATAGGAACGAGCACCGTTGAATGTAACGCCTTTGAGCAATAAAGGGTCAATATAAGTGTCGGTATTCGGATTTGTGATCGGCGTTCCGTTATCCTTTTGCAGGAAGTCGATGTTCTTGGTCGTTCCTAAAGTACTGACCGCATTGTTATAAAAGGTGCGACCAGTAAAGGTTGAAACCGAAGCGTTTGCCGTCACAACTGCGGAAACGGTCAGCAAAATAACAAGTAAAACGGGAGTCAGGCGATTTAAGGATGTTTTTTTGTTAAAGTGTGCCAAAATGCTTGTCATCATTGATAACAAGGCGAAGTGGGAGAGAATAAACCTTGTAGTATATTTCATAGTTTTCATGTTTCTTCTCCAAATTTTTTTGTGCTTTTCTTCTTCGAAACACGCTTAGACAAGTTTGAGAAAGGATATTAAAGGCTTGAAAACCAGGAAGTAGAGTCTTTTTTATCTACATTTTTCGGGTGTTTCATTTAGTAATGACTTTTTTTGGGCAAAAGCTTACATTTTTTTTCAAATAAAATGAAAAAAAGTCATTTAAATAAAAATCGGGTAGATTTTTATCTACTAAAGTGTAGATTTCGGTAATACAAGTGGTT
>DATLOR010000543.1:0-50493 GCA_035536135.1 Pyrinomonadaceae bacterium | reverse complement strand
GCCTTCAATACGCCGCCGCTTGAAAGACCCTTTGAAGCGTTAGCCCAATTTTCCGGCGGCAGCGCCATTTTGGTCGATAGATATTTAGCAAGTGAACCCGGAATTTTTTATCGTTCCAAAGTTTTTAAGATTCGCGATTTTTTTATGCTTAAATTTAAGCAGATCGCGAATCAATTAAAAAGTCAGTACACCATCGGTTTTAAGCCGGATTTGACCGAAGATAAAAATAAGTGGCGGGATTTGAAGGTTAAACTCGAGCTTCAAAAAGAGCTCAAGAAAAAACTCGGATTTGCGGAAGCCTTTTATCGTAAAGGCTATTATCCGTTTTCTGAAATGATTACAGGTAATTAAATAAATAAATGGCTAAATCAATCAATCGTTATTTTCAATTTCTCGGTTCGTCGAAAGATGTGCGGAGTTCGGGCAGGCTCTGGTATCCGTCGGCGGATGTTTATCAAACGCCCGAAGGCTGGCTGGTGAAGGTCGAGCTCGCGGGCGTTTCGGCGGAAGACATCGAAATTGAAATTCAGGGCAATGTGCTTTCGATCGTCGGCACACGGCGCGATAAATCCTGCGCGGCGGGCGTTTCCTATCATCAGATGGAAATTACCTACAGCCGTTTTGAAAAGGTTTTGAAGTTTCCCGCTTCGATCGAAGGCGCGAGCATCGAACATAATTTTGATAACGGCTTGCTGATTATCAACCTGTGGAAAGGAGAAAAGGCAAAGCCTTAGGCGAAAAACGCATCTTAGCTGAACTTAAAATTTTATGGCTGAAAACACTGAAAATACGCGAATACCGAGCGGAGAAACGGTGAATACTCCGCAACAATTTGAAATTGCAGTTTTACCTCTGCAAAATACGACGCTTTTTCCCGAAACGGTAGTGCCGCTCGCCGTCGGACGGTCACGTTCCGTGCTGGCGGTCGAAGCCGCGCTCGCGACCGAAGATAAACTGATCTGTTGTATCACGACCAAAACCGAAAACGTGACGGGCGATGATGCCAAACCGGTTGATCTTTACGAGATCGGGACGATCGTCAATATCAAACGAATGATGCGCAACGAAGGCGTGATGCAGTTGATCGTGCAGGGCATCGACCGTGTGAAAATTTTATATTGGGCGCAGGAAGAGCCGTTTTTGAAGGCGAAAGTCGAGATTTTACCCGATTTGAAGGTTGAAGACGAAGAAGAGGTCGAAGCCCTGAAACGCAACATTCAGGGAATGATCCAGGAAGCTCTCGCACTTTTGCCGCAAGTTCCGCCCGAAGTACGGATGGCGGTGATGTCGCAGAACAATCCGGTTCAGCTTTCCTATTTTCTCGCGTCGGTTCTCGATCTGGGCGTTGAAACCGAACAGAAAATGCTCGAAGCAAACACGGCGGACGAGCTTTTGATGCTCACGCACGGCGCGCTTGCGAAAGAGCTTGAAATTATGCAGATTCGCTCGAAAATTGCGAGCGAAGCGCAGAACGAAATGGATAAATCGCAGCGCGATTACATTCTGCGCCAGCAGATGAAGGCGATTCAAAAAGAACTCGGCGACGATGAAAGCGGCGAAAAGGCGGAAGCCGCGCAACTGCGCGAACGGCTTGAAACCGCCGATCTGCCCGAAGAGATTCGCAAGGAAGCCGAACGCGAGCTTAAGCGAATGGAACAGCTTCCGCAAGCCGCGCCCGATTATCACGTGATCCGCACGTATCTCGAATATATTCTGGATCTGCCGTGGAAAAAATCGAGCGAGGAAAAACTCGATCTGAACGAAGCGCAGAAAATTTTGGACGAAGATCATTACGGTCTGGAAGACATTAAAAAACGGATTTTGGAATCCTTGGCGGTCGTCAAACTTCGTCCCGATTCAAAAAGTCCGATCATTCTTTTTGTCGGACCGCCGGGAGTCGGTAAAACTTCTCTCGGACGTTCGATCGCGCGCGCACTCGGACGCGAATTCGATCGCATATCACTCGGCGGCGTGCGCGACGAAGCCGAGCTTCGCGGGCATCGCAGAACTTATGTCGGCGCAATGCCGGGCAGAATTATTCAAACTTACCGGCGCGTCGGCGTGAATAATCCGGTTCTGATGCTCGATGAAATCGACAAGATGGGCAACGATTACCGCGGCGATCCGGCGGCGGCGCTGCTCGAAATTCTCGATCCGGCGCAGAACAATACGTTTCGCGACCATTATCTCGATCTGCCGTTCGATTTGTCGAAAACGTTTTTTATCGCGACGGCGAATCAACTCGGTCCGATTCCGATGCCGCTCCGCGACCGAATGGAAATCATCTCGCTCGCGGGGTATTCCGACGCGGAAAAACTGAATATTGCGAAACAATATTTAATACCGCGCCAAGTTAAGGAAAACGGTTTATCGCCCGATCAAATCGAGATAACGGACGACGCGATAAATCTTCTGACGGCGCGTTACACACGCGAGGCGGGCGTTCGCCAGCTCGAAAGAACGGTCGGAAATCTGGCGCGAAAAGTCGCACTGCGGGTGGCACAGGGACAGACGGAAAAAGTCACGATCACGGCAAACGACATTAAGCCTTTCCTCGGCGCACCGCGGTTTTATCCGGAAGAATCGAGAAGCGATCTGCCGGCGGGCGTCGCGACCGGAATGGCTTGGACGGAAATGGGCGGCGAGATTTTATTTATCGAAGCGACGATGCTTCCGGGCGGCGGCGGGTTGACACTCACCGGACAGCTCGGCGAGGTGATGAAGGAATCGGCGCAGGCGGCGCGTTCTTACCTTTGGTCGCACGCGGCGGAACTCGGAATCGACGCGGAGATAATCAAGCAGAACGGCGTTCACGTCCACGTTCCCGCCGGGGCGATTCCGAAAGACGGACCTTCAGCCGGCGTCACGATGGCTTCGGCGATGGCTTCGCTCTACACGGGCAGAAAGGTGCGTTCGGATACTTCGATGACCGGCGAAATTACGCTTTCCGGCTTAGTTTTCCCGGTCGGCGGAATCAAGGAAAAAGTTCTCGCGGCGCATCGTGCGGGAATCCGGCGGATAATTTTGCCCGAACGCAACGAAGCCGATACGGAAGAAATTCCCGAAGATGTTCGTGCCGAGCTCGAAATTATTCCGGCAAAATACATCAGCGACGTTTTAGCCGCCGCGCTCGAAAAAGAGCCGAGCACTCCGAAAGGCGAAAATTACGTGATTCCCGAGACGAAATCTTCGGACGGCGTAAATGAACCGCTGATTGCCAAAGAAAAATAGACGATTTTTGCAAAAAAATCCTTGCTGAGTGATAAGTCGAAATGAATTATCACTCATTTTTTTGTCTTGAAAAAAAAAAATCCAATTTTATGGTTTTTTAGTTGGAAAAACTTTATAAAATAAGTGTATGCTTAATAGTTAATGTTTGGGGCGAAAGTCTTCTCTTTTAACATAAGCTCTGGCGGTTTTTAAAGAGCGATTCTCTTCCTTTTCAAACACAAACTTTTAAAATAAGAATTTAACACGGAAAATTTAATATAAAATGGCATTTAAGTCTTTGTTTAGTTTATTTTCGAGTGATTTGGCGATCGATCTGGGAACCGCCAATACGCTCGTATATGCAAAAGGTCGCGGCATAGTCGTCAGCGAGCCTTCGATTGTTGCAATCAATAAAGTTACGAATCAGGTCGAAGCCGTCGGGCGCGACGCAAAAGAGATGCTCGGCAGAACGCCGGGAAATATTGTGGCGATTCGTCCGATGAAGGACGGCGTGATCGCCAATTTTGAAGTGACCGAGAAAATGCTCCAGCATTTTATCCGCAAAGCGCACAACGGCAAGAGTTGGGTGCGCCCGCGCGTCGTCATCGGAATCCCGTCGGAAATCACGCAGGTCGAACGCCGCGCCGTCGAAGATTCGGCGTACCGCGCCAAAGCGTCGGAAGTTTATCTGGTTGAAGAAGCGATGGCGGCGGCAATCGGCGCAGGTTTGCCGATCACCGAGCCGCACGGAAATATGGTCGTCGATATCGGCGGCGGCACGACGGACATCGCCGTGATCTCGCTTTCGGGTATCGTTTATTCGCGTGCCGTGCGCGTTGCCGGCAACGAGATGGACGAAGCCATCACACAATTCATTAAACGCAAATACAATCTGCTGATCGGCGAACGCACGTCGGAAGCAATCAAAATCGCGCTTGGTTCGGCGTTTCCCCTTGATGAACCGCTTTCGATGGAGGTTCGCGGTCGCAACCTGATCGAAGGAATTCCCAAAACCATTACCATCACCGACGAAGAAATCCGCGAAGCTCTCTCCGATGCAGTTTCGACCATCATCAACGCCGTGCGCGTTGCGCTTGAACGTACACCGCCCGAACTTTCCGCCGACATTGTCGAGCGCGGAATCGTTCTGACCGGCGGCGGCGCACTGCTGAAAAATCTCGATAAGAGATTGATGATCGAAACAGGTCTGCCCGTTGTTTTGGCAGACGATCCGCTTTCTTCGGTTGTGCTTGGAACAGGTAAAATGCTTTCAGATATCGAACTTCTGAAGCGCGTCAAATGGGATAATTCATTAATGACAGGAAGTTAAATCAATTACGAATTTCAAATTACGAATTACGAATGAAAGAATAAATCTGACAAAAGTAATTCGTAATTGTTAATTCGTAATTCGTAATTGTTAAAGATGGTTGAGCGAAGTCAGAAAGAAGTTTGGAGACTCACGCCTTGGCTGATGATTGCCCTTTTGTTGGGCAATTTCCTGCTTATGGCGTATGATGCCAAAACCACTTCTCAGGAAAGAGTGATCCGCGTTTGGACGCAGGCAGTTGCCAATTTTGTGCAGTCGCCGGTGACGACCGTGACCTCATCGGTCACTAATTATTTCCAATCAATTTCAAGCCTGCGTTCAGCGCAGACCGAAAATGACGCGCTTAAACAGCGTGTCCAGGAACTCGAAGTCGAAGTCCAGCAAAAGAAAGAATTAGCAAAAGAAAACGAAAGCCTGAAGTCACTTCTCGAACTAAAAAACGAAGCGAAATACAAAATTCTGCCTGCCCAGATCATCGGACGCGACCCGTCGCTCTGGTTTGATTCGGCAATCATCAATCGCGGAAGTCTCGACGGCGTAAAATTGAATATGCCGATCGTCAATAACGGCGGTCTGATCGGCAGAGTGATCGCCGTCAGCCCGATCACCGCGCAGATCAATCTGGTGACCAAAGAAAAATCCGGTTTAGGCGGCGTGATCGGCGAACTCGGTACGTCGAACGCGCTCGGCGTGGTGAGCGGAAACGGTAAAAGAGAATTGCTCGAAATGGGTTATATTCCCGGTACGATCGAGGTTCAGGTCGGCGAAATGGTTTATACGACCGGACAGGACGGCATTTATCCGGCGGGTTTGAAAATCGGCGAAGTTGCCGAGGTTCGTCCCGGTTCGGCGACCGTCACGCAGCAGATTTTCATCAAGCCGAGCGCGAAGCTTTATGCAATGGAAGAAGTTGCCGTTCTGCTCTACGAACCGGCTGCCAAACCCGAATTTGAAAAGACTCTGCCGAATGCGAGCAAGGACGAGAAAAAGAAGAAATGAGTTTGAGGTCTCAAGTTCCGAGTTCCAAGTTAAATCAATCAACCTGAAACTCGGAACTTGAAACTTGAAACTAAGGAAGAATGGAACAGTTAAAAATCACATTAGCAGTAATTATCGCGGTCATACTTCAATGGACGCTCCGGAATGTCAATGACGTATTTATGTATGTTGATTTTCCTTTGATAATTATTGTTTATGCCGCCTTGCAGAGAAATACGATCAAGGCGCTTCTTTTCGGAATGGTTTCGGGCATCGCCGTCGATGCCCTGAGCGGCGGTCTTTTGGGCGCCAACGGATTCACCAAAACCCTTATTGCATTTGCCGTTTCCGAGATCGCGCGGCGCGTCTATTTGGACAACCTTTTATTGCAGATTCCCGTCATAGCAGGTGCTTGTTTGCTTGATGGTCTGATGTATTTCGGACTCCATCGTCTGTTCGGGCAGGAGCTGTCGATGCCGTTTCTGGAAACAACTGCTTACCGGCTGATCGGAACGACGATCGCAGGCACGATAATTTATTTGATTTTAGGCAGTTTTTCGGTCGATAGCCTGAAGCGCAGCAAACGCGGAAGTTTTTCATCGCGCCGTCAAACCAGGCGAAGAAACCCGATACGTTTAGGAAAAAGATAAAATTTGGTAATGGTAAATGGTTAATCGTTAACTGATTTTCAAAAGAAGCAATTAACAATTAACAATTAACGATTAACGATTAACGAATTATGAAAATATACGACCATACCCAGAATCTCGGCATCAGAGTCGGCACAATTCAGGTCATCGCATTTGTTTTGCTGTCGATTCTCGGCGCACGGCTTTATTATCTGCAAGTTGTCAAAGGCGAATATTACGAAACGAAAGCGGAAAATCAGCGGATTCGCCTGATTCCGATTCCGGCTCCGCGCGGGGCGATCCTAGACCGCAACGGTAAACTTCTCGTCGATTCGCGCCCGACCTACAACGTCACGCTTTCCAATGAGCCGATCAAAAAAATCGACGTCACCGACCGCATTGACGATTATGCGGGCGGACTCAATGTCGACCGGCAATACGTGATCGAACGGCTCAATCTGATCAGAAAACAAAACGAATTTGAAACGATGGTCTTGAAGGAAAACGCAAGCATTCAGGACATCACCTGGGTCGAAGCGCATTCGATGGAATATCCCGAACTGCGTGTCGAGCTCCAGCCGCAGAGATTTTACCCGCATAAGGAAATCTTAGCCCATGTGCTCGGCTACGTCGGCGAGATCAGTCCGAAGGAACTTGAAAACCCCGAAGTTAAGGCAAAAGGTTTTCGTCCGGGCGATATTGTCGGCAAGGGCGGATTAGAACAGTATTACGACGAATTTTTGCGCGGCAAACCGGGTTATCGAAAAGTTATCGTGGACAGCCGCGGGCGCGTCCAGAGCGAGATCGAAACCGTTCCGCCGCAAGCCGGACAGGATTTGATTTCGACGATTGATCTTGATTTGCAGCTCGCGGCTGAAAATAGTTTGGCGACATCTTCGACCAAACGCGGAACGGTTATCGCGACCGATCCGAACAACGGTGAAATTCTGGCGATGGCTTCGCTGCCGTCATTTGACCCGAACGTTTTCGTGCAGGAAAGCACAACGCCTGCCGGACGCAAAAAAATCGCCGCCTACTGGCAGGACGAAAGCCGACCGCTTTATAACCGCGCAATTCAGGGACGGTATCATCCCGGTTCGACCTGGAAAATTCCCGAATCGGTCGCCGGACTTCAGCAGGGCGTGATCACGGTCGCTAATTCACACGTGCTGTGCGGCGGCGGAATTACGATCGGCAACAAGTTCACGCGCTGTATGGGAAGCCACGGCGCGCCGCCGCTCGATCTGGCGATCACTAAATCGTGCGACGGATATTATTATCATCTGGCGTTGAAATTTAAGATCGAAGGAATGATTCAAATGATCGAAAACTTTGATTTTGATAAACGCACCGGAGTTGACCTGCCGAACGAAAAGATCAGCCAAACACCGAAAACGTGGAAGCCGATCGTCGAAAAACGCGAAGGAAAATGGAGCGATATTCGCACGGTTTATGCCTCGATCGGGCAGGACACGGTCGTCGTCACGCCGATTTCCCTGCTTCGCGCACTGTCGAGTATGGGCGTGCGCGGCAAAATGTATGTACCGCATTTTTTGAAAGAGTTCAAACCGATTGGAGCGATCGGAAATGAAGGCGACAGCACATATATTCCCGAACGCCTCGGTTTTGGTTTTCAGCATCCCGAACCGAAAATCGTTGAAATGACCGAAGAGCAAAACGCGCTTATTCTGAAAGGAATGTGGGGCGTGGTCAATAACGGCGGAACGGCGGCATCGGTCAAAATGCCGAATCTGGAAATTGCCGGAAAAACCGGCACGGCGCAAAACTCCGAGCTCGGTTCGGGCGGCGCCAAAGACCACGCTTGGTTTGTCAGTTTCGCGCCTGCCTACAAACCCGAAATTGCGGTTCTGGCAATGATTGAAAACTCCGGTTTCGGAGCGGCAAATGCCGGACCTGCCGCGAAAGGCGTCTATGAAGCGTATTTATTAAAGAAAGGCGGAACAACAGTTCCGGCAGACAATCAAATAGCAAAAAAATGAAATGGTGGTGAGTAGTGAGCGGTGAGTGATTAGTGAAAGACTAAAATTCACCGCTCACCGTTCACCGTTTATCACTAAAGAAATGGTAGCAATCATCGAAAAACGCGATTTACGGGATTTTGACTGGCTGACAACACTGCTCGCGATTGCGATTGTCGGTTTCGGCGTTTGGCAGATTTTCAACGCTCAGCCGACCGAAAGTTACTGGTCAAAACAGATCATCGGTTTGGGTATCGCGCTGGTTGCCTTCGCGGTCGTGGGATTCAGTGATTACCGCCGGATCATCGATGCCGCGCCGGTGTTTTACGCGGTCGGTTTGGTTTTGCTGCTGCTTGTTCTGACTCCGCTCGGCGTGAAAGTGAACGGGCAAACGGCGTGGCTCAAGCTTCCGCTGATCGGGCAATTTCAGCCCTCGGAATTCGTCAAAATTCCCGTCGTTTTGATGCTTGCCAAATATTTCGGATCGCGGAAAAGCGGAAGTTTGAAAATTAAGGAATTTCTGATCGGCTGTGCGATCTTGCTCGTGCCGGTCGGTTTAATTATGCTCGAACCGGACGCGGGACAGGCGATGACCTATTTTCCGCTGCTCGCGGTCGTGTTGTTTCTTTCGGGTATCAAGGTCAGATATGTTCTGATAACAATCGTTTTGGGGGCAATTTTATTGCCTGTTGCTTACTGGGCTGGCGTCAAATCCGGCAAAATAAAAGGTTACCAGCGCGAACGCATCGAGGTTATTATTGATCCCGAAAACGCCGATCCGCGCGGTTATGCGTATCATACGATCCAATCGATGATCACAGTCGGCAAAGGTGGTTTGACGGGAATTAAGGGCGACACCGAAACTTCGCAGGCGAAACTCAAGTTTTTGCCGGAACCGCATACCGATTTTATCTTCGCGGTCACGGCGGAAAATACGGGTTTTGTCGGTTGTATCTCGCTGCTTTTGGCTTACGCGATTCTTTTATCGAGGCTCGTCGCGGGCGCGCGCGAATCGCCCGACCGGCAAGGGATGCTCGTGATCATGGCGATTGCGGGCGGGATGACCTTCCAGATATTTATGAATATCGGAATGGTTTTAGGCTTTTTGCCCGTGATCGGTGTTCCGCTGCCGCTGATGAGCGCGGGACTTTCGGCGATCCTGTCAACATTTATCGCCATCGGTTTTGTTATCAGCGTAAAAATGAGAAGATTTGTTAATTAGGTAAGTCCCAGGTTCCAAATCTCAAGTCCCAAGTTTTATAATGTCGCTTGGAACTTGAGACTTGGGACTTGAGACAGTTTTAGAGGAAGTTATGGCAAGAGAAAGAAAGATTGTTGAAAAAGAAATCAAATCGGTTGAATCAAAACAGCGCGGATTCTGGAAATATTTATGGTTTCCGACCGCGCTTTTTCTCGCCTTGGCGGCGGGCGGTTTAACGGGAATTCTGGCTTCGTATTATCTCAACAACTCGCGATATTCGGTCGAAGTTTCCGCCCTGGCAACCTATCGTCCGCCGCAGGTGACGACGATCTATGCCGACGACGGGGAAACGATCTTAGCCGAATTTGCGATCGAAAAACGGATTCCGATCAAGGAATCGGACATTCCGCAAAACGTCGAAGACGCGCTGATCGCGGTCGAAGATTCGCGTTACTACCAGCATATCGGGATCGACCCTTACCGCATTGCCGGGGTGGTTTTTAAAAACATTACGACCGGTAAAATGGAAGGCGCTTCGACCATTACGCAGCAGCTTGCCAAAAACCTTTTTCTCTATAAAGACCAGACCTTGACGCGCAAGGTCAACGAATGGATGGTCGCCCTGCAGATCGAGCGGTTTTATACCAAACGGCAGATTCTGGAAATGTATATGAACTACGTCTTTTTGGGCGCGGGTTCCTACGGATTCGAGGCGGGCGCACGGACTTATTTCGGCAAATCGCTCAAGGATTTGAGTTTGGAAGAAGCCGCGCTTTTGGCGGCAGTTCCGAAATCGCCTGAATATTCGCCGACGCGCAATTCCGAAAAGGCGCTCGAACGGCGCAACATCGTGCTTGACCAGATGGCGAAATATTTTCCCGAAAGATATTCGCAGGCGCAGGTCGATGCGGCGAAAGCCAAGCCGATCAAACTGGCGGACACGGCTTATTATCAATCACAGCCGAAATCGACGGCGTGGGATTATCCGATCGAAGAGATCCGCAAATATCTCGAAGACAAATACACGACACGGGTTGCGCAAGGCGGTTTGAAGGTTTATACAACGATCAATGTCGATGCTCAAAAATTGGCGACGAAAGCCGTCCGCGAAGGTTTGCGCACCTATGACCGGAGCCAGTCGTGGCGTTCCGATTATCAGAATATTCTGGTTGACGACAACGAACAGCCGCTCACCGATCAAAAAGAAATTCAGCGCAAACTGACTTCGTATAAACACGCCGACTGGTTTGGCGACGAATACGAAAAAGGCGAGTACATCAAAGGCTTGGTCACGAAAGTCGATACGGCGAAAAATGAAGCAACGGTTCGTTTCGGCAAATTTACGGCAATCGTCACTTCCAAAGATATGGGCAGAAGCGGCAAACAGCCGAAAGACGAATTGAAAGAAGGATTCCTGTGTGAATTCCTGGTCAAGGAATCTGACAGCGATAAGCAGACTCTGCAGGTCGAACTGACGCAGGTGCCGGAAGTTCAAGCCGGAATCGTCTGCATCAATTCGCATACCGGCGAAATCGTCGCGATGGTCGGCGGCTACGATTTCCACACCAGCAAATTCAACAACGCGACGCAGGGACTGCGTCAGACGGGTTCGTCTTATAAACCCTTTATTTATACCGCGGCGGTCGAAAACGGAATGACGCCGGATTCGACGGTCAGCGGCGCGCCGATCAAACGCGGCGGCTGGCAGCCGCATAATTACGACGGAAGTTTGAGTCATCCGAACGTTCCGATGAAAATTGCGCTCGCGAAATCTTATAACCTGGCGGCGGTGCATCTGCTCGAACAGGTCGGAATTCAAACGGGCGCGCAGATGGTGCGGCGGTTCGGCATTACCAATCCGATGGCGCCGAGTCTGCCGTCGGCATTGGGCGCGTCCGAAGCTTCGCTGATCGAAATGGTTTCGGCTTACTCGGCTTTTCCGAATAAAGGAATCCGCGTTCAGCCGCATCTGATTCGCAAGGTGATGAGCCGTGACGGAAGCCTTTTGGAAGAATGGGACAAGAAATCATTCAAGGTGACGAGCGAATATGTCGCCCTGACGATGGTTGATATGATGCGCGGCGTCACCGCCGCCGGCGGAACGGCTTCGGGCGCCAACGCGAGCGGTCATCAGCTCGCCGGAAAAACCGGAACCGTTAACGACCACACGGACGTTTGGTTTATCGGCTACACGCCGACTTATGTGACGGGCGTTTGGATGGGAAATCCCCTGAAGAAGGAAAATCTCGGCAACAGTATGACGGGCGGACACGGCGCATTGCCGTATTTTAACGCCTTTATGATCCCGTTTATGAAGGACAAGAAGAAAGACACCTTCCCGGACATTCCGCCGATGCCGCCCGAGGTCAAACGTGCTAATGAACAAATGAAGCGCGACCAGCAGGAAATGCTTGAAAAAGCCGAACAGGAAGGCAAAAAGCTCGGCAACTACACGCCGTCAACCATTAAGAGTAAGACGGGAACGACTGACGAGACCACGCCGACGGACACGACCACGCCGACGGATACGACTCCGACCGACACGATTCCGAAGACGACGAATACGCCGCGCACTGATGATCGACCGAATATCAAGCAAGGCACGGCGCCGACTCCGAAAAAGGAAACCCAGCCCGAAAAGCCGAAAATCGAAGGCACCACGCGCAAGGGCAAAAAGGGCGACGGTTAGAGAAGTAAAAGTAGAAAATAAAAAGGCAAAATCTTGTGACTTACAAGATTTTGCCTTTTTTAATCGTTGTAAGGGCAGCGGCTTGTCCCTGCCCGATGAGCGAAGCGAAAAAACGTTTCGCTTCGAATCAATATTGAGTATTTTGAGACTTTGTTTGCGTCTTTCGACGCATCGGGTGAGGACAAGCCGTCGCCCCTACATTATTTTAACTGACAAATTTGCCCAGAAAATGCGGCAGCATTTTGCGCCACCAGACCCAATCGTGGGCGACGTCGTGTCCCCAAACGTCCAGTAAATGCGGGATTCCTTTGGAATGAAGAAGCGCGGAAAATTCGCGGCTGCGGTCGGGGGCTTCGTAATTTCCCTGTCCGGTCGCGATGACGATCGAATCAGCCTCACGAAGACGCGGCAGATGGTAATCGTCGTTGAGATTTTTCAGATACATCATCGGATTGTTGTAATAGACGTTGTCGTCGTAATAACTTTCCAGATAATTGTAGATGTCGTAGCTTCCGCTCATCGCGATCACGCCGCGAAAATTGTCGGAATGTTTGAAATAGGTATTGACGGCGAGCAATGCGCCGAGCGATGCGCCCGTCACGAGCGGTTTGGCGTCCTCGCCGCATTCGTTGCGGATCAGCGGCAAAACTTCTTCCATCACGTATTTGTCATAGCGCGACAGCATTTCGACCTTCCAGCCCGGATGCGATTCACGGTTGAGCAAACTGTATTTGTTGACCGAATTGATCGAGTAAGCGCGAATCAGACCGTTATCGATAAAATATTTGATCGCATCGATCAAATGAAACCTTTCGTATTCAAGATAATCCGCCGCGGCGGTCGGAAACATCAACAGCGGATAACCCGCGTGACCGTAAGCCACGAGCGGCATATCCATTCCTAAATTGTGGCTGAACCACGAAGTTGTATCACGTCGCATATATTAAAAATAGACTCCAATAAAATAATATTAAATAAAACTAAAAATGTGAGATTAAAAGAAAAACGGCTTTTTATCAAGACAAATGCAAATTTTCGTTCGACAAAGTAAAAATGTCGGTCGCCAAATCACTTTCGGCGGTCGCCGAATCAAAAAAGTCGGTCGCCGAAAGCGAATAGTCGGTCGCCGAAAGCAAAAAGTCGAGCGCCGAAACACTTTTGTCGAGCGCCGAAACACTTTATTCGACCGACTATTCGCTTTCGTTTATCGACTATTTGCTTTCGTCTGCCGGTAAAATTTACTTGGTGATCGTAATTTCGCGCTCGGTCGAATTGTAGCCGCCGTTATCGACGAGGTTCCCGTCTTTGTTGACGAGTTCGAGCTTGATCTTGTGTTTGCCCGCCGTCCAGCCCGTTAGCCAGATCGGTTCCCATTTATCGATGAATTTCGCTTCGCCGCCGTCAACCGAATATTTCACGCGGTAATCGCCGCCGCCGTCTTTCAACTTCGCGTTGACGAGCCAGAAATCGATCATAATTGCGTCCGTGTCCGCGCCTTTGTATTCGCCTTTCGGTCGGCTGTAGGTCAAGAGCGGTTTTTCCTTATCGACCGTTCCGGCGGTCGAAGCCTGCATATCTTTGCCTTCGGGTGTCGGTTTGGTGTTCGCGTTCGAATTCGCCATCGTGCTGCCCGAATTGGTCGTCGTCGGTTTGTTCGAATCGCCGCCGCCGTTCTTGACCGTAAATTTCACCATCTGAAACGCGCCTTCCGTTTTATAGCTTTCGTGCCACGGGCGCGAAGGGAAAACGCGCAAGGTGTGTGCGCCGTCCGAAACGTTGCGCAGTTCGAACTCTTCGTCCAGATTGTAATAGGCTTCATACGGCTGATTATCGAGAATGACGTGAATATGATTGCCCATCTGCGTCGTCATATCCTTCATCGGTTTATAGCCTTTCAAATCACCCGAAAGCTCCAACTTTACTTTGACGGTCGAAGAATTGACGGTCGCATCGGCTTTCGGCTCGACGATTTTCAGCACCGGTTTTGCCGCGTCCTGCTCGCCGCGTTCGCGCATCATATCGGCGATTTTCTGCGGACGCGGAACTTCCGACAAATTCTGCGGACCAGCCGGCGCGGAATTCGTGTTCGACATATTCATATTCGAATGATCCATATTCGACATATTCGAATGGTCGTTCGTCGCCGTATTATTGCAAGCCGTCAAAGCGGCAAATGCGATGATTGCGATTGATAATTTTTTAAATTTCATATTCCTCCAATGTCTTCTCAAATTCTTTGCATCTTGGCGTCTTTGCGGGAAAGAATAAATCTCCGCGAAAACGCCAAAATGCAAAGGAAAATCAAACAGTGACTGCTTTTTGCAGTTCTTTAATATTCTCGAATTCAAAGACTTTCGCAAAATTTTCGATAATTCTGTCCTCGACCTCCCGAAGATCAAGTTCGCGCCCGAGAAGTCTTTCCATCGAAGTGACGGGTTCGCCTTCGCAGGCGATGATCCAGTCGAAATAACTCAGATCCGTATTCACATTAAGCGCAAAACCGTGCGTCGTCACCCAGCGTTTTAAATGAACGCCGATTGCCGCAACCTTGCCTTCGGTCGTGTGAACGCCCGTTAAACCTTCGATTCTGAAACTTTCGATCCCGAAATCCTTCATTGTGCGGATCAAAACTTCCTCGAGATTGCGCACATAAAGATGCACGTCTTCCTTGAACGAACTCAGATTGATGATCGGATAGCCGACGAGCTGCCCGATGCCGTGATACGTCACCTTGCCGCCGCGGTTCGTTTCAAAAATTTGCGCGCCGATCGTCTTTAAGATTTCCGCGCTCGCCAGAACGCCGTTTTCGCTCGAACGCCGCCCGATCGTATAGGTGTGCGGATGCTCAAGAAGCAAAAGATAATCGCGTTTTCTTTCGGCGATAACCTCTGTTTCGAGCGTTTTTTGCAGTTCCAAACCGTCTTTGTATCCAATGCGACCAAGACGGCGGACTTCCAAAAGTCTTTTTTGCATCTCTTTTATGATAAAATTTTACGAACAAATTTACTATTCGACTGGTGAGATATGAAAACAAACAAATATTTATCGAAAATTACATTTTTAGTTTTAGCCGTTTTACTGACTTTTGCCGCTTCAGCCGAAGCGCAAAGGAAAAAGCCTGTCACCAAAAAGCCGGTGACGACGACGACAACAACCACGACCAACTCGCTTGAAATCAAAGATAGTGCGAAAAAGGTTTCGGATCAGCTTATGAACGTGGTGAGTTTTACCTTCAAGCTCGGCGGTGCCGCCAGTGCTATCGAAGCTTTAGAGGCGGATGCAAAAGCTGGAAAGATGTCCAAAGCCCAGCTCGATAAATTCGCCCAGCAAAAACAAACTATCATTCAGACTATCGTCAATCTGAAAGCCGGACTTGCCGCGCTCGAAGTCGATTTTCGAACAAAGCCATCGATCAAAAATTATCTTTTTCAGATTCAGGGCGTGACCGATCTGGCAACGCAGTCGGAAGATTTGGCGAAAAGCGGAAAATTTAACGATTCGGGAAAAGTTTTGGTTCAAGTTGTCCAAAAACTGGCTGACACGCTAGCGGCGATGCCGTAAATTGAGGGCAGAAGTCAGAAGGATGAGGGATGAAAGTAAGATTTACATTCATCCCTCATCCCTCATATTTCATCCCTCTGTTTACGGTTTCCGTAAACTCGACGTGGACGGATCGCAGACTTCCGAAGGTTTGTTGACCGAAACTTCCGCTTTCTTTTCTTCTTTCGGCAAGCCTAATTTTTCGCGGATAAAGGCTTCCGATTCGGCTTCCATCAATTCGCCGTTGACGACGAAGGTTTTTTCCGTCAGGAATTCGCCTTTCGATTTTAACTGCGAAGGCACGAGAAAAATGCTCCAGGGCGAGCCCCAGTTGCGCGTGTCGCTCGTCGTTCTGCGGTATGTAAAATGCGGAGTCGTCTGCTTTGCGTCGCGGGATTCGGATTCGTAAACGACCGGAAAAGTGATTTTGAAATTATCGAGACTCGCCTTCATCGCGTCGACCGTGTCATATTCGCCGACACCGATAATCTCAAAACCGCTGGCTTTATATTTTTCGTAAAGTTTTTCGGCGACCGGAGCCTGCAATTTCCAGTTCGGGCACCATGGCGCGAAATAAACGACCATCACGAGCTTTTTGCCTTTCGTCGCCTTCAGCAAATTCAACTCTTTACCGTCGCGAACTTGTTTGTATGTCCAATCTTTATACTTAACTTCCTTTTCCGCCAAAGGCGCGTACTCGTGCTGCGCCTGGGCAAACGTAAAACTCAAAAGCAATATTGCGAATAATAAAACTGTTTTCATTTTTCGATGACTCCTGTCGAAAGACTAACTTTTCAGATGCCAAAACCTTAAATAAATTATCTTATAAGCCTGTTCGAAAATTGCACGATCTTTGATTAGCGGTGATTTCCGATAGGCTTAAGACGAATTATAACTTATTTAAGTTGTCAAATAAAAAAACTTTAGTTGAACAGGATTCAAGGCGGAACTCTCGCGTCGATCTGCCATTCTCTCGTCTCTATAAACAACAAAACTTCGCGAAAAAGATCATCAATTGGAATTTTTTTAAGCGCGTCAGCTTTCTGCTTTAAAGTTACAAACTTCGGCTGCGGATATTTTTTATCAAAACAATGTTCCGGTTGCGCGAGCCGCGGGCGACAGCCAATCGATTACCTTCCGGATTGAGCGCAAACGCGGCGATCTGAAATTCTTTGAAAGCGGTTAAAGGCGTCGGACGGGCGCCGTCGAGCGGCTGCGTCCAAATATTTGAGGTTGTGCCGAGCGTGTTCACGAACAGAACTCCGTTGCCGGTTTTATTCCACGCAATGCCGGCGTCCGCGTTTGTGGTCACGGGTAATTCAATGGTTTTTAGCGGAGCGCCGCCGTCGATCGGGATAATGCCGAGCCTCAGAGGTTTACCTTTTTCGTTGATAAAATAAGCGACCGATCTGCCGTCGCGGGAAATTACCGGCGAGATCGAATCGACCTCCGTTAATTTGACGGCATCTCCGCCTTTGAGCGGAACTTTCCAGATTCGAAATTTGCCGTCTGCCCGGCTTGTGTAAACTACCCAATCTTCATTCGCTGAAGCCGCCGTAAAAGCTAAATTGGTTTCCTCTACCACACGTCGCACATTCTGTCCGTCGGAATCCATCTGAAAAAAAGTGCTGCCGGGCAGTAACTCTTTCGTAACAGGATCGGTTGCCCGGCTGAAATAAGTTATCGAATCGCCGCGGATCGAAAGCGTCGGCAGCATTTTTCCTACTTTATAGTCGGTGGTTAAAGGCTTTGGATTACTGCCGTCCGCATCCATTCGCCAGATATTCTGGGCGCCGCCTTCGCTCGAAACAAAAACGATCTTGCCGTCCTTAGTCCACGCAACACCGCGTTCCCCGTCGTCTGCGGCGGTTTTTGAATTAATGCTGACAGCAGCCGTAAAATCATTTTCCGGCGTCAGCCAGATTCCCATCGAATATTCGCGCTGGACAGCAACCATTGTTTGCGAATCAGCAGTCAAACTGAAATCTTCATAACTGGAAAGATCATTTGTCACATTTTGAATTTCTCCGCCCGGAAAAGCCGCGTAGCGTATCTGGTAACGCTGTCCCATATCCGCCGCATACGGCGTATAGATCAAGCCTTTTCCATCATTCACCCACGCGATCTGACTGATCCGGAGCAATTTTTCTTCCTTCAGGGGAATCCGCGTTTCGACGCCCGCGGCAACATCGACGACCGCCATTCCGCCCGCGTAGGTCGCACCGCGCGTCAGGGTCGGAACCGCGATCAGTTTGCCGTCCGGCGACCACGAAACTTCATCCCCGAAAACCTCCGGGTATTTGCGGGTTCTTAAAATGCGTTCGTTTGTGCCCTCCGCATCGGCGATGATAATTGAATTATCGCCTTCCGAAACTCTGATAAAAGCGATGTTTTTGCCGTCGGGTGAAAATGAGATCTGGCTGTCAACGCCGCTGATTATTTTGCGCTGATTGCGTCCGAGCGTCGTCATTTGATAAAGCGACGGCGGCTGACCTTCGCCTTCGACGCCGACAAAGTAGAGAAAATTCCCGTCGCGTGAAAACCTCAGAAAATCGTATTTCGCGTTTCCGGGCGGAACGATCTGCGTATCGCCTGCACTGGCGGTTTGCCGAAGCCAGAGACTATGTTTTCCGTCCTCGTTTTTGGCATAGACAATATATTTTCCGTCGGGCGAAATCGCCACCGATTTGGCTAATCCGTGCGCCGTCAGAACATCCAGTTTGATCGATTGAAAATTGGTGACCGCCGAATCCTGAACATAAAAATATTTCCAGTAAACGCCAAAAGCCAATCCCAAAATCAAAAGCGGCGCGATCAGCCAAACCGCTGATATTCTTGATTTCGCCGCGATCTCATCATTCGCTCCGGTCGGCGGAGTCTTTTTGTTCGGGTCGGTCTGCCGAAGGGATTTGTTCGAAAAAGCATAATCGAATGAACTTGTTTGCGAATCGCGCAGGAGGCTTTTCAGATCGGCGCGTAAATCTGCAAAGGTTTGGTAGCGCATCTCACGGTCTTTTTCCAGGGCGTGTTTGACGATCTGGTCTAAAGCCGCCGGAATCTGGTTGTTCGATTCGCAGACGGACGGCAGAGTTTTGTGAATCGTCGCGTTATAAATTGCCGCGTCCGACGCGCCCGCAAACGGCAGCTCGCCCGTCAGCATTTCGTAAAGCACAACGCCGAAACTGAAAATATCGGTTCGCGCATCGATCCGTTCGCCGAGTGCCTGTTCGGGCGACATATAGTTGATCGTTCCCATCACGCGGTTCGGCGCGGTGTGGTCGCGGGTTTCAAAATCGCCCGAATCAGGCGCGGTCAGTTTTGCCAGACCGAAATCGAGAACTTTCACGATTCCGTCACGGCGAATCATAATATTGGCGGGCTTGATGTCGCGGTGAATGATGCCGACCGAATGCCCCGACTCCAGTGCGCCGGCAATCTGTATGGCAATTTTGACAGTGTCCTGCCACGAAAAAGGTTTTTCGCCCAGAAGCTCGCGCAAAGTTTGCCCGTCAATAAATTCGGTCGCCATAAAACTGAAGCTTTCGGCTTCTTCGATCTCGTAAATCGTAATGATGTTCGGATGATTGAGCGCGGAAACGGCGCGGGCTTCCTTTTCAAAACGCTTTTTGCGTTCCGTGTCGGCGGAAAATTGCGGCGGCAGTAATTTCAGAGCGACCTTGCGGCGGAGTTTCGTGTCTTCGGCGAGATAAACTTCGCCCATTCCGCCGCTGCCCAAAAGGCGGATGATTTTGTAATGGCTGATTTCTTTGTCTGCCAGATTCGCCGTTGCTTCCTTGTGTGAGAACATTTCAGCGGCGAGCGATTCGGGCGGCGTGTCAAAAATATTATTTGCAGTTCGGTTAACGGCGAGCAGTGATTCGACTTCGCGGCGCAAATCTTCGTCGCCCGCGCAAATTTCGTCCAAAAACGATCGACGTTCGGCGGGCAAAACGTCCATCGCCGCGTGATAAATTTCTTCTGTTCTTTTTAGTCTTTCAGCGTCCATACGGATAACTCAATCCCTCTGATACCCGCTTGTTCGTGAAAGACGTAATGATAGAACAAATTTAGTGTTTTGAACAATTTAATACACTGTTTTTATTTGAAGACAAAACTTTTTCCGGCATCTTTGCGCGAAATAATTCCTTTGAAAATATTCGACGCCGCGAAAAATGGTTCCCCCCAATCCGCCAATCCGCAAAGTTAAGATGATCGGGTGTATTTTACTTTCCCAATTCGCGCAGCAGCCATGTCTGGGCAAAGCTCCAATCACGTTTGACGGTTTCGGGCGAAACTTTCAACAGTCCGGCGATTTCTTCCGTCTTCAAACCGCCGAAAAACTTCATCTCAACGACCCGGACTTTCCGTTCATCCAAAACCGCCAATTGATTCAACGCATCGTCGAGCGCGACGATTTCCTCCGAGCGTCCGCTTGAAACCGCGGCGTTTTCGATAAAGGTTATTCGATCCTGCCAGCCGCCGCGTTTGTGCCGGCTTTTAGACCGCGCATAATCAACCAGTATATGGCGCATCGCTTTTGCCGCGACACCGAAAAAATGCGCCCGGTTTTGCCATTGTTTCTCTTCGCCGGCGGAAATTTTCAAATAGGCTTCGTGAATCAGCTCGGTCGTTTGAAAAGTATGTCCCGACGGTTGGCGGCGCATATAATTTCTCGCCATCCGGCGCAGTTCTTCATAGACGAGCGGCATCAGCTGTTCAAGGGCATATTCATCGCCCTTACTCCAATCAACCAGGAGAAGCGTAATCTGATGAGAACTGTCGTTCACCATAAATTGTGCGGGGATTTTCTCCCTTGATTATATACAAAAAACTTAAAAATAAAAGAATAAAACACCGAAAATTGATTCCAATTATCAACCGAATATTGCACAGCGTTAAAAGATTTCACGGACGATGACACTTTTTCTCTCGAAATGTCGTTTAGGCAGGTAGAGAACCCAATTTATAGGGAAATAGTCGAAGAAAAACTAAATAGGAAAAATAGAAGAAAATGAAAAAAGTTAATTTAACAATCAAAAATTTCGTCTTAATCGGTCTGGTCATGACCGTTCTGGCAATCATGCAGGTCAGCGCCGCCGGAACGCGGCAGAGACCATTTTCGGACTGGCTCTCGGCGCAGGGCAGTTCTGTTAATCCGTCGAACTGTGCGGCATCGGTTACGGGGTGGTTAACGCCTGATTTTGCAACCTTTGCCCGCGCCGATTATTCGGGGAAGATCGGAAACTGCATTACCATGCACGGCGGACCCGTCTTTAACCCGGAGTTCAGCGGCACCGTGACCGAGCGCGACCTGCCGGACGGCACGGCGGAAATTTTAGTTATTGAACATTTCGCCAATACCTACGTTGTCGCGCGCGATAATACTCAGCCGGTTCCGCCGGGATTTCCCGCTCCTGCGATCCTGGGATTTAATTCAAATGAACTCTTCGGTCATCCAGAACTGCAATCGGCGGTCGCCAGCGGAATGATTCAGGTCAAGTTCATCATCGAACATCCCGGCGATCCGCTGCCGGATTTGGTTGCTATTGATTTTTTGTCACTGAGCGCACGATTTCAGGGCAGCGGTCCGTTGCGGACGGCGTTCGGCGTTGACGAAGGAACGCCGGGGAAGGTCGTTGTCAGCCAGACCGGGCTTTTCAATATTCCGGGTCAGGGAAACGGTGTTGCCGACAGTTTTCCGGCTGAGCTCGTCCGTGTGTTCAAAGCGGGCAATTAAAATAAAACGTCCTTGAAAGGTGCGGGCAACAAGCGGTATTTGCCGCCCGCGCCTCATTTGGCGAATGTCGCTTGAAACGGATGCGGCAATAGTCAAAACAAAGGCATTTCGGTGTTTGATCAAATACAGATCAGGAGAAAAAAATGAAAAAGATAGTTAAAAATATACTGGTAATTTTGGTGGCGGTCGGAGCCTTTTCGCTGCTTTCAACAACGGAAGTTTCGGCGCAGGCGGCACAGGATTTTACTCTGGTGAATAAAACCGGCGTGGAGATTTACGCGCTTTATGTGACGCCGCATAACGCCGATGTCTGGGGCAATGATATTCTCGGCGTCGATACGCTGGCTAACGGCGAAAGTTTGGATATAAGTTTTTCGAGAAAAGAGAAGGATAAATTCTGGGATTTAAGGATCGAGGACGCCAACGGAGCATTCATCGAATGGGAGAGTTTGAATCTCATGCAAATCGACACGCTCACGCTTTTTTACAAAAACGGGAAGGCAACCTCGACCTTTATTGCAAAGGATTGGAATCTCGAAGGAACCTGGGTCGGTTACTATGACGACGGCACAAAGTCGCCCTATGTCTGGTCAATCACTCAAAACGGGACGACGCTTTCGATCAAAGCCCTGAAAGGCAGCACGGCACGATCGAGAGGAATCGTGCAGGGCAGCAGAGTTACCGCGCAGGATTTTGCCACGAAAAATGGAACGGTGTCCGAGGACGGGCTGGAAATCCATTGGTCGGACGGCGTTGTTTGGGTCAGGCAATAATCAGATTCCGGGTTTTTGTTTTGTAAAGGTAAAACAGATCGATCCGTAATTCTTTTCGGTTATTTTTGAGCCGGTCTTTTACTGCCGAAAGACCGGCAAACTATGGCTGTCGGATTTATTTCCTGTCAAAATTATGTCAAATTACAGCTTTACATTGAAGGAGTTTGTCCCTTTGACTTCGAAACTTTGACGGCATTGCCCAGGATTACACGAATTCTGCGCATAAAAACAACAAAATATTTGGCTCGATAATGCGCCGTTTTGCTTTGACTTTGTAAAGAGTGTAATTTATTAGTAGAAAATCACAGGAGATTTCAACGTAAAAACAATGAGCAATCAAACCACCGTTTCCGATATTTTTCGCCGTGCACTGGAAATCAGGACAGCAAATCCGAGTGCGGATGTGAGGAGCATTAAATCGCAAATCGTCAGCGAATTTTCGGGCAAACCGTTTCCTCTGCCCGCATTTTTGACGATTCCCGAATACGACAACATCGCGCCCGAAGAAGATTGGACCGCCGGACTTCCCGTCGTTTTGCGCGGAATCCAAACCGAAGACTGGGAAGAAATCGCGCAGGGCATCATCATCAGTCTCGAACAGGTTGAAAATTACCCGAAACAGTCCGGCAGAGAAGATGCGCCCGAAAAGGAATGGCGCAACCGCGACAAAGGCATCGCCGAAGCCGAAAAGAAAAACCTCGATAAATGGATGCCCGATGAATTGATGAACATGGCAAAGCGTTCGGCGAAACAGTAGATTTAACCGTAATTTTTATTTTGCCGCGGATTAACGCGGGTTTCGCGGATAAAGTTGTTGAATAAATCCGCGTTGATCCGCGTTAATCCGCGGCTAATTTATATGAAAGCAGTTTATGTCAAAGAATTCGGCGGCGCGGAAAATCTCGAGATCCGCGAAGTCGAAAATCCGCCGCGCGCCGCGGGCAAAGAAGTTTTAGTGAATGTGAAAGCCTCGGCATTAAACCGCGCCGACCTTTTGCAGCGCAAAGGTTTTTATCCCGCGCCGAAAGGGTTTCCCGAACGAATTTTGGGTTTGGAATTTGCGGGAGAAGTTGCCGAAACCGGCGAAGAAGTGACGGATTTCAAAACGGGCGACCGCGTTTTCGGCATTACCGCCGGCGGCGCGCAAGCCGAATTTCTTTTGTCGGACGAATCCTTGCTCGCTGGCATTCCCGAAAACTTAAGTTTCACGGAAGCTGCCTCGATTCCCGAAGCCTTTATCACGGCACACGATGCGATTTTTACAAACGGCGCGCTGAAGGAAAACGAAACGCTTTTGATTCACGCCGTCGGTTCGGGTGTCGGACTCGCCGCGCTCCAACTGGCAAAGGCGCGAAATATCAAAGTTATCGGAACTTCTCGCACGGCGGACAAGCTCGAAGAATGCCGAAAATTCGGGCTTGACGAAGGAATTTTAACCGGCGAAGACGCGAATTTTGCCGGAATCATCAAAGAAAAAAACGGCGGCGTTGATGTGATTTTGGATCTGGTCGGCGCGGCTTATTTTCAGGCAAATCTTGAAAGTTTGAATTTAAAGGGCAGAATAATTTTGGTCGGCACGACGAGCGGTTCGAAAGCCGAACTTAATTTTTCGCAAGTAATGTCGAAGCGTCTGAAAATCATCGGTACGGTTTTGCGTTCACGTTCAACGCAGGAAAAAGCCGAAGCGACGCGCAAATTTGCCGAAGAAGTCGTGCCGCTCTTTGAAAGCCGCGCGCTGAAACCCAATATTGATAAGATTTTTAAGATCGAAGAGATCAGAACGGCGCACGAATATCTGGAATCAAACGCGAGCTTCGGCAAGATTGTTTTGGAATTTTAAGGCGGACAATTAATTTTTACCGGCAATCCGTGCGGCGGTTTCGTCCGTCACGATACAAAGCCCCGAAACTTTTTGCGCTTCGAGTTCCGTGAGTTTTTGTTCGGCTTCCGCGTAAGTTAAATTGCTCGCTTCGCATTTGTCGAACGAAACGACCGACCAGACGGCTTCGCGCAGTTCAGCGGGAAAATCTTCCGCCGGAGCATTTTCTTCAACGACTGCCGGGGCACTTTCATCCTGAGAATTTTGCGCTTGCGCTTGTTTTTCCTTTTTTTTGACAGCCATTTCTAAAAATTCCTTTTTCTAAAACCCGTACTTTTCCAGGGTTTTCCAAAACATAACATAATGCCTGTTCTCTTGTAAAAGTCGCAACACCCTTGATTTTTCAGAAACTTAGCGCGCGGAAGAGTTGAAAAATGAATGACTATTCAGTTTTCAACTTCAAAATGAATGACCATTCAGTTATAATTTTCCTCTATGAGTTTCAACGAAACAATTTTTTTAACAGGTTTTCCGGGTTTCATCGCCGGACGGCTCGTCAAGCGTCTGGCGACACCGGACACCCAATTTTTTCTGCTCGTTCAGCCGAATTTTATCGAAAAAGCCGCGCAAGACGTTGAAAGAATTGCCGGAGAAACAAATGTTCCGCTCGAAAATTTCGCGCTGATCGAAGGCGACATCACGCGGGAAAATCTTGGGATCTCGGAAGAAGATCTGGAAAGCGTGCTCGCGGAAACGACTGACGTTTTTCATCTGGCGGCGATCTATGATCTGGCGGTTGAGAAAGATCTCGGTTACCGGGTGAATGTCGAAGGCACGAAAAACGTCAACGAACTCGCCAAAAAAATGCCGAATCTGCGGCGTTATAATTACGTTTCAACGTGCTACGTGGCGGGCAAACGAACGGGCGAAATTCTCGAAAACGAGCTCGAACACGACGCCGGATTTCGCAATTATTACGAGGAAACGAAATATTTCGCGGAAATGGAGGTCGAAAAGCTCAAACGCGAATTGCCTGTCACGATCTTTCGCCCGTCGGTCGTCGTCGGCGATTCCGAAACCGGCGAAACGGCGAAATACGACGGCATTTATTACGTCATTTTTTACTACAAAAAATTTGCGCCGCTGCTCAGGCTGACCAATGTCGGCAACAAAACCGTCAGACTCAATCTCGTGCCGGTAGATTTTGTCGTCGAAGGCATCGCCGCGCTTTCAAAAGACGAAAAGGCGATCGGCAAAACAATTGCGCTCGCTGATCCGAATCCGCTTTCGACCGCCGCGATCTGCGACGCGATCATCGATGCCTTAACGGGTAAAAAATCGGTCGTCACGCCGCCGCCGAAGCTGGTCGAATTTTCGCTGAACCTGCCGTTTTCGCCCGTGCTGACCGGCTTGCCGCATTACGGCGTGCCGTACTTTTTCCTGGAGCAGACTTACAACACAGAGGTTTCCGAAGAGCTTCTCAAAGCGCACAACGTGGCGTGTCCGAATTTTCAGGATTACGCGAAAAATCTCGTCGCGTTTGTCGAAAAACATCCCGTTTTGTGAGACTTAACAAACTCTTTACAAATCTTTTCGCGGTTAAAAAGCATATATTTCAAAAATTGCGGCATCATAAATTGGAAGTCAGTATTTTAAGAGGTTTTATGTTTTTGCCGCGAACTAAATTTTTTCTGCAATTTTTCTTTATTTTCCTTGCTTTGAGCGTTTTGACGAATGCTCAATCGGGACGCACCAATCCGCGACCGACACCCGCGCCGTCCGATGATGAGCCCGAAAAGATCTTTACCGAAGAGATCAAGTTGAATATTTCGGCTTTTGACGAAGCCGGAAAGTTTTTTTCAGGCGTCAAAAAAGAAGATCTGGTGATTAACGAAGACGGTGTTTTGCATCAGGCGTCGAGCGTCCGGCGGATTCCCGCAACTGTTCTGATCGTTTTGGATACGGGCGGCGAAGACCGTCAGGCAAAGGATTTCAGGACGACGCGTGAAACCGCCAAAGCCCTGATAAAAGGTTTAGAAGACGACGATACGGTCGCGCTTTTGGAGTATAACGACAGCGCGAAGATTCTCGCCGAATGGACGAATGACAAATCTCAGCTTTTAGACGCGCTCAACAAAAACCTCAATTTCGGCAAGCGTTCGCGGTTTGTCGAAGCCTTGAACTTAGCGGTTAAATTTTTTGATAAATCGAATCTTGAAAATCGTCATCTGGTTTTGATCACCGACGGTCTCGACAGCACGAGCGATGAAACCGAAAGAAGCAAGGCGATCAAAAATCTGCTCGCGACAGACATCAATGTTCATATTTTGAGCTACACGAAAATGGAACAAACCGTCGTCGGGCAACGAATGAAATCGGTGCAGGGCGGCGGAACACAGAAAAAAGCATTGCCGCCAGGCGCGGACATTCCCGTGCAGGGACAGACCCAAACTTATCCCATCATGACCATCAATCTCGACCGCGCGATGATCCGCAAAATCCGTGAACGCGGCGAAAATCTGTCGAACAGCGAAAAGGCTCTGACCAAGCTTTCGGAAGACACGAACGGCTTGCTAATCTTGCCCGAAACGCGCGCCGAGATGATCGAAAAGTCAGAATTTATTGCTAAAAACATTGATGCCAATTATGTCATCACTTATATTCCGAAACGCGCTCTGAGCGATGTCCGCGTTGTCGAAGAACGCAATATCGAAATCACCTCGCGCCGTGCGGGTTTGGAAGTTCTGGCAAAACGAAAACTGCTTGTCAGACCCGAAAAAAGATAAAAATCTTCAAATTTGGCGTGTTTTATTGTAAAGTAGCGGAAATGAAAAAGTTTCCGCTGCTTTTGTTTTTCGTTTTCTTCCCTGCCTTTGCCGCATCGGCGCAGATAAATCAAACTCTGTCTTGTCCGAAAATCGAAGTCTCAGGTGAGGTTGATTTCAAACCGAAAGCACCGATGATTTTTACTGCTTCGATCAGCAAAGAAGCAGAAAAATATGAAATTAAATACAAATGGGCGGTAGCCAACGGAGAAATTCTCGAAGGACAGGGGACGACTCGAATAAAAGTTAAATTCGAGCCTAATACGAATGTGACGGCAACGCTTGAGGTCATTGGTTTACCAGATTCCTGTGCTTCTGTTGATAGCGAAACCGGCTCGGTTGCTATTGATTACCGTTCAATTCTGGTTGAAGAATACGGAAAAATTATTTTCGCAAAAGAAAGAGCCAAACTCGATACTGTTGCCGCAAGACTTTCAGAAGACGAGTATTTCTCAAAATACGCGACTGTCCATTTCATATTCTATCTGACAAATAAACAGAAACCCGCTGAAATAAAAGCCCGACAGGCAAATATCGAAAAATATCTCATTGAAATTCACAAAATTCCGAAAAACAGAATTACCTTCGTGCTTAGCGATTCGGATGTCTATCTGACGAGAATCTGGCTCGTTCCGCCGAGCGCAGATGCACCGCAACCATAACTTTTTATAAAATTTCCTCATCAGGATTTGCATTTGTAATCTGTCTTATGATAAACAAGTTATCGTTAACATAAATTTTACATTTGTTCCAACAAAAAAATGCCTAGAAAGAAGCCTGCGACATTAAGCGATATTGCAGCGACGGTCGGAGTCGCTCCGATGACCGTCTCGCGCGTCGTTAATCAGAACGGCTATGTTAGCGAACGCACGCGCGAAAGAGTTTTGCAGGCACTTAAAGAATTGAACTACCGCCGCAACGGCTCGGCGCGGAATTTGAAACGGCAATGCACGGAAACGATCGGGCTTGTCCTCGGCGATATTTCAAATCCGTACTCGACCGAACTCGCCAACGCGGTGCGTGAAACCCTTTCGGCACGGGGCTTTTCGCTTTTTATCTGTATCAGCGAACACAGCGCGAAAGAAGATATTGCCGCGATCGGCGCGCTCGTTAATCACAGCGTTGACGGTCTGATCGTCGCGACGCGCTCGAACAAAGGCGGCGACGAATATTTGAAGGAAATTGTCGAAAGCAATGTTCCGGTCGTCGTCATCGGACGCGATTTTCAGCACGCGGACGTGGATTTTGTTTCGACCGATAATCTGCTCGGCGGTTTCGAAGCAACACGCCATTTGATCGATCTCGGACACCGGCGGATCGGGTTTATCGGCGCAACTTTGAGTGGCGGTTCGAGTCTGAAACGCTTGCAAGGCTATTTGAAAGCGCTCGAACAATACAAAATTCCGGTTGACGAACGCCTGGTTACGGGTCCGAAGGAAGCGATCTCGGAAGTGCCCGGATATTCGACGGAAAAAATCGGTTACGAGGGAATGAAGCGTCTGCTTTCGCTTCCAAATCCTCCGACGGCGGTTTTTGCGCGTAACGATTTTACGGCGATCGGCGCGATGACGGCAATCAAGGAATCGAATTTGAGGATTCCCGAAGATATTGCTATCGTTGGGTTTGACGATATTCCGATAGCTGTTCACACAGCGCCGGCACTGACCACCGTCAGGCAGCCGATGCATTTGCTGGGACAGCTTGCCGCCGAAATGCTTTTAGAGCGAATCAAGACCGATGAGATCGAAGAGCGGCGCGAACACATCCTTAATTGCGAATTGATTATCAGAAATTCAACCGTTTGATCGAATAAAGACGGAAATAGCGAATTGATTATGAGTAAATCTGTTATCGTTAACATATTTAACATAGATTTTTCGGCGGCGAAGAAGTTTTTCTTTTTGCCGTTCATTTTTCATTTGCTTTTAACGCCTTTTGTTTTTGCTCAAACCCGATCTGAGGATTTAAAAATCCCGACTTTCGAAGAATTGCTGAACCGTCCGGTAAATTTGCGTCCTGAGCTTAAAAATGTTCATCCGCGATTATTTTTTACCGCTTCCGATCTGCTGAAGCTGCGTGAAAAAGCCAAAGGCGCAGACCGCGAGTTGTGGCAAGCCGTTTTAGCCGACATTCAAACATTGAAACGAAACCCGCCCGACCCGAAGGACGAAGATCTGTATAAAAGCGGGCTCGACAATCGCAAAGATGGCAGCATTTCGCAGTATAATTTGGCGTTTCAGATTGCTCAGACGAGCTTTGCATACACCGTCGAACAGGACGAAAAATATTTCGAAGCCGCGAAAAAATGGATGCTTGCCGCTTGCGAAATGCCGATCTGGGGTTACACCTACAATAAACCGAACGTCGATCTGCCGCCCGCGCACCTGCTTTATGCGGTCGCTTTTGCTTACGACGTGTTGTTCGATAAATTGACCGCTTCGGAAAAGGAAATCGTTAAAAACAAGCTCATCAAACAGGCGCGTTTGATGTATGAATATTTCAAATTTAAGAAGGGTAAAAAATACACATACAGCCAAAATCACACATGGATTCCGATGGCTGGTTTGGCAATCGCGGCGTATGCCTTGATGGACGAATCGGACGAAGCCAAAGATTGGGCGCGATTAGCACGCGCGGTTTTCGACCGCACGATGCTGACATTTGCGGCGGACGGTTATTTTTACGAAAGCTTTCACTATTTCGGCTTCGCGTTTCGTTGGATGATTCGCTATTTTGACGCGCATCTCGCGGCGACGGGCGAGAATCTTTACGAACCGATGAAGCAGAAATTCGCGCAGATGAAATATTTTGCGATGCATTCCGTTTTGCCCGATCGCGAAAACGTTTTTGATTTTGCCGATGTCGGCGACGGCGCACTCAATCGCAACGGCACGAGCAAGCGCGAAAATCTCTACGGCGAATACGATATTTTGTATCGCTTTGCAGGAATTTACAGCGACGCGCAGGCGCAAGCGGTCGGCGATTTCATTCGCAAGGAAACGACTTTGGAAACGCGCGAACCGATGTGGGCTTTTATTAATCACGATGAAAAATTAAAACCCGCCACGCTGTCAGAAATTCCGACGCAGGTTTATTTTCCCGATAACGACACAGTTTTCTGGCGCTCGGATTGGACGCGCAATGCGACGGCTTTTGCGTTTCGATGCGCTCCGCCCGAAGGTCATTCGGCAGCCAAATTAGCGAAACAAATTCCCGATTGGCGCGAAAACACGGGACACGCGCATCCCGACGCGAACAGTTTTATTATTTACGCAAACGGCAAGTATCTGACGGGCGACACGGGGTATTTGGGCATTAAAAACACGGACGACCACAACACGATTCTCGTGAACGATCGCGGGCAGGAAAAAGACGGCGTTTATGAAATGTTTAAAAATATTCCGAACGAACGGCTCGATAAAATCCGCATCGCCGAAACCTGGGGAAATACCGATTATTTCTACGTGCGCGGCGAAGCGGCAAGCGGCTATTACGCGGATTTGGGACTCAAGAAATTCGACCGCAACTTTCTCTATGTCGCGCCCGATTATTTTGTCGTTTGGGATGAGCTTGAAACCGAAAAGCCTTCGGATTTTACATTTCTTTTGAACGCTGACCAGGAAATTAAAGTAAACGGCAGCGAGGCGGAATTACTCAACAAAGACGCGGCTTTGCGTGTTGTGCGAATTACGCCGAACGACGCGAAATCAACGGTTGTGCCGCAGATGATCCAGGCGCGCGGACTTCCGGGAAGCGTTGACAAAGGCGACACCGAACAGCGCGGCGTACAGCTGCAAACCGTTTCCGCGCAAAAACAAACAAGCTTTGAATTTCTGCATTTTCTCCAGCCGTTTTTGACGGCAGAGGCGAAAAATTTACCGCAGGTTTCCGCGCTTTCAAACGGCGAAAAAGGCTTGCAGATCGCCTGGGCAAACGGCGACAGAGAATTTGTTTTACTCGGCGGAAAAGACGCAAATATCGAATCAAACGGCGAACGGCTGATCTTTCGAAAAGACAAAACAGGCAATTGGAAACGGCTGATTTTTCAAAACTCAAACTCGGTAAAAATTGACGGAAACCTGATCTTTCAAAGTTCACAATTAATTTCGGCAAGTTTTCAAATAACACAATCGAACGCTTTGCGCGGAAATGCGGAAAGCACAAAAAATACGCAGATAAAATTGGTCATACCAATTGTGCCGAAGGCAGTGCGGGTAAACGGCAAAACTATTAAATTCAATTTTGAAAAAGGTTCGAAAACTCTAAGCTTTGAATTATCGGCGGGGAAAAGTTTAATTGAAAGCGAGTAAATTTACGCTTTATCGAGCAAGGGAAGGTTTTAATGATGGAAGTAGAAAAAAACATAAAAGATACAGGCGATGCCGCCACTCTCGAAATCGGCGGATTCAAACTTTCCGGACTTCGCTGGATGATTATCGGTCTGGTCTTTTTCATCACGGTCATTAATTACATCGACCGGATGACGGTTTCGGTTCTCGCGCCGGTGATTACCAAAGATTTGGGTTTAAGCAACACGGAGTTCGGCGCAATCACGACGTGGTTTCTGGTTGCTTACACGATCAGTCAGGCGGTTTCGGGAAAAATTTATGACCGTTTCGGCACTAAGTTAGGCTTTATTTTTTCGGTCGTCATCTGGTCGGTCGCCGCGATTCTTCACGCTTTCGCAAGCGGCTTAACAAGTTTGAGCGCGTTTCGTTTTATGCTCGGATTCGGCGAAGCGGGAAATTTTCCGGGCGCGGCAAAAGCTGCCGCCGAATGGTTCCCGCAGCGTGAACGCGCGCTTGCGCAAGGGATTTTTAACAGCGGCGTCGCGCTCGGCTCAATTATTGCGCCGCCGCTGATTATCTGGCTTCAACTAAGTTACGGCTGGAAAACGACATTTATTTTTACGGGCATTCTCGGATTTATCTGGCTCGCTTTCTGGCTGATCCTCTATTATCCGCGCAACCGGCATAAATGGCTGACCGAAAATGAAAAAATATTAATCGAAGAAGGCGAAGTTCAGAATCACGCCGAAGAAAAATCGCCGACTTACGCCAGTTTGCTGAAATACAAGGAAACGTGGGCGATCGTGCTCGCAAGATTTTTAGTCGATCCGGTTTGGTGGCTTTATATTACGTGGCTGCCGAAATATTTGTATGACGCGCGCGGTTTTGATCTCAAACAAATCGGCGCGTTCGCCTGGATGCCGTTTGTCGCCGCCGGTTTAGGAAGTCTGTTCGGCGGCTGGCTCGCTAAATTTTTAATCGGTCGCGGCTGGTCGGTCGATAAAACGCGCAAAGTAATTATCGCAGTTTCGTGTTTGCTGATGCCTGCCGGGATCATCGCGGCTTACACTTCGGACGCGATGTTTGCGCTCGCAATGATCTCGCTTGTGCTTTTCGGTTTTCAGGTTTGGATCAACAACGTGCAGACGCTGCCTTCGGATTTCTTTCCGAAATCGGCGGTCGGTTCGGTCGCCGGTCTTGGCGGAATGGGCGCCGGAATCGGTTCGATAATTTTCACGTTTACGACCGGCTGGGTTGTCGACGGTTTTTCCTACACGCCGATTTTGATCGCTGCCGGTTTGCTGGCACCGATCGGAACCGTTGTTCTGTTTGCGCTGGCGGGAAAAATCGAGCGGGTAAAAGACTTTGCCGCCAGCCGGTAAAGCCGGAATTTAATCAAGTAAAAACAAGGGAGGGAATATGTCGTTCAAAGGTCAAAGTTTGGTTTTAGTCGTTTTATTGACGGTTCTGAATTTCATTTCAATAAGCTCGGTCTCGGCGCAGGTGACGGTCAACACGGTCGAAGACCCGAAGGCGATGGGTTATCCCGACGGTCGAAAGATCGTCCGCGATACGAGCGGTAATTTGTATCTCGCCTATCGCAAAAAACTCGGCAGCGCGTATCAGGTTTACGTTTCAAAATCGACGAACGGCGGCGCGAGCTGGACGGTCGCGAACGGCGGAAATTCGATCTCGAATATTTCGGGCGCGTGCAATCAGCGTGTTCCCTCGATCGCGGTTGATTCGGCAAATGTTCTGCACGTCGTCTGGTACGGGCTCGACAGCAATTGCAGCAGCTCGGCGAGCAACGAGCGGCAGGTCAAATACAGCCGTTCATTTGACGGCGGCGCAACCTGGACGACGGCGCAAAATATCGCGTTCGTGTCCGGCTACAGCGACACATACGTTTATAACGGAACGACTTATGCGCAGGATTACTGGCAGGAACATCCCGTCATATACATTGACGGCAATGACAAGATCTACGTCGTTTGGGAAGGACGCGACGCGGCGCACGAGCGCATCGGGCAGGTCAAATTTATCAAATCAACGAACGGCGGGAACAATTGGACTTCGTGGATCAACGTCAAAGAAACAACTTCGAGCCAATCGCGCCCGACCATCGTCGTTGATTCAAACGATAAAATCTTCGTTTTTTCATACAGCAAACTTCCGGGAACGAGCCAGATCAACATCATTTACGCGACTTCTACGGACGGCGGCGCGACTTTTTCGAGCTGGGCGGCGGTCAGCGCGACCAATACTTACGACCAGCGGCACGCGAGCGCAGCGATCGATACGGGCAACAAAATTCATCTCGTCTGGCGGCAGAGAGATGCCGCTTCCGGGGCGAAAACGGTCGTGAAATATTCGAAATTTACGAGTCCGAGCTGGTCTGCGCCGGTCACGGTGGCGGCGGCTTCGGGTAAAAATCAGTATTTCCCGAGCATCGCCAACGCTTACGGCTCGCAGTTTATCGTCTGGACGGAAACGGCGGACGATGCGGCTTACCCGTCGGAAGAACCGACGACCGGAAAAATCGTGCTTGCCAAAAAAGCGCAGGGCACAAGCGTTTGGGTCAAATCGGATATCACGGCGGACGGTTTCAACACCTGGGGAAGCATTCGCTGGTCGTTTAACCGCATCAACGGCGGCACGGTTGACGTGGTTTATTCGTCAGGCAGCGCGGCTCCGTACAGCGTGATTTATCAATCGCTCGGAAGCTGGCAGTAAGAAATTTATTTTTAACAAAATCACAGGAGAATTATGAGAAATTATTTTGATTTTACAGGAAAAGTCGTCCTCGTAACGGGCGCATCTTCGGGCATCGGACGCGCGACAGCGGAATTTTTCGGCGAATGCGGAGCGCGCGTTGCCGTCAGTTATTTAAAGAATCAGGCGGGCGCCGATGCGGCAGTTGCGGCGATTTCGGCAAATCACGCGCTCGGCGCGGCGAGCGGCGCGGAAGGTGCGCAAACCGTCAGCGAAACGAGCGGTGGCGGACGCGCGATTGCGGTGCAGGCTGATGTCACGAAAAATGCGGAAATTACGCGGATGATTCGCGAGACGGAAGAAAAATTGGGCGCGATCGATATTTTGGTCAATAATGCAGGTTCGCTCGTCGAAAGACTGAAAACCGCCGAACTTTCGGAAGAGCGTTGGGACGAAGTTTTCGCGCTCAACGTTAAATCGGCATTTTTCGCGGCGCAAGCCGTAATTCCGAAAATGCTCGAAAAAGGTTCGGGCGTGATCGTCAACGTTACCTCAATCGCCGGACGCAACGGCGGCGCGCCGGGTTCGATCCATTATTCGGCGGCTAAGGGGGCGATGATCACGATGAACAAAGGTTTGGCAAAGGAATTTGCCAGTCAGGGCATTCGCGTTAACGGCGTTTCGCCCGGCGTGATCGATACGCCGTTTCACGAAACATTTTCAACGCCCGAAGCGATGGCGAATTTTGCAAACAATATTATTCCGATGGGCAGAGTCGGCACCAGCCGCGAAGTCGCACAGGTGATCGCATTTTTAGCCTCCGATGCGGCAAGCTACCTGTGCGGTGAAACAATCGAGATCAACGGCGGCATGTTGATGGATTAACAAAGATTTTGGAGAAACTTATGAAAAAACAAATCAGACTGGCAAGCAAATTTTCTTTGACGATAGCAGTGATTCTCCTTTTTGCGGCGAATGTGTTAACGCAAACATTTAATGCGACGATTGTCGGCAAAGTGACTGACGGAAACGGCTCGATTGTTGCCGGAGCGGAAGTCGTGATTACGCAAACCGGCACGAACCGCGTGCAAAACACGACCACCAATGACGATGGCGAATACATCGTTCCGCAGCTTCCGCCGGGCGAATATACGATCAAAATTACGGCGGCGAACTTTAAAACCGCGCAGAGCGAAAACGTTACGCTGACGACCGACACGACCAGCCGCGTTGATATTACGCTCGAAGCGGGAAATATCAGCGAAACGATTACAGTCAACGCCGAACCGGCGGTCGTTAATACGGAAACGACCGAAAAAGGCGAGGTCATCGTTCAGCGTCAGGTGCAGGAACTGCCGCTCAACGGGCGCGATTTTACCGATCTGGCAAAGCTCGTTCCGGGAATTTACCAGCGTCCGACCGATGACGATCAGGGACAGGGTTTGGCGGCGGCGGGAACGCGCACGGATTCGACGAATTTTATTCTCGACGGCGTGACGAACCGTTCCGACCGGCAGGGTTCGGTCGGCGTCAATACTTCGGTCGATTCGATCCAGGAATTTAAGGTTTCGACCTCAACTTATTCGGCGGAGTACGGCAGGCTTGCCGGAGCGCAGATCAGCGTCGTTTCAAAATCGGGAACAAACCGTTTTTCGGGCACGGTTTTCGAATTTTTGCGCAATGATTATTTCGATGCGACGAACACTTTTGCCGCGCCCGACGAGGACAAAACTCTGCGCCGTCATCAATTCGGCGGAACGCTCGGCGGACCTCTGCCGTTTTTGAATTTCGGCGAAGGCGGACCGTTTTTTAACAGCGGAAAAGACCGCACGTTTTTCTTTGCGAGCTTTGAAAGAACGCAGGAAATCCGTTCGCAATCGGGACAAACGACCGCGCCGAATGCGGCGTGGCGAACAGGCGATTTCAGAAATGTGCGCGGCGCGGGAGCCGACGGAATTTTCGGAAATGCCGACGATACGAACCGCGTTCTATGTATTTCGCGCAACCCGACGACCGGCGCGGCGACCAAAGTCGAATGCCCGACTCCGAACGTCATTCCGTTCGCGGTCAATCCGGCTTTTCCGAATATTGTTCCCGCCAATCCGATTTCGCTGCAAATTCTGTCGCGGCTGCCGGCTGCCAATGTGCCGGGTTCGCTGGTTGACTACCGCAATTCTCTGATCGGAAATCTGAAACGCAATTTGTTTTCGACCAAGATCGACCACAAATTCACGAATTCGAATAATATGTATTTCCGTTTTGCGCTCGACAATCGCAATTCCTATACGCCGACACCGCCGGGACGCGCGAGCTACGAAGGATTCGGGCGCGATGTCGCTTATCGTCAATATTCTTACGCGATTGGCGATACGCACACGTTTTCGGCGAATCTAATCAACGAATTTCGCGTTGGTTATCTGACTCAGAACAACAAAACCGTCAACGAAAACAGCGATACGGATTACATCGGGCTGTTCGGCATTCCGGGACTTCCGACCGGACAGACACCGGAACTACAAGGTTTTCCGGCGATTCGCATCGACGGTTTTCCCGACACGGGCGACAGCGCCAACACGCCGTTTAATTTCAAGTTCAAAAACATTCAAATATATGATTCGGTAACGGCGATTTTCGGCAATCATAATCTAAAAGTCGGAGTTGACGTCGTGCGTCCGAACTACATCGAGAACGACATCCGAAACGTGCGCGGCGATTTTCGTTTTCGCGGGCGCAACACGAATCCGACCAATACGGCAACGACCGGATTTTATTCGTTTGCCGATTTTCTCTACGGTTTGCCCGATTCGACGCAGCGTCAGCTCGGCGCGGAACCGGCGGATTTGCAGGCTTGGCAGTATGGTTTCTTCGCTCAGGACAATTGGCGCGTCAAACCGTGGCTGACCTTGAATCTCGGGCTGCGCTACGATTACACGCCGTTTTTATCCGAAAGGTCGAACCGTCTGTCGAATTTTATTCCCGGGCTCGGAATTAGCGCGTGCGCGGGCGGTGCAATCAGCGACGCGACCGGTTTGGTTTGCACTGATGCGGCATCGCTCGGTTTGCCGGGCAGTCTCGTTCAACCCGATAAAAACAACATCGCGCCGCGCATCGGATTTGCGCTGCAGCCTTTTAACGATGGAAAAACCGTCCTTCGCGGCGGCGTCGGGATTTTTTACAGCACGGAGTCGATCAATCCGGCGCGTCAGCAATTGGCGAATAATTACCCGTATCTTTTCCGCCAGCAGTTCGCGCGTGTTTCGACCAACATTTTACTTCTTTCATTCAACAATCCGTTTCCGGGAACCGGAACTTTGCAGGGTTTGACGACTCCGCAGGGAATTCCGACCGATTCGCAAACGCCCGAAGTTTATCAATATAACCTGACTTTCGAGCGTGAGATCGTCAAGGATCTGGCATTTGAGATCGGCTATGTCGGTTCGCAAGGGAGACATCTCGGGATGCGCTATAATTTGAATCCTGCGCTTCCGACCGGAGCCGTCACTTCGCAGGTTTTACGGCTTCCGAACGGTACGAATTACACGCTTTACACACCCGTTACGCGCCGACCTTTTGCCGCGACGAATCCGACGCTCGGCGATATTACTTATCAAATTCAAGGCGTCAACTCGAATTATAACGCGCTTCAGGCTTCGATTCGCCGCCGCTCCAAAAACGGTCTGACGCTGCTCGCGTCCTACACTTTCGGAAAAGCGATGGACCAAAACTCGAACACGAATAATTCGACGACCGGTTCACAGCGCAATCCGCAGGACACGCAGGATTTCAGAAACGAATGGGCGCTCGCAGATTATCACCGCACGCACCAGTTTTCGGCGAGCTTCAACTATGATCTGCCGTTCGGACGCGGGAATAGATTCTTCGGTCGTGCGAAAGGCGTAACGCAGGTTTTGTTCGGCGGCTGGCAGATCAATGGCATTGCGACGATTCTTTCGGGTCGTCCGTTTACGCCGGTTTTCAGCACGGTTGATACGGCAAACGGTCGTCCCGATCTGGTCAGTGACCCGTATGAAAACGTGCCCGAAGGTTTACTTTTCAATCCTTATGCTTTTCGTCGTCCGGTGACCACGCCGGGTGATCCGAATCTTTACGGAAGCGCCGGACGCAATATTCTGATCGGACCGAGTTTCAAGAATTTTGATATTTCGCTTTTCAAAAATATCAGGGTGACGGAAAACTCCAAACTTCAGCTGCGCTGGGAAGTTTTCAATGTGTTCAATCACCCGAATTATCAGGTTCCGGGCTTTATTCTGCCGCAGAACATCAACGAAACGATCACGGTCGGACCGACTGTCGGCGGCGTTGTGACGGGCATCGTCACGCCGGCGATCACGCTTAACGAGCTGATTAACACCACCGATGTCGGTCGTCCGCGTCTGACCTCGAACGAAGCGCGTGAAATGCAGTTCGCTATTAAATTTATTTTTTAGCGGGAAAACTCAGCGGCTTGCTTCGCACCTTTGCGTCTTTGCAGGAGATTAAATGTTTCCCGCAAAGACGCAAAGATGCCAGGAAAAAGCACATTATTACGAAAAATGAAATTTGCCCGTTTTTATCTACTCATTTTTATTTTTGCGGTTTATTGCTCCGGAGTTCAGGCGCAGGCGGAGAATCTCGGAACATACCAGATTCGCGTTGCGCCCGACCGCGACGATTGGACGTATCAGCTCAATCAACCCGTAAAAATGACGGTCGCCGTGACGCTCAATAATCGTCAGGTTGCAGGGCTTCCGGTCAAATATTCGTGCGGTTTAGAGCAAATGCCGCCGACGATCGAAAGAACGACGACGACTACTGCGCAACCATTTACCATCGAAGCGGGAACACTCAAAGAACCCGGATTTTTGCGCTGCATTGTCACGATGGAAACGGGCGGGCAAACTTATCGCGGTTTGGCAACCGCCGGATTTCGTCCCGATCTGATCAAACCGATCGTCGCGGAACCCAAAGATTTCGACAAATTTTGGGACGACGGCAAAGCGGCTCTCGCGAAAATTCCGATGGAAGCGAAACTTGAGCCGATGCCGAATCTTTCAACGTCGAAGGCGGATGTCTTTCACGTCAGCTTTCAAAACGTCGGCACGGGAATCAGTAAAGTCAGCCGGATTTACGGCATTCTGGCAGTTCCAAAGAGCGCAAATCCGAATCAGAAATTTCCCGCGCTTTTAAGAGTTCCGGGCGCGGGCGTGCGTCCGTACACGGGACAAATCGCTCTCGCCGAACGCGGAATTATCACGCTTGAGATCGGTATTCACGGCATTCCCGTCAATCTTCCGCAAACGGTTTACGACGAGCTCCGCGCCGGTGCGCTCAATCGTTATATGCTTTATAACCTCGATAACAAAGACGATTATTATTACCGCCGCGTTTATCTCGGTTGTCTGCGCGCCAATGATTTTCTTGTTTCGCTGCCGCAATTTGACGGGAAAAATCTCGCGGTAATCGGCGGCAGTCAGGGCGGCGGACTCGCGATCATGACAGCGGCGCTCGATTCGCGCGTCAAAGCGCTTTCGGCATCGTACCCGGCGCTTTCGGATATGGTTGGCTACACGGCGGGACGCGCGGGCGGCTGGCATCACGCCTTCAAAGATAAGGCAAATCAAACAAAGGAAAAACTCGAAACGGCTTCGTATTACGACGCGGTCAACTTTGCGCGGCGATTGAAAGTTCCGGGGATTTATTCGTGGGGTTACAACGACGAAGTCGTGCCGCCGACATCTTCGTTCGCGGCTTATAACACTATACCGGCGCCGAAAAAACTCCTGCTCGGACTCGAAATGGGACACGCCAATTCCGAGGAACAAACGCGCCGGATCAACGACTGGATCGAAAGATTTTTGAAGGAAGGTAAAGCGGAATAATGAAAAAGATATTTATTTTAGCCTTGATTTTATTGAACATTTCGACGATCACGATTTTCGCTCAGGATGACGAAACCGACACGAAAAAAGCGGAGATCATTAAACCGAAACCCGATATTGCCGACGGCAAATACGGCGAATTCGCGGCAAACACCTTCGATCTTTGGAAGCCGAAATCGAAAAATCCGACGCCGCTCGTCGTTTTTATTCACGGCGGCGGGCTTGCTTCGGGAAGCAAGGAAAAACTTTCGCCTTTGCAATTGACCAAAATGCTCGAAGCCGGATTTGCGGTGATGGCGATCAACTATCGCCTGACGGGCGAAGCCGTTTTTCCGCAACATTATATGGATTGCGCGCGCGCCATTCAATACGCGCGTTTTCACGCGAAGGATTTTAACATCAACCCAGATCGAGTCGGCGCGACCGGCGGCTCGGCGGGCGGAATGACCTCGCTCTGGCTCGGGTTTCACGACGATCTCGCCGATCCGAAGAACGCCGATCCGATTTTAAGAGAATCGACACGGCTCAAAGTAATGGCGGTTTCATCGGCGCAAACGACGCTCGTGCCGTCGATCGTCGAAAAATACGTCGGCGTTCTCGGCACGCAGTACAACAGTTATTCGAACGGCAAAATGTTCGGCTTGAAAAAGGAAGAAATGACTTCCGCCAAAGCTTTACAGCTTTACAAAGAAATTTCGCCGCTCACCTATCTGACCAAAGACGATCCGCCGGTCTGGGCGTTTTACAGCATTCCGGACAAACCTTTGACCGATAAATCAACCACGTCTGAGGCGATTCATCATCCGGGTTTCGGCAAGGTTTTGAAGGAAGAAATGGACAAACTGAAAATCGACTGCAAATTGCGTCACAAGGACGATCGCCAAAACGTAACCGGCGATATGATCGGATTTTTGGCGAAATACCTGAAATAGAATTTAAAACGAATAAGGGAAAATAAAATGAAAAAATCAATTATCGGATTTTTGATAACGGCGGCTTTTTTGTCTCAAATTTGCGGTTTTGCCGTCACGGCACGCGCACAAAAGCTGAAGACGGCAAAAATTCTGACCACGCCGCAGGCGACTTTGCTGACGGATAATTTTGAATCTTATCAACCCGCGTCGCCGTTTCCGGCAGGCAGTTGGGTCAATCACAACAGCAGCACGGCGGTTTGGGCGATCACGACGGACGGCACGCAGGTTGCGCGGCAGACGGCGGCAACGACCTGCATCATTTCAAACGGCGATACGGCGTGGACGAATTACACCGTTTCGGCGCGCGTCAAAGCCTCGGCGCTCGGTTTTCGTCACGGCATCATCGCGCGGTTTACGAATACAAGCAGTTATTATTCCTTTTATTTGCGAAGCACTTCGACGGGCGGCACGAAAGTCATCGAGCTCAACAAAAGAACCGCCGCCGGGAACAATGTTTTGCAGACGGTTTCAGTTCCGATCGCGGCGGGCGTTTATTATAAACTCGCGCTCGAAGTCGACGGCAGCACGATCAAAGGCTACGTTGACGACGTTCTTAAAGTTCAGGTGACCGACACGGATTACGCGGCGGGAAAGATCGGATTTTACAACACCGGCGACACTTTTTACGACGATCTGAGCGTTACAGATTCTTCGACTCCGCCGCCTGCACCGACCAGTCTGACGGCGACGGGCGGAAGCTCGCAAATCGGTTTGTCGTGGACGGCGGCGAGCGGCGCGGCAAGCTATACAGTTAAAAGAAGCGCGGTTGACGGCGGTCCATATCAAACGATCGCTTCGAACGTGACGGCTTTAACTTACACAGACACAACGGTTGCGAACAATACGCCGTATTATTACGTCGTAACGGCGAGCAACGCGGCGGGCGAAAGCGCGAATTCGAATCAGGCAAGCGCGACGGCGGTTTTGGCGATTCCGGGCATTCCGGGCTCGCTGCTTTCGGCTTCGGGCAACGGCGAGGCGCGGATTTACTGGACGGGTTCGAGCGGTGCGGCAAGCTATAACGTCAAGCGAAGCCTCGCGAGCAGCGGAACTTATACGACGGTCGGAACGACCGCTTCGACGGAATTTACCGACACGGGTTTGACCAACGGGACGACGTATTATTACCGCGTTTCAGCCGTTAATGCGGCGGGCGAAAGCGCGAATTCAGGCGTTGTCATCGCCAATCCGCGCGCCGGACAAGTGGTCAACGTTGCCAGTCAAACGCAGCTCACGGCGGCGCTCGGCAACGCGGTTGCGGGCGATGAAATTATTTTAACGGACGGCAATTATTCCGCCTTTAAGGTTCGCCGAAAATACGGCACGGCGGAAAATCCGATTATTGTCAGGGCGCAAAATCCGCTCGGCGCGGTGTTCAATGCCGGACAGCTCGAACTCGATAAAACCGATTATCTGACCTTTCAGGATTTCCGGTTTACGCTTTCGACAAATATTAAATTGCGCGGCACGGAACATAATCGGCTGACGCGAAATTCATTCGAGTTCAACGAAACCGGCTTGACCGATCTTGATTGGATCTCGATGGGCACGGGCGAAAGCAATCATAACCGCATCGATCACAACGATTTCAAGAACAAGTTCACGCTCGGAAACTTTATCGTGCTGGTCGGCGATAACGGGCAGGTTTCGCAATACGATCTGATCGACCACAATTATTTTTTCAATCTCGGACCGCGCGCCGATAACGAAAAAGAAGCGATCCGGCTCGGCGACAGCAGTATTTCGCAGTCGAACGGCTACACGACACTCGAATATAATCTGTTCGAACAATGCGACGGCGATCCCGAGATCGTCTCGATCAAAACGAACGACAACATCGTCCGCTACAACACATTTCGCCGCTCGAAAGGCGCGCTCACGGCGCGGCAAGGGAATCGTAGCTTGATGTACGGCAATTTTTTCCTCGGCGAAGGCGTCGCCGACACGGGCGGAATCCGCGCTTACGGCAACGATCACAAAATTTTTAATAATTATTTCGAAGGTTTGACCGCTTCGGACACGACGGGAAATTACAGCGCGATTTCGATCACCAACGGCGATGCCGACGGCGCCGAACTTCCCGGCGCGGATCAGTCGAAACATTATCGTCCGCAGAGAATTTTGATCGCCAATAATACGCTCGTCGGAAACTTGAGCAACATCGAGATCGGCGGCAGCTACACGCTCGCGCCGCGCGATATTACTTTTGCCAACAACATCGTCGTCGGCTCGACAAATCCGCTGTACCGAATTTTCACCGCGCCGCTGACTTCCGTCTTTGCCGGAAATATCGCTTTTCCGAGCGGCACGGCAACCGTCGGAATGTCCGCGACCGACGCGCAAATCAGAGTTATCGATCCGCTCTTTGTGACGGAAAATAATTTGCAAAAACTCGGCGCGGGAAGTCCGGCGATCGACGCTTCATTGAATAATTACGATTTTCTGACCGAAGATTTCGAAGGACAAACGCGCGACGCTTTGCGCGACGCGGGCGCGGACGAATTCGGCGCTTTTAACGCGCAAAGATTGCCGCTCGTTTCCGCTAATGCCGGACTTAATTCGAATAACTACGCGATTTCGGGACGCGTCGTTAATGCAAGCGGGCAAGGCATCGGCGCAGTTAAAGTCGTTCTGACAAACAATCAAGCTGCCTTGTCCGGAACGACTGCCGCCGCGACCGAAACCGACGCTGGCGGTTATTTTTCAATCACCGACATCGCTGCGAACGAAAATTACACGCTTTCGTTTTCAAAAAATCAATATAGTTTCAGTCCGGCTGCGATTAGCGTTTCAAACCTGAGTTCGGATGTTAATTTAAACATAAACGGGGCTTTGCTTGCGCCGACCGCGGCGCGTGTAAGCGTTTCGGGTAAGGTTTTAAATGGCGCTTCGGTGATTTCAAACGCCGTTGTCAGCTTGACCAATCAATCGGGCGAAAGTATTTCCGTGAGAACAAATTCCTTTGGGAATTTCAATTTCGAAGTCGCAGCGGGGCAAACGTATCTTTTGTCGGCGCAATCAAAAGGCTGTCTGTATGATCCGCAGATCGTGACGGTGACGGATTCGGTCGGCGATCTGATAATTTCGGCTTTACCCGAATAATCATTAAAATTTTAAGTAAACAACTTATGTTCAAAAAAATAGCAATCATCAATTTAATCGTTCTTTTCGCGTTTCCGCCTGGGCTTTTGGCGCAGGATAAACAGGAGCTCGAAGCCGAGCGCAAAGCGAGTCAAAAGCTCAAGGGCGAACATCCGCTTATTGAATTGTCGAAATCGAAAACTTCTAGTTTGAAAAAAGAACTGGAAAACGTTCACCCGCGAGTTTTTCTGACGCAAAACGAAATCGACGCGCTTAAGGCGAAAACAAAATCTCAGCCCGAATTGTGGAAAACTGCGCTTTTGCGTGTTCGCGCTCTTCAGGTCGAACCGCCCGCGCCGCCCGCTGAAACGCGCCGTGCGCAAAACGAAGTCGGGATCGGAATTGCCGAAGCCGCCTTTGTTTACAAGATCACGGGCGATAAAAAATACTTGGACGCCGCCAAAAAATATATGGATGCGGCGGTCAGCTACGATGTCTGGGGTTATTCATACAATAAACCGAACGTTGATCTGGCGGCGGGACATCTGCTTTACGGGATGGGTTGGGGTTATGATTTGCTTTACAACGATCTGACCGATGCGGAACGCGCGAAATACCGCGAAAAACTTATCAAACAGGCGCGTCTTTTATATGAATATTTCAAGCCGAAGTCCGGTAAATCATATTCATACAGCCAGAATCACACGTTTATCCCGATCTCGGGTTTAGCCGTTGCGGCTTATGCTCTGATGGGCGAAAGCGCGGAAGCCAAAGATTGGGCGGCGGCGTCACGCGCAATTTTCGACCGCGTTTTGGCGACCTATTCCGACGACGGTTATTACTACGAAGGCATGGAATACTGGATTTTTTCAACGCCGTGGCTTGTCCATTATATGGACGCGCACCTGCACGCGACGGGCGAAAACCTTTATGACACCACGCCGGGTTTGAAATCGGCGCACAAATACGTCGCGCACGCAACGCTTCCCGGCGGCGAATTCAACTTCGATTTCGGCGATATTTACGCGGGAAACATCACGCGCGCACGCCGTGGCGACGATTACGAGCGCGAACGGATCGACGGTAAATTCCGCACCAATTACAACATTCTCTATAATCTCGCGACGCGCTACGCGAGCGGCGAAGCGCAGGGCGTTGCCGATTGGCTGAAATCGAAAGGACAGACAAACGCCGAAGAATTCTGGACGTTTATCTGGTATAACGATTCGGTCAAATCAGTTTCAATCCAAAATCAGGAAAAATGGCATTATTTCCCCGATCACGAAGTTGTTTACTGGCGTTCATCTTGGGATGACGACGCGACCGCATTTGCCTTCAAAGCCGGACCGCCCGAAGGACACGCGGCGACCGAAAAATTACAAAAGTTTCCCGAATGGCGTTTATCGTCGGGACACGCGCATCCCGATGCGGGCTCGTTTATCATCTGGTCAAACGGCAAATATCTGACGGGCGATTCGGGCTACGCGGGCGTTCCTCTGACCGAGCATCACAACACGCTTGTTTTCGGCGGCAAAGGTCAGGGCAAAGAAGGCGCAGGACACGATGCATTTGCCGATATTCCTTATGAAAGATTGAATAAAATACGGCTGACGGAGGTTAAAATGGACGCGCAAAAAGTTTCGATCATTGCTGATCTGACCGCGGCTTACGAACCGGAAATCGGCGTGCAGGAATTTACCCGCAAATTTGAATTCACCGCGCCGAACGGCTTTACGGTGAGCGATTCGGTAAAACTTGAAAAGGCGCAGATCATCACGTCATTTCTTCACGCGGACAATAAAATCGTCCAAAACGGCAAAAACGTTTTCGAATTTGAGCCCAATGGTACGAGTCTTCTAGCGGAAATCGTCGCGCCGAAAAACTTTGCCGCGAAGATCGAGGAAAATATTCTGACCGCACCCGGAAAACCCGGCAGCGTTGACAAGGGCGAGCGCGAAAAACGCGGCTGGCGCGTGGCGATTTCGACCACGCAAACAGTAAAAGAAGCAAATTTTCTCGTCAAATTTAAGATTAAACGGTAATCGAAAATCATTGCCCGCCAACTTGCGGCGGAGTCGGCGGAGCCGGCGGCGTTGATTCCGGCGAATACGAAGTATGTGAAAGAATATTAATTATCAAATATAAAATTATCGCGGCGAGCGCGGCAATCGGCAGAGCATACCAGAATTTTACAAACAAAGAAGGCTTTTTAGCGATTTCTTTTTGCTCAAATTCGTTTGGCACCGCGTTCGTTTCGGTTGGCGGCGATTCCGCAAGAATCGCCGCTTTTTCCGTGAAAGGAAGATTGATTTTTGCCAGAACGGCTCGATAACGCGGGTCGTCGCGGATAATGTCGATCGCCGGTTCGGATTTAAGCCAGATCAGTAATTCGCCGTCGGCAAAAGATTTTTCTAAAGCCTGAAGCGCTTTTTCTTTTTCGCCCAAGTAAGAATAAGCAATGATGTATTCGCGCGGGGAAATATGTTTTTCGCCCGCCTGCGATTCGATCTCGCCGAGTAATTCTCTGGCTTCCGACTTTTTTTCTGCCGCCGCGAGCGCGAAAACACGCTCGAACAAGGTCGGCATCCGGTCGAGATCGGTTGATAATTCCAAGGCGCGGTCGGCGGCTTTGAGCGATTCTTCGCCTCTTCCGACGTAGCTCAGAAAATGACCGAGCGCGTTATACGGCAAGCTGAAGACGGGAAAATTTTCGATGTTTTCTTCGGCTTTGGCGATCGCTTCGTCAAAACGGCGGGCGAAATACAAACCGTAAGCCAGCGAATTATGACTCTGATACGAAAGCGGGTCGAGCTTGATGGCGCGACGCAGCATCTGTAGTCCTTCTTCGTATTTTTCGCGTCCGAAATGATGACTCGAATACCAGATATAAGTGCTGATGTAATTCGGGTTGAGTTCGAGTGCGCGAAGCGCGCTCTGCTCGCTTCGCTCCCAATCGTAACCGTCGCAAAGCCGCGCAAACCCGAGCGCGGAATGCGCTTCCGCCGATTCGTTGTCGAGCGCGACCGCTTTTTCGGCGGCTTCGCGCGCGGGCGGAAAACAATCTTTCGGCGGGAGCATTGCATACGCGCCGAGCCACAGGTAATAATCGGTCAGTCCGGCATAAGCCAGAGCGTAATTCGGGTCGAGCCTAATCGCCTTTTCGTAGAAAAGCTTTGCCTGCCGAAAACCTTCTTCGGTGAAACTGTTCCAGTAAAAACGTCCGCGCAGGTAGGCTTCGTGAGCGTCGGAATTATTCGTTCCGCGTTTTTCGAGCCGCTGACGCTCGGCGCCCGTTAAATGCGGCGTGAGCGATTCGGCAACTTTCGCGGAAATCGTGTCTTCAAGACTCAGAACATCGGTAAAACCTTCGTCAAAACGCTCCGCCCAAATCGTCTTTTGCGCGGAAACGTCGAGCAATTGAATGGAAACACGGATTCTGTTTTGAGCATATAAAATGCTTCCTTCCAAAACGAACCCGACATTCAGCTCTTTTCCGGCGGCAAACGAATCGCCGTCGCGCGCGCCGAATCGCAAAACCGAGCTCGTCGGGCGCACCAGAATCCGCTGAATATTCGAAAGCCGTGTGATCAGCGCGTCAGCCAAACCGATCCCGAGAAAACTGCCGCCGCCGGTTTCTTCGTCGGGCGCATTATTCAGATTTTTAAATGGCAGAACGGCAACCGCAAGCTGTTTTCCGGGCGTTTCCGAAATTTTGCTTGCCGGTTCAAACTCTTCGGCGCGGATCGTTTGATCTTTCAAAAGCCGTTCGATGTCGGCGGCAAACTCTCTGACCGAAACGTATCGCTGCAAAGGATTTTTGCGAAGCGATTTTAAAATTATGCGGTCGAGTTTTTTTCCGAAATCATCGTTTGAAATTAGATTCAGGCGCGGTTGTTTTGATTCCGAAAGGTTTTCCGCCGAAGTCGGGTTGGTCGGAATTTCTTCGCAGATAATGCGGGCAATCTCGTGCGGCGCGCGCGACGGAAATTTGTAGGGACGCTCCCCCGTGACGAGTTCATAAAGCAATGCCCCGAGCGAATACTGATCGCTTGCCGGCGTTATTTCGTCGCCGCGCACCTGTTCGGGACTCGCGTATTCGGGCGTCATCAGGCGCATCTGCGTCGCCGTCGGCGCGACCGATTCGTGGATCAGATCGGGATCGAGAATCTTGGCGATGCCGAAATCGAGCAGTTTCGGCGTGCCTTCGTCCGAAACCAGAATATTGCCGGGTTTGATGTCGCGGTGAATGATCTTGCGCCCGTGCGCGTGGGAAATTGCGGCACAGACCGCGAGAAAAAGCCTGAGCCGTGCCCGCAAATCGAGATTTTGCGCCTCGCAATATTTGAAAAACGGCGCACCTTCGATAAATTCCATGATGAAATACGGCGCACCGTCGTCGGTCGTGCCGCCGTCGAGCAGACGCGCGATATTCGGATGATTGAGCGACGCGAGGATCTGGCGTTCGTGGCGAAAACGGCGGACGATAAAATCCGTGTCCATTCCGCGTTTGATAAGTTTGACCGCCACTTTCTGGGAAAATTCGCCGTCGGCGCGCTGTGCCGCATACACGACTCCCATACCGCCGCGCCCGATCTGTTCGGTCAGTAGATACACGCCGATCTTGCGTCCCGCAAAAGATTTTTCCGTGCGCGGCGGCAGAATTTCTTCTTCGAGCGATTCGGCAACGCGGTTTTTAAAGGTGTTTCCCAAAAATAAGCTGTCCGTCCAAACCGGCGATTCGAGAAAATTTTCTTCCGTTTCGTAACGCGCGACGAGCTTTTCGACTTCGGCACACAATTCATTATCGCCGCCGCATTCGGCGCGGATGAATCCGGCGCGCTCATCCGCTTCACGGTCAAGCGCGGCTTGGAAAATATCTTCAATTTTCTTCCAGCGTTCTAAATCCATAATTACGAATTACGAATTACGAATTACGATATTTTTTCTCGAATTCGTAATTCGTAATTCGTAATTTGAAATTGATATTCAGCCCTTAATCGCGTCCGCAAGCCACGCTTTTGCCAATCGCCAGTGACGTTTGACGGTTATTTCCGAGACATTTAGAACTTCGGCGGTTTCTTCGACGCTCAAACCGCCGAAGTATCGAAGCTCGACCAGACGGCTTTTAAATTCGTCAAATTTCGCGAGATCTTTCAAGGCTTCGTCCAGGGAAATTAAATCCATCGATTTTTCGCCCGCGACGATAATGATCGAATCTTCGATCGGTAAATTTTCCGCTTCGCCGCCGCGTTTTCCGGCGCGGTGACGGCGGGCGTGGTCGATCAGAATCTGCCGCATTATCGTTGCCGCCATACCGAGAAAATGAGCGCGGTTTTGCCAGTTGATGCGCGTGTGGTCAGTGAGTTTCAGATACGCTTCGTGAACGAGTGCGGTCGGCTGAAGCGTATGGCTGACGCGTTCGTTGCGCAGATAATTTCCGGCGATTTTTTTTAATTCATCGTAGATCAGAGGAAAAATTTCATTGACGACCTGTTTGTTACCTTCCGAAAGCTGACTTAACAGTCGGGTGACATCATGCGACATAGTTTAGGTTTTAGAGATTCAGCGACTTTCAATATTGTGCGTGAAAATTTATCTAAAGTATAAAAAATCACGGCAAATTTGTATATCAAAACGGGTGAACCGGCAAAACTTTTCAGAATTTTTTGCGCTCAACTTAAGACTGAAATTTATTCTCCTACGGCATGTGAGTAGAAAAATTTTATCTTTCGGGTTTCAAATCAAACAAAAAAAGACGGCTCGATTCAGTCGTTTTTTTCGCGGCGGTTGATACTTTTTTTCATAACAATTCGCCTTTATGTTGAAGCCGAAAAATCGGTCAAATTTTATAAGGGAAATTAAAGCAATGATCAATAAAATTAAATACCTTTTTCTGTTACTTTTGCTCGCCGGTATTTCGGGCGCTCCGGCAAATCTTTCGGCGCAGACGCTCGATGACGAAACCGTTTCGGCGAGTAGCGCAACATTGACGGCGATCGGTTTGCCTTCAGGCGCGCGGCGCGTCAGGGACGAGAAAATTCCGTCCGAGATAAAAGATACGCTTTCAAAACTGGTCGCGTCGGGCGGCGAAGGAATCATGGAGGGCGGGCAGGAAGTCATTATCTGGGCGGGGAATTATAAAAAAACACGCGGCTTGCAGATGATTCAAACCATCGAAACGGCGCTGAAAAATGATGGCTGGCAATACGAACCGGGCGCAAAATCAGACGATTTTACAACCTTTGCCGTGTTTCGCGCGCAGCCGAAGCGCCGCGCTCTGGTCGGGTTTTTCGTGCCGTCCGAAGACGCGTTTGTTTTCGCCGTTGCCGAAATGCTCAAAAGCGGCGGCGAGATACAGCCGGTTCCGTCAACACAAGAAAAACCGGTAATTCAGTCGAAGAATAATAATTCCGCCGATATGAGCTTAAACGGTAAATGGTTTCGCACCGTCGGCGGCGGCTCGATTGATTGGACGGGAAAAACGCAGTATAAGAGCGGCGAAAATTTTTATTTCGAATTTTTCCCCGACGGCACGGTCGAATACACCCGCGAAAAAGACGTTTTGTCCATTATGCAGTGCCGCATTACAGAAAGGCAGAAAGCGCGCGGGCGCTATTCGGTCAGCGGAAATACCCTGAAAATCGAACTCGGCGCGATGACTTCCGTCGGTTCGGATTCGTGCGACGCCAAAGGAAATTTCAACAAAACTCTGGAAGCGTCGAATCTGACGATCAATTTTGAAATCAAGAAAATGGAAAGCCTCACGCGTCCCGACAAACCGACGATCATGTGTTTCGACGGCAGCGACGATGTTTGCTACGAGAAGGTGAGCAAGTAAATCCTGATGA
>DATLOR010000542.1:0-7218 GCA_035536135.1 Pyrinomonadaceae bacterium | reverse complement strand
ATCGAATTCATCAAGCCCGTTCCGGCAGGCGAAGTCGTCGCGCAGAGATTTCCGTTTGTTCCGAAATTGTTATCAACCGAACCGTTCGCGTTAAAACGCCCGACGCAGAAAGCCGTTCCCTGCCATGCGCCCGCGACTACGATCTTGCCGTCGGGCTGCAAAACAGCGTCACCCGGCGTGTCGCCGCGTGTGCCGCTTGTCGTGAAAGCCGAAAGCACGACGCCGTTTGTGCCGAATGACATATCGGTCGTGCCGTCGGCGTTAAAGCGGAAAATCGAGATAAGATTACGGTCCTGCGCGTTTTTGCTCTGACCGACCAAAACGATTTTCCCATCCGGCTGGAGTAATACGGTCGGAACAATATCGTTTCTGCCGCCGACATCCGCGTAAAGTTTTCCGTCGCCGTCGAACGAGTTGTCGGGCGTGCCGTTCGGGTTATAGCGGACAAGCGAAAAATCGTTGGTAAAATTTGCCGCCAGAGCGTTTCCGGCAACCAGAATTTTGCCGTCCGGCTGAATCACGACGCTGTTGTGGCGTGAACTGAAGTTGCCAAAAGTTTCGTTGACGATGCCGCCGCTGCCGAAGCTTGTATCCAAATCGCCGTCCGCCGCGTAAATTGCCGAAGCAAATAAATTCAATAATAAAAAGACAATCTTTTTCATTTTTTCTCCTCCAGGGCTTAGTGAAAATTTCTCCCAAATTCAATTCGCAGAAGTTAGAAAAAAAGAGGGTCAAAATTGGCGGATCGGCTTGTCTAAATCATTGATTTAAGCGAGAATAGCTTGTCCTATAAATAATCCGAGATGGAACAAAACTCAACCGAAAATTTCACGCGGCTGCTCAAAGGTGCGCGCGACGGGAAACGCGAAAATTTGGATGCTCTCTTGCCGCTCGTTTATGACGAGCTCAAACGAATTGCGGCTTACAAACTCGCGTCCGAACGCTCGAATCACACGCTGCAGGCGACCGCGCTTGTCCACGAAGCGTATCTCAGATTGATCGATCAGCACTCAGTTGACTGGCAAAACCGCGCTCATTTTTTTGCGATCGCGTCGGAAATGATGCGGCGCATCCTGGTCAATTACGCCGAAAGCCACAACGCGAAAAAGCGCGGCGACGGCAAAACCTTGATCTCGCTCGACGATGTTGACGATCTCGCGGCGGACTCGGAAGTTGATCTGATCTTTCTCGATAACGCCTTAAAGGAATTGGCGGAATTCGACGCGGCGCAGGCGCGCATTGTCGAACTGAAATTTTTCGGCGGTCTGACCAACGAAGAAGCGGCGGAAGTTCTCGGCGTGTCGGATTCGACCGTCAAGCGCGAATGGCGGATGGCGCGGGCGTGGTTGACGACGAAATTGACCTGATTTTCAAAAATCTCCTGCGATATTAGTTAGGACGGAAACTTGGGTCGCCCGAGAGCGTGTGTTTTTTAGAACGGACTCGCACAGGTTCCCGGGCAGATCGAGTTTCTTTCCTTGATTTTATGAATCCTGAAAAGTGGCAAAAAATTAAAGCGATTTTCAACGAAGCGGTCGAGCTTTCAGCCGCCGAGTGCAAAGCGTTTCTCAAAGATCAAACCGGCGCGGACGCGGAAATTTTGGCGGAAGTCCGTAAACTGCTCGCGGCGGAAAAGCAGAATAATTTTGCCCAGCCGATCGCCAATCTTTCAAATCTCTGGCAGGACGAAAAGGCGGAAGATTTTCTCGGCAAGGAAATCGGCGATTATAAAATAGTCCGTGAGATCGGGCGCGGCGGAATGGGAATCGTTTTTGAAGCGGTGCGCGAGAAAGCCGATTTTTCGCAAACCGTCGCGCTCAAATTATTAAAACGCGGAATGGATTCCGACGCGATGCTCCGCCGTTTTCGCCACGAACGGCAGATCTTAGCATCGCTCGAGCATCCGAATATCGGACGCCTGCTCGACGGCGGAATGAGCGCAGACGGCTTGCCGTTTTTTGCGATGGAATTTGTTCAGGGCAAACCGCTGGATGAATACTGTGAGGAAAAAAATCTGACGACCGCCGAACGCCTGCGGCTTTTTCTGCAGATCTGCGCCGCCGTCCAGTTTGCGCATTCACGGCTCGTCGTCCATCGCGATCTCAAGCCGACCAATATTCTCGTGACGGAAAACGGGACGGTCAAACTGCTCGATTTCGGCATCGCCAAAATTCTCTCGCCCGAAAATGAACTGCAGGATCAAACCGTCACCGCGCTCGGAATGATGACGCCGCAATACGCTTCGCCCGAACAGATCCGCGGCGAAATCGTTTCGACATCAAGCGATATTTATTCGCTCGGATTGATTCTTTACGAGCTTTTAACCGGCGCGGCGGCATATAAATTCCCGAACAACCGCGCCGACGAGATGGCAAAGGTCATCTGCGAAGTCGAACCGCCGCGTCCTTCTTCAGTAGTCAGCAGTCAGCAGTCAGCAGCCGTCAAAGATACAAAAGACAACGAGCAGCGAACGACGGCGGGCGGGCAAACAACAAATCCGAAATCCAAAATCCAAAACCCAAAATCGTTAAAGGGCGACCTGGACAACATTATTTTAAAAGCCCTGCGCAAAGAACCGGCGCGCCGTTATGCTTCGGTCGAGCAATTTGCGGGCGACATCAGGCGGCATCTCGAAGGTTTGCCCGTGATCGCGCGTCCCGATACTTTTTCGTACCGCTTTGAAAAATTCGTCGCCCGCCACCGCGTTTCGGTGGTCGCGGGAATTTTGATCTTTTTGAGTCTGATCGTCGGTATTGCGGCAACCGGCTGGCAAGCCGTCCGCGCCGAACGCCAGCGCGCGTTAGCCGAAAAACGCTTCGGTGAAGTGCGCGAGCTTGCCAACAATTCGGTTTTCAAATACTACGACCAGATCAAGGATTTGCAGGGCGCGACCGAAGCGCGCGAAACTCTGCTCAAAGATGCCGCCGTTTATCTCGACCGTCTCGCCGAGGACGCGCAGGGCGATCAGGCTTTGCAGCGAGATCTGGTCAACGCTTATTTCCGGCTCGGCGACATTATGGGCGCGCCGCACGACAATGCGAACACGGGCGACACCGCCGCCGCACTCGAAAACTATCAAAAAGCCCAAAAGATCGCCGAACAATTGCTTAGCCAAAACGCGGAAGATTGGGAAATGATCGGAAAATTGCGAGCCGCGCATACCAAAACCGGCGAGATATTTCAGCGGATGGGCAACGCCGAAGAAACGAAAAATCATTTTCGCGCCGCGGTCGAGCTGAGCGAGAAAATCGCCGCGCACGAGCCCGATAGCCCGAAACAGCTTTCCGCGCTCGGGCAAAGCTACATTTTATACGGCGAAACTCTGCCGCTCGGGACAGGCGAAAACGAAAGCGTGACGGTTTCTTCGAAAGGCTTTCCGTTTCTCGAAAAAGCGATGCAGATCGCGCCCGACGATTCGCCTTCGATCCAGCGTTCGAATATGGCGCACATCCGCGTCGGATTGCAGATCTACGCGCTCGCCCGCGACGCCGAAGAGGCGGGCGACGAGAAAAAAGCCGCGGAATTTTATACAAAGTCGGCTGAATATTTTCGAAAGAGCCGTGAAGAAGCGCAAAAACTTGTCGCGTCCGACGCAAAAAACGCGGGTTTCCGTCGCCGCCTGTTCGTCGCCGAATTTAATGAAAGCACTTCGCTGAGCGGTTTGCAGAAAACCGACGAAGCCCTGCAGATTCAGAACAAAATGCTGACCGAAACGAACGCCGTTGCCGCCGACAAGAAAAACGCCGAGGCGCAGTTCGATCTCGCGCAATCATTCTACGAGATCGGCAGTACGTATTTCCGCCGCCGCGAATTTGCCCAAGCTTTTGAAAATATCAATAAAGCGATCGCCGTTTATAACCAGATCATCACGGCGGACGCGAGCAACGCCGAAGTTCAGAAATTCAAATTCGAGGCGCAGATCAAGCTCGGAAATATCAAGCTCGCCGAAAAAAATTACGCCGCCGCCGCCGAAATTTATCAAAACGCGCTCGGCGAACTGAAAACTTCGTCAGGCGCGAAAAATCCCGACTATCAGCAATTTGCCGAAGGCTGGATCAGTGAAAAGATCGGCGACACATTTGCCGCACAAAACGATCCGGAACGCGCCCGCACAAATTATCAAAAAACTCTGGAAATCTGGCAAAACGAAAAAGCCGCGCCAACCAATCATGGTTTCAGCGCGGCGAAAATAAATTATCTGCGTGAAAAAACTCTGCGATGACAATACATTAATTCTGCCGAAAATGCAGAAAACTTTTATCTAAATAAACCCGACTGGAACAATAAAAGCCAGCCCGCGACGATGACAAATAAAATTAAACCTAAATCTCTGCTCTCTAAATAATTTTCCTTGTTATTCATATAAAAACTCCTCTATATAAAAAGTTATAAAAGTTGTAAAAATTACTTCCCGCTTGTAATGGCGTAATATTTTGACGGAAAGTATCACGTTTTTGGCACAAAATTTGTAAAAAAGTTGATGTCTGATCTGAAATTCGCCCGGAAAGCGGTTTTAGATGTATTTTGACGTGAAATTTTTCGCAAAATGCGAGACGATTTGGCAAAATGAATAAGAAATCAGCTACGAATTACACGAATCTCACGAATTATTTTTGTTTTTATTCGTGTTGATTTGTGTAATTCGTGGCAAAAATCTCTCTGTGATAAAATAGTTTTTTTTCAGTTATGAGCAATATTCAACCGATTTTAGATAAAGTTTTGGACGGCGGACGGATGACCGCCGAAGATGCGACGGCTCTTTTGCAGTCTTACGATATCGCCAGGATCGGCGCGGCGGCGGACGAGATCCGCGCGCGCAGATTCCCCGAAAATGTCGTCACGTACATTATCGACCGCAACATCAATTACACAAATGTCTGCAACGTCGTCTGCACGTTCTGCGCGTTTTACCGCCGTCCGGGAAAGCCCGACACCTACGTTCATTCGTTCGAGGAAATCTGCAAACGGATCGACGAAACGATTGAACTGGGCGGCACGGGCGTTTTGATGCAGGGCGGTCTGCATCCCGATTTCAATATCGAATGGTACGAAGATTTATTGAGCAGACTTCACGCGATTTACCCGACGTTTCAGCTGCATTGTTTTTCGCCGCCCGAGATTCACAATATTTCGCTGATCTCGAAATTGGACTACGAAACCATTATGCAGCGCCTCAAAAATGCCGGTTTGAACTCGATGCCCGGCGGCGGCGGCGAGATTCTGGACGACGAAGTCCGCGCGCGCGTCTCGACCAAATGCAACACGCAGCAATGGCTCGACGTGATGCGCGCCGCGCACAAGGTCGGCTTAAAAACGACCGCGACGATGATGTTCGGCATCGGCGATAAGGTCGAACACCGCGTCCGTCATCTCCAACGCGTCCGCGACGTGCAGGACGAAACCGGCGGTTTTACGGCGTTCATTCCGTGGACTTTCCAACGCGAAAATACTGCGCTCGGGCGCAAGATCACGGAAGAGCCGACGGGCATCGATTATCTGAAAATGCTTTCGGTTTCGCGCCTTTTTCTCGATAATATTCCGCACATTCAATCTTCGTGGCTGACACAAGGATTACGGCTCGGACAAACCGCGCTTCGTTTCGGCGCGGACGATATGGGTTCGATCATGATCGAAGAAAACGTCGTCTCAGCCGCCGGCGCGCACAACGAAGCCAACGAAAAAGAACTCCGCTACCAGATCTCCGAAGCCGGATTCACACCGCAGCAGCGCGATATTTTGTATAGATATATCAACCGCGAAAATATCGAAACGCTTGACGAGCGAAAATCAATGCCGCTCAAGCAATTGAGCGTGGCTTTTGCAGATTAAAAAGTGCGGCTCAATTGAGCCGCATTTTTGTATTTACACAATTTTCTCTCAGCTTCCTTAATCGAAAGTCACAACTCTTACACAACTATTACGATTGACCCTCCAGCAATCTGTTAGGCTTAAAACTGTATTATTTTATAAGTTCTAAATTATTCAAATGCAAAATGTTATCGAATTTAAGCCCTTACGCCAACAGATCAACTGGAAAAATTTATCGATCGTCGCGAGTTTTCATCTGCTAACGATCGTCGCCCTGTTTTTCTTCAGCTGGCAAAATCTGGCGGCAATGCTCATCGGCAACTGGATCGTCGGAAGTTTGGGAGTCGGGCTCGGTTATCACCGCCTTTTGACGCACCGCAGTTTTAAAGCGCCGAAATGGCTTGAATATCTATTGACGGTTTTCGGCGCGATGGCGATTCAGGACGACGCGCCGAAATGGGTGACGACGCACCGCATTCATCATCAATTTACCGAAACCGACAAAGACCCGCATTCGACCAAACCCGGTTTCTGGTGGGCGCATCTCGGCTGGATCGTGCGCGGAACGGCGAACGACCATTCCGAAGCGACGATCAAAAAATACGTTCCCGACTTGATGAAGGATAAATTTCACGTCGCGCTTGCCAGATTTTATTATCTGCCGTTATTAATTTCAGGCGTGATCTTATTTGCGATCGGCGGTTGGACGATGGTTTTGTGGGGCGTTTTCGCCCGCGTCGTTTTCGGCTGGCATTCGACCTGGTTCGTCAATTCGGCGACGCACATGTGGGGCGCGCGCGAGTTTGAAACCAAAGACGATTCGACCAACAGCGCGTGGGTCGCGATTCTGACCTTCGGCGAAGGCTGGCACAACAATCATCACGCACAGCCGAGTTCGGCGCGGCACGGTTTGAAATGGTACCAGTTCGACCAAAACTGGCTGACGATCCGGCTCTTTGAAAAGCTCGGCTGGGCAAAACAAGTTAGGCTTTTCGACGCGGAAAAACCTGCCGTCGAGCTCAAAAAAGCGGCTTAAGCGAGCTATTACAAAACTCTTGTAAAGACGCGCCTGCTTAAATTTTCTATAAAGTCACTCAAATCGAACGTTTTATAATAGAAAAGTATTCTATTAATATTTTTGTGCCTTTTTTGAGATTCCTTTATTCTCCTTGACAATAAAATTACTAACTTGATATATTTACCAACAAAACTGTTGGCAACAATTTTGTTGGTAAATTAGGGAGTAGAAATTGTGGATAAATTAAAACGGGCGCAAGGTGGCAATTGGGTTATAGGGGATAGATTTTGGAATCGAACAAAAGAAGTTGAATTGCTTATTGAATATTTAGTAGAGGGTGCAAATATTCTGTTAGTTGCACCACGGCGAATAGGTAAAACAAGTATTATGCG
>DATLOR010000541.1:0-10194 GCA_035536135.1 Pyrinomonadaceae bacterium | reverse complement strand
GGGCGCTCAATTCAGCGGCGAAAATAGTTTTTATCGAGGATGCCGAACTGCTTAAAGAAGCCGGCGGCGTCGGTGCCGTTCTGCGCTACAACATGAACGCCACGGCAAACGGATAATTCGATTTTGGATTGCGGATTTTGGATTTTGGATTGAACTTTTTTAGCTTTTAAGATTCAAGATTTAATCTTCAAAAATCCGCAATCCAAAATCACAAATCCAAAATTAAATTGGGGGAAATATGTCAGAAAATCAAGCAGCGAAAACACAACAGGACGAACAACCGAAATCACCGATGCCCGAACAGCAGCAGTCGAAACCGGGCATTGAAGCTGAAATGGAGCCGCGACCCGAATTTCTCGCGCCGCATTATAAAGGCGCGGAAAAATTACAGGGTAAAGTGGCGATTATCACGGGCGGCGATTCGGGAATCGGGCGGAGCGTCGCGGTTTTATACGCCAGAGAAGGCGCGAATGTCGCGATCGTTTATTTGCCCGAAGAAGGCATCGATGCCAAGGAAACCGCCAGGCACGTCGAAAACGAAGGCGGAAAATGTCTGCTCATTCCGGGCGATGTTAAGGATTCGGAGTTTTGCCGAAAAGCGATCGAAAAAACGGTCGAAGAATTCGGCAGGCTTGATATTTTAGTAAATAACGCCGCTTATCAGCAGCATCAAAAATCGCCCGAGGACATTTCCGACGAGCAGTTTGAAAAAACTTTCCGGACGAACATTTTCGGTTATTTTTATATGGCGCGCGCGGCGCTCAAACATCTTAAAGAAGGCGGCGTGATCGTCAACACGGGTTCGATCACGGGACTTGAAGGCAACAAGGAACTGCTCGATTATTCGGCGACCAAAGGCGCGATCCACGCTTTTACGAAATCCTTGGCGCAACAGCTGGTCGAGCGAAAAATCCGCGTCAACTGCGTTTCACCGGGACCGATCTGGACGCCTTTGAACGTCGCGGACAAAGAACCGGAGGAAGTCGCAAAACATGGCGCCGATACGCCGATGAAGCGTCCCGGACAGCCCGAAGAAGTCGCTCCGGCGTTTGTCTTTTTCGCGTCCGACGCTGATTCGAGTTATATTTCGGGCGAGATTTTAACGCTTCTCGGCGGCGAAACACGCGCCGCTTAGAACAATTACGAATTTCAAATTACGAATTACGAATTAAAATTCAATTTACGAATTAAAATTCAATTTATGAATTAACCGGAGCGGAAGATTTGCCCGCGAATTCCTAATTTGAAATTCGTAATTCGTAATTTAGCCCGAAAGTCGGGCGCGCAAATGCTTTTTTTCACAAACGGCTTTGCCTTTCTGCGCCCGATTATGTTAATCTTTCTCCTTTGTTATCTAACCCTTTTTCTTTTCTATACGAGGAGTATTTATAAAAAATGGCTAATGATGGAAACGGACAAATCGGACAAGTTGTGCAGATTATCGGTCCGGTCGTTGACGTAGAATTTTCAGACAATTATTTACCACCTATTTATCAGGCTTTAAGAATTTCAAGCGAAGGTTTCGATGTTGAAACCAAAGTTGATGTGATTGCCGAAGTGCAGCAGCATCTTGGCGAAGGTCGCGTACGTGCGGTTTCGATGCTTCCGACCGACGGAATGGTTCGCGGAATGAAGGTCATCGACCTCGGCGGACCGATCACTGTTCCGGTCGGCGTTCCGACCCTCGGACGCGTGATGAATGTCGTCGGCGAACCGGTCGACGAGCTCGGTCCGGTCGACGGCACGAATAAAGCTTCGATCCACCGCCACGCGCCTTCATTTGACGAGCAGGCAACATCGCTCGAAATGTTCGAAACGGGCATCAAGGTTATCGACCTTGTCCAGCCGTTTCTGCGCGGCGGAAAGATCGGTCTGTTCGGCGGTGCGGGCGTTGGCAAAACGGTTCTGATTATGGAACTGATCAACAACGTGGCGATCGGCAGCGACGGTTTTTCGGTCTTTGCGGGCGTTGGTGAACGAACGCGCGAAGGCAACGATCTTCTGCGCGAAATGGTCGAATCGAAAGTTATCAGATACGGCGAAGATTTCCTGCATAATATGGAAGAAACCGGTGCATTCGATCTGACCAAGGTTGATAAAGCACAGCTCAAAGATTCGAAAGTGTCGCTGGTTTACGGGCAGATGACCGAGCCTCCGGGAGCGCGTCTGCGGGTTGCGTTGTCAGGTTTGACGGTTGCCGAATATTTCCGCGATCAAGGGAACGACGTGCTTTTCTTCGTTGACAATATTTTCCGCTTTACGCAAGCCGGTTCGGAAGTGTCCGCACTGCTCGGACGGATGCCGTCGGCGGTTGGTTATCAGCCGACCCTCGCGACCGAAATGGGCGAAATGCAGGAACGCATTACATCGACCAAAACGGGCGCGATCACCTCGATCCAGGCTGTTTACGTTCCGGCGGACGATTACACCGACCCGGCTCCGGCAACGACCTTTGCGCATTTGGACGCGGTTACCGCGCTTTCACGCCAGATCGTCGAGCTCGGAATTTATCCGGCGGTTGACCCGCTCGCTTCGAACTCGCGTATTCTTGATCCGCAGATCGTCGGCGACGAGCATTACAATACGGCGCAATCGGTTAAACGAATTTTGCAGCGCTACAAGGATCTGCAGGACATTATCGCGATTCTCGGGCTCGATGAATTAAGCGAAGAAGATAAATTGACCGTGGCGCGTGCGCGAAAAATTCAACGTTTCTTCTCACAGCCGTTTTTCGTCGGCGAGCAGTTCACCGGTTTGAAGGGCGAATACGTGAAGATCGAAGACACCATTAAAGGCTTTAAGGAAATTCTCGAAGGCAACTGCGACGATATGCCCGAACAGTCGTTCTATATGGTCGGCACGATCGAGCAAGCCCGCGAAAAAGCCAAGAAAATGGCAGCCGGTGCTTAATAGTTTATAGGGTTTTAGAGTTTGTAGAGTTCCTAGAGTGAAAACAATTCATTGAACTCTACAAACTCTACGAACTCAACAAACTCTACGAACTAAAAATTATGATTAAGTTAGAAATAGTAACACCCGAAAAAAAGGTTTTTGACGAAACGGTTGACTCTGTCACCGTGCCGACGGCGACGGGCGAAGTCGGGATTTTACCGAATCACGCGCCGCTGATTTCATCGCTCAAACCCGGCATTTTGTCGTTTGCCAATAAAGGCGCTAGCGAAAAAATGGTCGTCTCGGGCGGATTTGTCGAAGTCAGCACGAATAAAGTTTCGGTTTTGACCGATATCGCGGAAAAAGCGGATGAGATCGATGTCGAAGCTGCAAAAGTTGAACGTGAAGCGGCGCAAAAAGTGATGAGCGGAGCCTTCAGCGGCACCGAGGAAGAATTCGAAGCCGAGAAAGAACGGCTTGAACGGGCACAGGCGCGGATTACGCTTGCCACCGGAAGATAAAAAACGCAGAAATTACAATCTTTAGCCAAGTCTTGCGAACAAGACTTGGCTTTTTTTGTTTTGTAAAACTCCGGCTTTGTTTTAATTAGCGGCGGTTTTGGAAACTTCCTGCACGACTTCGGCGGTTTTATCGGTCGAAGCGTTGATCGCGATGTCGGCTTGGGCGACCATTCCGCACAATGCGCCGTTTTCGTCGACGACGGCAATGCGGCGGATCTGTTTGCTTTCCATCAGATTACAGCATTCCTCGACGCTCGTTTCAGGCGAAACCGTGACGATTCCGCCGGTCATAATGTCCTCCGCCTGCAGATCGAGCGGGTCGCGGTTTTCGGCAACCGTCCGCACGACAATATCGCGGTCGGTAATCATTCCGATCGGATTTTTTGTTTCGCTGCTCGCCACGATCGGGATGCATCCGCAATCGTTTTCAACCATCATTTGCGCGATCACGTGCAGACTCGTGTCGGGCGTTCCGTAAACCGGTTTTTGCGTCATAATATCTTTAACTTGCATAATCTTTTTCTCCCTTTTGTTTGTAAATTTTAAAAAGCCAGTTGAATTTTTTGCGGCAAAACGGACGGATGCGTCAGATCCGTGTAAACGGTTTCAAGTTTGACGCCGGGTTTTTCGGATCGCAGCTCCTTTTCGGTTAAAATTCCCATAAACGCGCCGTTTTCATCAATGACGAAAAGCCTTTTCGGGTCGGTCAGTTTTAGCAGCTCGGCACATTCTTCAATGGTTGCGTCGCAGTTGACCGTCGTAAAATCGCCGTTTAAAACACGTCCGGCGCGAATGCGTTGAGGATTCAAGCCTTCGGTAATTATTTTCAGGCAGATGTCGTGTTCCGTTATCGTCCCGATGATATTTTTATGAGTCGGGCTTTCGACAATCGGCATACAAGCGCAATTTAACTCCGTCATTTTATTAAAAACCTCGGTCAGCGACGCATCCGTCGTGCAGTAGATTTCCTTGTTTCTCGAAACTTGTTTTGCCAACATTTCTGTTTACTCCTTTGCGATTGAATTGATACATATTCCGCCCAAAATGTATGTTTTACGCACACAATTTAACCTGAATACGCGAATGTCAAAATGGAAAGCAAAAGGCATTCCAAAAAATACTTCTCGGGTAACAAGTTTTTAACATATTTTTTCGGCAATCTGCTTGTTTAATGGCACGAGGTTTATATATAATTGAGAATCCTTTTCACAAGCAAGGAAAACGTTATGACCGGCGTTTTCCGGTCGGGTTAGGAAAACAAGTACCCCCTTTAAAAACTGGAAATTTAATGAACGGCGATCGGTGTTTGCGCGTTAACGATGGTTTTACGCCGGTTGCGGCATTCGTCGCACGCTGACGCCGGGCATTAAGTCGTATTTTGAAATTTAACGAAACTGGGGAGAATAAATAGAGGTTTATGAAAAGATTATTGATCATCACGACGACAATTTTGAGCGTTTTTTTGTTAAGCGCGGCGGCTTTCGGGCAATGCGTATCGCTCACGACACCGGGGTCGGCTTACACGCAGAATTTTGATACTTTATCGAATACTGCGGGCTCGACGACAAATAATTTAACGATCACGGGTTGGTTTATGACCGAATCGGGTTTGGGCGCACGCGACAATGAACAATATGCTGTCGACACGGGCGGGAGCACGACGGGCGACACGTATAGTTACGGAGCCGCCGCCGCCACGGATCGCGCTTTGGGCGGACTGCGGAGCGGTACCTTGATTCCGATTTTCGGAGCCTGTTTTACAAATAATACCGGCGCGAGCATTAGTTCGTTAAGCGTTGCCTATACGGGCGAAGAATGGCGTTTGGGCACGGCGGCGCGCACCGACCAGCTCAATTTTGAATACAGCACGAACGCGACGGATCTGGTGACGGGAACCTGGACGGGCGTCACCGCGCTGAATTTCGTGACGCCCGATACCGTCACGGCTGGCGCAAAAAACGGCAACGCGGCGGCAGACCGCACGGCGCTGAGTTCGACAATTTCGAGTTTAAGCATTGCGAACGGTGCAACTTTTTGGATCCGCTGGACGGATACCGATGCGTCCGGCGCGGACGACGGGCTGGCGGTCGACGATTTTAGTTTAACGCCGCAAGCTCCGACGGCAGCGAATGTTTCGGTTTCGGGACAAGTGCGGAGCGGGAAATCGGGGATTTCAAATGTCACGGTGATGATCACGGGCGGAAATTTAACAGAGCCGTTATTTACCAAGACAAACACCTTCGGTAATTATTCGTTTGACGGCTTGACAGCGGGACAGACCTTTGTTGTCACGGTTGTTTCAAGACGTTATAATTTTCCGCAGTCGTCAATTGTCCTGAATCTCGCGGATAATGTTGCCGACGCCGATTTTGAGGCGGAAGAACGCTAGTTCAGGATTTCTTCCAATCTCAATAAAAAGCCTCTGCCTGCTGCTCCTTGGCAGAGGCTTTTTGTCAAAGAATGACAATTACTGCATTTAGCGAAAAATAACGGCGTTCCGGCGCCGTTTTTTATTTTGTTGAAAAAAAATGTCGTTGAATTTGTCCGAATTTTAAGGCAGACGTCTTGACAAAATCCGCAAAAGAAATTACTTTTCTAACACCGTTTTAATTAAGCAGGAGCAAGGGGAAAATAGGTAGTAAAAAAAAGTCTATTTAAACCCGTATTCCGCTTTGTCCCCGTTTTAACTATAAAAAAACAAAAATCGGAGCAGTTTGCGCGTTGACTTCCGTTTGCGCGAACTGTGATTTGAGCTTATTGCGCCATTATTTAGAAATCAGGAGAATCGTATGAGTCTTGTCAAACGCACGGCAAAAATATCGCCGCGTCTTATCGCTATCGGTCTGTTAATCGCATTGGTTTCATCAATCGTACTCGCGTCCAAATGGGACAGCGTGGTAACTTTTGCTCAAGCCAGGTTCGGTGCGAACTTTTCGGCGCAACCAGCCGAAACAAACGGCGAATTTAAAAAATCTGCGCTGACCGGGAATCTTCTTGAACCCGATACATTGTTGGTCCCGGGAACCTGCGAAACGGCAGGACCGATTGAGGTTGAGTCGAGCGGTGGAACGCTCGCGGGTGTCCCAACCGCCTATGCGACCTTAAGCGGCGCGGCGGATGTCGGCGCATTTGCCACGATCAACGCCGGTGTTAAGCATACCGGTACGATCACGATTGACGTTTGCGGCGATACGAGCGAAGGCACCGCAACGGCGACCCTAACCGCCGGCAACGTCGCGCCTGCCTCCTGGACGGCAATCACAATTGCTCCGGCAGGCGGCGCGGCGCGAACGATTTCGGGCGCGACAACGGCAGGCTTGCCGCTGATTGATTTCAGCGGTGCGGACAACGTCACGATCAACGGTTTGAACACAGGCGGCAACAGTTTGACGATTCAGAACACGACTGTTTCGGCAACTTCGGGAACTTCGACGATCCGCTTTATCGGCGGCGCGACCGGCAACACGATTACAAACTCGAATATTCAAGGCTCGGGCACGATGTCCGTCGCGACCAACGGCGCGACCATCTTTTTCAGCACCGATGGCGTAACCGCGAACGGCAACGACAACAACACGATTTCCAACAACAATATCGGTCCGGCGGGCGCGAACTTGCCGACCAAAGCTATTTTAGGAAACGGCTCGACGACGACGACTGCCATCGGCAACAGCGGTATTGTCATTGACAACAACAATATTTTCGATTATTTCGGTGCGGCGGTGACCAGCTCGGGAATTGCGACGAACGGCGGCTGTAACGCCTGGACGATTACAAACAACCGACTTTATCAAACCGGCACAAGAACTTGGACAACTGGCGCAGCGCATCGAGCGATTGATATTAACAACACGTCGGCAACCAGCGGCGCGCAAGGTTTTACGATTACCGGAAATATTGTCGGTTATGCCTCAAACACGCAAACAGGAACATATACGCTGACAGGCGCGGGAACAGGCGCAAAATTCGTCGGAATTGTTTTTAACGGAATTGTGGCTGGAACGACTTCGAACGTCAATAACAATACCGTCGCGGCGGTCAGCATGACCGGCGTTACTTCGAGCGGCACGACCACTAGCAGTCCTTTCACGGCGATTCTTCTACAGGAAGGGAATCTTATTTCAAACGGAAACACTATCGGAAGCCAATCCGCTACTGGCTCTTTAACCTTTTCAACCACAACAACGAGTTCAACGGATGTCTATGGTATCCATAATTTCACTTCAAATGCCTGGACATCGAATAACAATAACGTCGGCGGCATTTCGGCGACCAATCTCGGTGCTTCGGGAACTTTTCTACTGATCGGGATCCGCGCCTTTACCGGTACGACCGTTGCCTGGACGGCAAATTCGAACACCGTCGGCGGCACGATCGCAAATTCGATACAACTGAATGCGACCGGAACCGCTTCGCAGGTTCTCGGAATGTTCACAAGCAATGCACCGGCGAGTCTGACATCGAATACGATCCGCAATCTAACGTCAAACATCGGCACGGGAACGACCACGACCGCCTCGGTGATCGGGATCAGTATTACAACCGCAACGCCAAATCATACCCTGTCGCAAAATACGATTTTCAATTTGACGAATACTAACGCGACGGCGGCAAGCGTCGTGACGGGGATTCAATTTACGGGTGCCACCGCAAACGTCGTCGAAAGAAACTTTATTCACAGCCTGACGGCTGCGACCAACAGCACCGCCGCCGAAGTTAACGGAATTCGCGTGGCAGGCGGAACAACCATCTACCGCAACAATATGATCGCGATTGGCGCGGGTATTGCGAACGCGATCGGAACGGGTTCGACGACGGGTGGTGTTAGCGGTATCAACGAGCCGCTCGGCACGGACAGCTTTTTCCATAACAGCGTTTATATCGGCGGCAGCCCGACGGCTGGTGTCGGACCTTCTTATGCCTTTAACAGTTCGCAAACTGTCAATACGCGCAACTTCCGCGATAATGTTTTCTTTAATGCCCGCAGCAACGGCGGCGCAACGGGTAAAAACTACGCCGTCAGAGTGGGCGGAACAGCAGCCAATCCAAGTGGTTTGACGATCAACAACAACCTTTATTTCGCCAACGGTTCGGGCGCGGTTTTCGGTTTCTTTAATGCTTTAGATGTGGCTAATCTGGCGGCATGGAAAACAGCCGTCGGACAGGATTCCTCGAGCTTTGAAGCGAATCCGCAATTTCTCGATCCAAACAATGCAACGCCTGATTTACATTTGAATCCGGCAGTTTCGACCGTCGCCGAAGGAAACGGCGCGGATGTCGGTGTGGTTAACGATTTCGACGGGCAGACACGCGCTTCATTCACTCCGGTTGACATCGGTGCGGACGCGGGCAACTTTATGGGGTTTGACCTTGCCGCGCCATCAATTTCATATACGCCTTTCGGCAACACGTCTTCAACCGCAAACCGCACGCTTTCCGTATTGATAACGGATTCTACGGGCGTTGCAACCGGCGGAAATGCGCCGCGCATTTACTTTAACAAAAATGCGGGAACATACGTTTCGACGGCTTGTTCGTTGGCGGCTGGAACAGTTCAGAACGGTACCTGGAACTGTCTGATCGATTATGCTTTGGTCGGAGGCGCCGTCGCACCGGATGTTATTCGTTATTTTGTCGTTGCCCAAGACACGCTCGGCAATCTGGCAGCGAATCCGAGTGCTGGTTTTTCGGGAACGGATGTCAATACGGTTTCGACTCCGCCGACTACGCCGAACCAATACAATATCGCTGCCGCGATCAGCGGAACATTCAGCGTCGGCGCGGCGGAAACATATACCTCGCTGACCAACGCGGGCGGCATTTTCGAGTATATTAACAACAACGAAGTTGTCGGAAACATCACGATCAATATTACGAGCGATTTGACAGGCGAACTGGGAACAAATGCGTTGAATACATTTGCTTCGCCGTATACGATTCTCATTCGCCCAAGCGGCGCGGCGCGAAGCATCACGGGAGCAGCGGCTTCAACGGCATTGATTCGCCTGAACGGTGCAAGCCGCGTGACGATCGACGGTTCGCTTGCAGGCGGCACGGATCGCAGTCTGACGATTGAAAATACGAGCACCACCACCCCGCAGGTGGTCAGATTCGGCTCAATCGGAGCCGCCGCCATCGTCAACGATACCGTCAAGAATTGTATTATCCGTAACGGTATCAATACGAGCTCGGCGGTTGTTGTCACCGACAATGCCGGAACTGCCGGAACTTTCAATAACATCACGATTCAAAACAATGATGTTCAGAAAGCGTTTGTCGGTATCTTTACAAATGCGACGGTCGCAGCGGGCAACGGCTCCGGCTTAACGATCACGCAAAACAATCTGGATGCCACGGGAACCAACGCGATCAGAAACGTCGGCGTTTACGTCCAGGGCGCGGACGGCGCAACGGTGAGCAACAATACGATCGGTAATTTCAACGCGACGAACGACGAAAACGACACGGGTATCTGGCTTGCCGCCGGCGCGGTAAATACGACGGTTTCCGGCAATACGGTCTCCGCTCTGGGTTATACCGGAACAACTACTTTCGGACCGTTTGGAATCCGTGACAGCGGCGGCGCTGCCGCTTCGGGCAACAATATTACCCAGAACAACGTTTCGAACATTACTTCAAACGGCAACCTGACCAGTGGACCGACGGTCTACGGTATCGAGAATTCAAGCGGCGGAACGATCATTCAGAGAAATAACGTTCAGGGCGTGAATGCGACCAATACCGGCACGTTCGGCGCGGCGGGTATCAATATCAGCGCCGG
>DATLOR010000540.1:0-2180 GCA_035536135.1 Pyrinomonadaceae bacterium | reverse complement strand
CAGGTCGTTTTTTGAAAAGGCTTCCGCCAGCAGTTCCGAAACCGATTTCTGCGGAATATAACCGGCGATCAATTTTAACGCCGGATCGACATTCGTGCGGTATTCTTCGGATGAAAGCTCCGCCGTGAGTTGCGGCGCGGTCCATTCACGCGAATCCAGCGGATGCCAGTCCTGCCAGTAGTAAATTGAGACCCGCACCGTAATGCCGCTGTTCGGCAAAATGATTTTACGTGAATCGCCGTAAATATTTCCCTTTGAGCCGGAAGGTTCGCCGACAAAAATCGTGTCGGTATAATGCTCTAAATCGTTGACCAAAAATTGCGCCGCCGAAAAGGTGCTGCGCCCGATGACGGTGAAGAATTTGTTCGGCTGATTGATCTTGGATTTGATGAGCGCGGTCACGAGCGGGCGCAACAGCGTACCGTTCCCGCCGCGATTCAGCCGCAGATCAAGCACGAGTTTTTCGATCGGATTCGATTCAATAAAGGTCGCGAGGCGTTTCGCAAATTCTTCCAGACTTTCATCGTCTTTACCGCCGACTTGATTAAGCTGCACATAAAGCGTTTGTTTGTCGGAGAGCATTTCGAACCAGAATTTATTTGCCGGATTTTTGAGCCAGAGCGGAAGCGGATCAGTTGCCGCGTCGCGCAGATCAATCCATCCATCCTTTGCTGTCCAAGTCATATCCGTATCGCCGGGCATCACTTCGGCAAGTCCGATTTGTTTGAGCAAAACGGTTTGTTGTTTTCCGTTTTTCTCGAGCGTAAAACTTGCCGATCCGGTATCGTTGCTCATTCCGAGAGCGTGCAAAATTTCGGGCATCACGAGCAGTTGCGGCGCGAAATATTTCGCGTCCCATTCGTTGTCGCTGCCGACGAGGGCTCCGGCTTTGGCAACTGCCTGCTGCGCCGTTAAATTGCCGATTTTGATAATGCGCGCCCCGACTAAATCCGCTTGCTCTTTTTTCGCCGCCCGGATAAATAGTCCGTCACTAAAAAGATAGAGTTTAACCGGCAAAATGTGGAAACCGACCTTCGCATCGCGCGTCGGGTAAAGATTCGTATGCCCGTCGCCGATCATCGCCGCAATGCGCTGCATTTCGACAATGATCTGATTTCTTTCGAGATTCGGAATGCGCGCGTCAAGATTTTTAATTGCCGCTTCAAACTGTTCGCGTGTAATCCGGTGAAACATATCTTTGTGGCGCTTCGGCATTTCCTGCGCCATAAAACGCAGGTCTTCGCGCCATTTTTCCGTTTCGGTTTTTGCGTTTTGCGCGCCGGCATTTGGCGCGAAAGCGAAAACCACAAGCAGTAAGGCAAAAAGTGAGACGACTTTCACGAGGCGTTTATTTTTCGACATAGTTCGTTTTTAAAATCGAGTTTCTAAATTATAAACACCGCTTGAAAATATTTTGTGACGGTTTTGTTTTATTAATTTTCGCGAGAGAAATCAATTCGTCACCAATTTCTCTCGCATCTTCAAATCGGTTTACTGACATTTATTTATCACAAAAAATTCATCCGACATTAGAATCGGCTTAATCAATGAAAAACAAGCCCGAAGCCAATACGAAAGTTGTTGTTAACACGACCGTTTGAATAGACCGGGTTGTAGTCAATCTGAATCGCGCGCAAGTCGATATGTTTGCCGGTTTTTATGTCCAATCCGGCACCGAAGGCACCGGCAAGCCCGGCGTTCTGTCCGCTGAAATTAACGATGGGAACAATGGCAGGGCAATTTTGCGAGCTGCAGGAAACGTCCTCGAAAGAACGGCGATTGACGGCAACTCCGCCGAGGACATAGGCGAACGGCTTAAATCTTTTCTTTGATGAATTATCCTTTATCTGGATGCCGCCCAGAAAGTTGGAAATCGAACGTTTATAAGTTTGCTGAAAATTGTATGTGCCGGTAACCGGATCAGTTAAAGAGCCATTTAACCTTTCGCTGTTTCTCGCAAACGAAAAATCCGCTCTAACCCCGAAAAAACGACTGACGTTACGCGTGTAAGACCCTTCGATTCCGTGAAGTGTGCGTCCTGCAGGATAATCAATTTGATTGTTAGAGTAACCGACGTAGAATTCGTTCTTTTCAAAATCATCGGTTTGGGCAAAGCCCGTTGAGATAACAAGCGCAATCAGCATTGCGCAAAATATAATTTTACTTAGCATTTAATTTTT
>DATLOR010000539.1:0-4999 GCA_035536135.1 Pyrinomonadaceae bacterium | reverse complement strand
AAAACCTTCAACAAACCGAATTATTTGCCCAAAGTTTCCGCAAAAGTCTTTTTGCTCAAATCCGCAACGCAATGGAAGATTTTTAAATTTTGAAAGACGTTTTCGACCGGCACAATTATTCCCCGGCGGTTTGAGTATTTGCTCAAAATCAATAAACTATGTCTTTATGCAACCGCAAACACAAGAAAAATCTATGGATAAACTGGAACTTTTACAGGAAAAATCCCGACTTGCCGAATTAGGCGGCGGTGCAGTAAGGCTTGAAAAACAACGCGCTTCGGGCAAGATGACCGCCCGCGAAAGAATCCAATTCTTTTTGGATGAAGGAAGTTTCGAAGAATTCGATAAATTCGTCGTACACCGCTCGACGGATTTCGGATTGGAAGATCAAATATATCCCGGCGACGGAGTTATCACCGGGCACGGACTTGTCGATGGTCGCGAGGTTTTCGTTTTTGCGCAGGATTTTACGGTTTTCGGCGGTTCTTTGAGCGAAACCCACGCCCGGAAAATTTGTAAAGTAATGGACTTAGCGATGAAAACCGGTTCGCCGGTGATCGGTTTGAACGATTCCGGCGGTGCGCGGATTCAGGAAGGAGTGGTCAGTTTGGGCGGTTATGCCGATATTTTCTTGAGAAATACGCTTGCCAGCGGTGTTGTTCCGCAGATCAGTTGTATCTTAGGACCTTGTGCGGGGGGGGCGGTTTATTCCCCGGCAATTACGGATTTCAACATAATGGTTAAAGACACTTCATATATGTTCATTACCGGACCCGAAGTGATCAAAACCGTGACGCATGAAGACGTAACGAAAGAAGAGCTCGGCGGCGCGATGACGCATAATGTAAAATCCGGAGTGGCGCATTTTGCTGCCGATTCGGACGAGCATTGTTTACGTATCACCCGCGAATTGCTCTCATTTATTCCCTCGAATAATATGGAAAATCCGCCGTTTGTCGCAACCAACGACCCGTCTAACCGGGCTGATGAAAAACTGAACATTATCGTTCCGGCATCTTCCAATCAACCCTACGATATCCGGGAGATCATTCATAATGTTGTTGACGAGGGGTATTTTTTTGAAGTTCAGGAACATTTTGCCCCGAATATTGTTATCGGTTTTGCACGTTTAGGTGGATATTCGGTCGGAATTGTTGCTAACCAGCCGGCATTTTTAGCCGGCGTTTTGGATATCGATGCCTCGGTTAAAGCAGCTCGTTTCGTCCGCTTCTGTGATTGTTTTAATATTCCCTTAATTACTTTTGAAGACGTTCCCGGTTTTCTGCCGGGTATCAATCAGGAGCATTTCGGAATTATTCGTCATGGCGCGAAACTTCTTTATGCCTTTGCCGAAGCGACCGTGCCAAAAATAACCGTTATTACACGCAAGGCTTATGGTGGTGCATATTGTGTGATGGCTTCAAAACATATCCGAACAGATATAAATTTTGCCTATCCGACCGCTGAAATTGCCGTGATGGGCGCCGAAGGCGCGGTCGGTGTTCTTTACCGAAAGGAAATAGCCGAAAACGATGATAAATACCGCGCATCGAAGATCTCCGAATTTGAAGATAAATTCGCAAATCCTTATATTGCGGCGGAACACGGGTTTATTGACGAGGTAATTGAGCCGAAATACACAAGACCGAAACTTATTCGTGCTTTATCGCTTTTGCAGAACAAACGTGAAAGCAACCCACCGAAAAAACACGGCAATATTCCGCTATAGAAATGACTTTAACTGTCTGCGGGCAGACAGTTAAAGTCATTTCTGGCTCACAAGCTATTTAGTTACAACAATAACGATTATTTTTTAGAATTTGCTTTAATGGAATTAATGTCGGAACAATACACAAAACGACCAACCTGGGCAAAAATAGATCTCGATAATTTAGCCTTTAATTTTCACTCAGTCAAAAAATTTGTCGGGCAAAATTTGAGATATATGGCAGTCGTCAAGGCTGATGCTTATGGTCACAATTCTATTCAATGCGCTCGCCGACTCGAGACTGAAGGAATTGATTGGTTCGGTGTTGCCCTGCCCGAGGAAGGTGTCGAGCTTCGAAATTCCGGGATCAGAAAACTTATCCTTTGTTTGGGAAGTTTTTGGTTTGGTCAGGAAAAACTCTTGTTGAACAATAACTTAACTCCTGTCATCTACCAGATCGAAAAAGCCCGAAGTTTTAATCAAACGGCTAAAGAACGCGGAACAATTGCGGATATTCACATCAAAATTGATACCGGAATGGGGAGAATCGGGATTCGTTTTGATGAGGTTAAAGAGTTTGCTGAAAAGCTAAAGGACTTTAAATACATAAGAGTTAATGGATTGATGACGCATTTTGCGGCGGCTGATAATTTAAATGAAAATAGTTTTACGGATTTGCAGATAAATCGCTTTAAGGAAGCTGTTGCAATATTTGAAAATAAAGGGTTTCGTCCGGTTTATAAAGACCTGGCAAATTCGCCCGGTGCAATTGTTCACGAGAATTCCAGGGAAAATATGGTGCGCCTTGGAGGCGTTTTATATGGTTTGGGTGATGATGTTTTGCCGAAGGAAGTTAAAAAACCAGAGTTAAAACCGGTTATGTCAGTTTCGACACAGATCGCGCATCTGAAAAAAGTTCCTAAAGGCGAAACTATAGGTTATAGCCGAACATTTAAAACGCAGAAAGATTCTTTAATAGCAACAATTCCAATCGGTTATCAGGATGGTTTACCCCGCCTTTTATCAAATAAAGGCCGAGTCTTAATAAATGGACAATTTGCCCCGATCGTCGGGCGCATTTCGATGGATTGGACGATCGTAAATGTCACTGACATTCCTAATGTTAAGCTTGAAGATGAAGTTGTTATAATTGGTGAAAACAATGGTTTAAGAATTACTGCAGAAGAATTAGCTCAGAAATCTGAAACGATTTCTTATGAAATAACTTGCGGAATAAATCGGCGCGTGACGAGAAATTATGTTGGAGGCAAATAAAAGTAAACTCTTCGAGAAGATTTTCTCGGTTTATAACCGTAATTTACTTAAGCGGCGATTTTATTCTTTTCAGGTTTCAGGGTTGGATTTTTTGCTTAATAAAAACATCAATACGCCTTTGATAATTTATTGTAATCATTCAAGTTGGTGGGACGGATTAATTGCTTTTCAGATTTCGCATGAAACAGCTTTAGACAGTTTTGTGATGATGGAGGAAAAGCATTTAAAAAAGTTTTTTTTGTTTCGCAAGCTTGGGGCTTTTTCGATTATTCGTGAAAACCCGCGTGAAGCTCTGAAAAGTGTTGATTACGCGGCAAAGCTTTTGACGGGAAAATTAAATAGAACGCTTTGGATCTTTCCCCAAGGCGAAATCTTGCCGAACGATCTTCGTCCGATCAGGTTTTACAACGGGTTGGCAAAAATCATCAAAAAAGCTGGATTTTCCGAAGTGACTTCCCTTTCAATCCGTTATGAGTTTCTCGGCGGGTTTAAACCGCAGATTTTTGTTAAAATTGAAAAACCGGAACTAATTTCCGTAAATGCTGACTTTAACGTAAAGCAATTAACACTAAATCTTACGGAAAATTTAACCGATAACCTGAACACATTAAAAAGCGATATAATAAATCATAATTTAGCTGATTATAGAGAAATTTTTTAATTTAGCGTTAAATCATAAAATTCCGGTAAACAAATGCCTTTGCCTTTTTCGCCGAATATAGAAACTCCTGTTTTGCAGGAACTTTCCGCTGTTGGCGGAACCGATGATGTCCGGTTTCTCTATGAACGTTTAATTTCCTATTTTCCTTCGTTATCAGACGCAGAAATTTCGGCGATAAAATCCGGTGAGAATCGATATTGGAAAAAGGCGGTTCAAAAAGCCGGAAAAACTCTGGACGAGAATAAATTGATTCGCCGGGAGCGCGGAATTTGGTCTTTGACCGATCAAGGCAGAAGATCGGTTGAAGCGGAAACGAAGGGAATAATATTTTCCAAGATCGAGATCGAAAACGAATCGCTTTCTCACAGACAAGTTCAGGAAATGCTTGTTAAGATCGGTGAAATCCTTGGATTTTATGCCGAAACCGAATTTCAATATTACGATGTAGTCTGGCGCGAAACGCCGAAAAATCAACGGCTTTCACACGTTTTTGAAGTTCAGAGCAAAGGCAATTTGGATTCGGCATTTGCCAAGCTCAAGCGCGCACACGATGCCCAACGCTCAAAAATCTTTTTGATCCTCGCCAGCGAACGCGATACAAACCGCGCAAACAAATCGCTGGCACAGGAATTTCGCGAACTCGAAAATATTCTGACGATTTTGAGTTTTGTCGAACTTCGAAAAATGCACGAAAATTTATCGTCAATTGCCCATCTTTTACCGAATTTCCTGCGTGCTTAATTTTTTCCACGGAAATACTGTAAAATAAAAATGCTTTACTAAAATCTGTTTCTGTAAGGAGATAAAATGAATTTTCCCCTAAGTTTAAGTTTCAAATTAATGGCTTTGGCTAACCAGATTTACGTTCGCGATGCCAACGGCAATCTGCTCGGTTACGTCAAGCAAAAAATGTTCAAGTTAAAAGAGGACATCAACATTTTTGCCGATGAACAGCAAACCCAGATTCTCTTTAATATCAAAGCCGACCGGATGATCGATTGGTCTGCAAATTACAGTTTTACCGATGCGCGTGGCGGTTATCTCGGCTCGATCAAACGGCAAGGAATGCGTTCGATCTGGAAGGCAAGCTACGATATTTTCGATTCTGCCGGAAATCAGGTTTATAAGATCAGTGAAGAAAGCGGTTGGGTCAAGGTTGCCGACGCATTATTCGGCGAATTACCGATCGTCGGAATTCTTTCGGGTTATGTGTTCAATCCCTCGTATTTGGTCGCAAAGATCGACGGAACGCCGGTCGCGAGAGTCAAAAAACAGCCGGCGATGTTTGAGGGCAAATTTTTAATCGAGAATCTGACGCAATTTTCGACCGAAGAAGAAACGCGGATCGTTTTGGG
>DATLOR010000538.1:0-3967 GCA_035536135.1 Pyrinomonadaceae bacterium | reverse complement strand
GCGCCGCTTTGAAAAAACCAGCGACATTCGGGACGAATCGAGCATTCGGGAAGCTCCGCGCTCTCGACATCTATGTCCGCCGTTTCGGTGATCGAATCAATCACGCCGCAGCGTTTTCCCGTCCACTGTCCGCAGCCGCTTTGCACACACTGCCCGCCGAATCGAAAGCGTTTTTCGGGCGCTCGCCCGGCGCGGGCAATCTGCACAAATTCCTCGTTGACGATAATCCGGTCGCTCGAAAAAGCCACGCGACCGTCCCGCATCACGATGCCGAGCAGGATTGCTCCTTTCTCGCAGGTATGACTCGGGCAGAGTTTTTTGTCGGAACTCATAAAAACTCCGTGGTTGATTACCTGACCACAAACTTGTGGGCAATTTCGTCCTGATTGAAATCCTTGTAGCGGATCCAGATGCCCAACCACTCTTTCGGTCGCGGGTAACGGATCACAACTTTCGGACTCAGATCGACATCAGCCAGCACGCGCAGGACAGCCGCCTGCACTTCGCGGTTGAGCGCTTCCGTAGTTTTCGAATCCAACTTCAACTCGTCAACTTTGACAATTAAATCTGCCATAAAATACTCCCTGAATTTAATTCGGTTGGATGATGCGCTTGGGAACTTTTTTGAACAAATGCCGTCGCACCACATAACGGAAGTTTGTTCAGTGTTGTTTTTGGTTAGTAATCAGACAGACAAAACAAAACATTTTGCGCAAAATTTGTAAAAAAAATTTTAACGCGCAAAAAATACTCAAAAACAAAAGCCGCAAGCGGAAAACTCACGGCTCAAATTCAGTTGTAATTCGTCATTGATTTACGGTGCCGGCGGCGGTTCTTTGCCCTCGGCAATCTTTTCGATGTGCGAATTTGTTTGATGTTTATTTTTTAATCCGGGTTTTATGTCAAGAAAAATTTTAATCAGGCGAGGGTTTGAGAAAATCGCGGCGGAAAATGCGACAATCTTTATTGGGGCATTATGAAGAGCAAGGTGTTTTGGATAACCTTTATGATTCTGGGATTGGGCGCAGACGTGGTTCTGCCGCTGTTGTGGGGATTGCTGGCGACGATTCCGATCATGGTTTTTAGCTGGTGGCTGGCATATCGAAGCGAGTGGTTCGACTAAATACTACTGGCGTTCGGGCGCAGAAATCTCGGTGTATTTGATAACATTGGATTTCAAATCCTGATCGGGATCGATCTGAAAATAAACGCGACCGATGATGCTTCCGTGTTCGCCTTTTTTATATGCAAAGCGTCTCGTTACGGGCACGCCTTCAAAGAGTTTTTTCTCAACTTCGCCATTTGCATAGCGGAATACAGCTGTTTTCATATTATTTCAATTTTACCACACGCCCGCGCAAAACCCACGTTTTTACAAGCGTCTGCCCAAACTTTCTTTTAAATTGTTGAAAGAACAAACGAAAAGCGGTGAGCAGAAAGTTAAAAAAAACTCATCGCTCACCGCCCGGCACTCACCGAAAATTTACATTCCGAGGTTTTTCATCAGAAAGCCGTAGATGTCGGCTTGTTCTTCGATGACCTTGGCGGTCGGTTTGCCCGCGCCGTGTCCCGCTTTTGTTTCAATGCGAATCAAAATCGGCGCGTCGCCGCCCTGCGCGGCTTGGAGCGTCGCGGCGTATTTGAAGCTGTGCGCGGGGAAAACGCGGTCGTCATGATCTGCCGTCGTGACCATCACCGCCGGATATTTCGTTCCGGGTTTGATGTTGTGCAGGGGCGAATATTTGTAGATCGCTTCAAATTCCGCCTTGTTGTCGGGCGAACCGTAATCAGAAGTCCACGCCCAGCCGATCGTGAATTTCGTAAAACGAAGCATATCCATCACGCCGACCGCCGGAAGCGCCGCGCCGAAAAGGTCCGGACGCTGATTCAAGACCGCGCCGACAAGCAATCCGCCGTTCGAGCCGCCTTGAATCGCCAGTTTTGCCGGACGCGTGTAATTATTGGCGATCAGCCATTCGCCCGCCGCGATGAAATCGTCAAAAACATTCTGTTTTTTCAATTTCGTACCGGCTTCGTGCCACGCTTCGCCGTATTCCGCGCCGCCGCGCAGGTTGGCAACCGCCAGAACGCCGCCCATTTCCATCCAGACAACGCGCGAAACCGAAAAACCCGGCGTTTGCGAGATGTTGAAACCGCCGTAGCCGTAAAGCAGTGTCGGGTTGTTGCCGTCGAGCTTGATGCCTTTTTTGTGGACGATGAACATCGGCACTTTGGTACCGTCCTTGGAATTGTAGAAAACCTGTTTGACCTCGTAATCCGCGGGCGTAAACGCGACCTTTGCCTGACGGAAAAGCTCTGATTTGCCTTTTTTCATATCGTAGCGGTAGATCGTCGGCGGTGCATTGTAGCTCGAAAAGCTGTAAAAAGTTTCCGTGTCGCTGCGTTTGCCGCCGAAACCGCCCGCCGAACCGATGCCCGGAAGCGTCACTTCGCGGACGAATTTGCCCTTGATGTCGTAGATCTTGATCTGCGTGTAAGCGTCTTTGAGATAGTTCAGGACGAATTGATTGTTGATAAAATCAACGCCCCCGAGCGTTTCCGGCGCTTCCGCGATCACGTCCTGCCATTTCAGGTCTTTGTCGAGCGCGTTGACCTTGACGACCTTGGCGCGCGCCGCGTCTTTATCGGTGCGGAAATAGAACGTCGCGTCGTCGTTGCCGATAAACGAATAATCGTTTTCGAGCTTGTCAACAAGCGGCATGATCGGGGATTTCTCCATCGAAAGGTTTTTGAAATAAACCATATTCTGCGGTCCGGTGCCTTTGCCGACGTTGATGATCAGCCAGTTTCCGTCTTCGGTCACAAAACCGCCGACGAAATATTCCTTGTTGTCGGGGCGTTCGTAAATAACGACATCGTCCGAAACAGGCGTACCGAGTTTGTGGAAATAAAATTTCTGCCCGAAGGTCGTTTCCTTCAGCTCCTTGCCTTTTTCGGTCGGTTTAAAGCCGCTGTAGAAAAAGCCCGAGCCGTCTTTGAGCCACGACACTCCGCCTTGCCGGTTGGGCGGCAGAACGTCCGCCAGATCCTCTCCGGTCTCGACATTCTTGATGCGCCATTCGCTGCGGTCCGAACCGGCAAGCTGGACGCCGTAAGCCATCAGCTTGCCGTCGTCGGTAAAAGAAGTTCCGCCGAGCGCGGCGGTTCCGTCCGCCGAAAGTTTATTCGGGTCGAGAAAAACGCGTCCCGCGTCCGTGACGGAATCGGCGATATACAAAACCGACTGATTCTGCAAACCGTCGTTTTTGTAATAGAAATAATGTTTTCCGGCTTTGAACGGCGCGGAATATTTTTCGTAATTCCAGAGTTCGGTCAAACGCTTTTTAATTTGTTCGCGCTGCGGAATCGTCGCCAGATAGTCGCTGGTTATTTTGTTCTGCACGTCGACCCAAGCCTTCGTATCGGCTGAATCGACGTCTTCCAGCCAGCGATACGGGTCGGCGACCGTGACGCCGTGGTAAACGTCCGTCTGGTCAACTTTTTTCGCGTTCGGATATTTAATTACGCTCTGTGCTAAAGAATTCAGGGAAAAAGACATAAGAACCAAAAGTGCAAAGGATACTCTGTTAATCATTCGCTTTATTTTCACCTCACAAGTTTTTAGAAGTTTTCAATGATTATAGAGGTAAAATGTAAAAGGCAAAAGGCAGAAATTCAAATCTTTTGCCTTTAGCCTTTTGCGAGCTGAAAAAAAATTACTTTTGGAATTTAAAAAACGGCGACATTTTTGTCTTCGCCGAGATTTGTTTGCAGCGCGCTTTGGTCTTCGAATTTCGGAGCCGGAAGCCAGAATTGTTTTTTGAGCAGCAATTCTTCCATCACGTCCTTCGGCAGCGGTTTGCTCATCAGATAACCCTGCCCGTAATCACAACCCAGATTCTTCAAAATATTAAGCTGGCTTTCCGTTTCGATGCCTTCGGCGATCACGCGCATTTTCAGGTTCTTC
>DATLOR010000537.1:0-6250 GCA_035536135.1 Pyrinomonadaceae bacterium | reverse complement strand
AAAAAACTGCTCGAAAGCGCGGTTCAGCAAAATGACCAGTTTCCGCTTGCCCACGCGCGGCTCGCCGAAGCCTTGGTCGAACTCGGTTACGAAGACAAAGCGACGAAAGAGATTCTGAAGGTCACGGAACTGACGCCGACCTTTTCAAACCTGTCGGAAACAGACCAGTTAAACCTGCAAGCCGTTGCCGCAAGCGTCAGCCGAAACTACCCGGGCGCGATCGAAAATTACCGTGAAATTGTCGGGAAAATTTCCGACAATGATAAAAAATTCGCCTATTTCGATTTAGGTCGCGCTTTTGAAGCCGCCGACCAGACCGATTCGGCGATTGAAAATTATATTGAAGCGACCAAACGTGATGCTCAGTTTGCCGCCGCGTATCTCAGACTCGGAATGCTTTACGGGCGCAAACAGGAAACCGAAAAAGCAAACGAAAATTTCACAAAAGCGGAAAACCTGTACAATGCGCAGAGCGATTACGACGGCGTCGCGGAAGTTTTTTACCAGCGCGGTTATCTTTTCAATATTCAGGACAAATTGCCCGAAGCCAATGAAAAGATGAAACGCGCCAACGAGCTTGCCGCCGTGACGAAAAACGCTTCGCTTCAGGTCAAATCTCTGCTGCATTTGAGCAGTATCGCATATAGTCTGGACGACCACGGAACCGCCAGACAATACGCCGACCAAGCCATCGAACTTGCCCGCGCAGAGCAGCTCGACAATCTGGCAACCGTCGGTTTGATCGATGTCGGAAACATTTTTTTCTCACGCGGGAAGCTCGACGAAGCGGAAAGTAAATTCAAGCTCGCACTCGGGCGCGCCCAAACAAATGAATGGCAAAGAACCGAAGCGCGCGCCAGCTTATCGCTCGGAAGCCTTTACTTACAGCAAACCAAAGCGGCGGAAGCAATTAAATTTATCGAACCCGCGCTCGAGTTTTATCAAAAAAATAATTTCCGCAAAGAAACTCTGCAAGCCCAACTCGCGTTTGGTTATGCAAATGACCAAAGTGGCAATTACGACGCGGCAATCAAGGCATTTTCCGAACAATTGCGTATTGCCGAAGGAATGAACGATAAATCTTTGATAATCTATGCACACGCCGCTGCCGGCTTGGCATTGATTCATCAGGAAAGATTTTCGAACGCGTTAGTCCATTACGATGAAAGTCTGAACATTAGCAAATCGCTCGGACTCGAATCAAAAGCAGGTTACAATTTATTAAATCGTGGTCAGTCATTGTGGCAACTTGGTCGTTATAATGACTCGCGTGAAGCACTTGAGGCGGCGGAAACAATTGCCGGAAAACCCGAAAGCGGCGATAAACAGCTTCTCGCGTGGACGCATCTCGTCAAAGCGCAAAGCGATTTGAGCGAACAAAACTACAAATCCGCGCTTGCGGAAAGTCAGAAAGCGATTGATTTGAGCGGCTCACAATCCGGCGAAATTTTTGTGCAGGCGACTTTTACCAAAGGTTTGGCAAATTCGCGTTCGGGAGCGAAAGAAATTGGTAAGCAATTGTGCCGAAAGGCGGTTGAAGAAGCGGTAAAAACTGGAATGGCACATTTGTCTCTGAAGTCCAATCTCGCACTTGCCGAAACGCTTCTGGCAAATGGCGAAGCACAAGCATCTCTGAATGTTTTTTTTGAATTGCAAAAAAATTTTGTAAGTTCAAGCAATCTTTCGACGCAATGGCAAAGTTTTGCAGTTGCCGCCCATGCAAGTCATAATCTTGGCGACAAAACAAAAGCGAATGAATATGTCATCCGGGCAAATCAATGTTTATCAGAAATCGAGAAAACATTCGGCGCAGAAAATTATCAAACTTATCTCGCCAGACGCGACGTTCAAGTGTATCTAAATCAACTGGAAACAATTTCTAAATTATAAATTTTTATTAAAATAAAGAGGAAAAAATATGTCAATAAATAAAGTGCAGCAATCTATTCCGATCATTATCAAAGGCGGGAAAACCGGAATTATTGCAAAAGCAATCGAAATTCAGGCAAACAGCATTTTTCAGGTCACCGAGCAGTTTCAGTCGCAGCCGGAAGAATGGATTCAATCGGATTCCGATTTTGCCGTCAGTTATATCGAATCGATCGCCATCGGCGAAATGGGCGGAAGCTTGCAGTTTTGTCAGACTTCTTCGATGGCGCATCCTTTAACTTACGCTTTTAAGGATTCCAACAAGAATAATATTTTTACGATCAGTGAAGTTGCCGACGGCAGTAATTATAAACTGCAAATTTCGGTCGATTCATCGGGCGATTATTTTCAGATCACGGATTCAGACAAATCAGTCAGCGGCGGCTGGACGGTGAGCACTTTTAATACGACCGATCCGATAGTTTACGAAGTCGAAGTAACGGACGCCAACAACATTCCGGTTTGCCAGCTGATCCGAGCAAACGAAGAAGATATTTTTCTTAATCTTGAACCGTCTGTTTGATTTTGAATTTTAAGGGGAAAAGGCTGCGCAGAATTCGGGTTCTGCGCAGCCTTTTTTGCGGGAAAAGACTTTTTATCGAAAGTAAAACTTATCCAACGCGGAATCCGAATTTCCCGGCTCCCGGCGATGAACCCGAAAAGATTTGCGGTGTTCGTCCGGTTTCCTGCGCGTATTTCTCGGCAATCGATTTAACGCTTGCGCCCGCGCCTCGACGACCTAAAACGGCGACCGTTCCGCCGCTTCCGCCGCCCGTGATTTTTGCGCCGTATAAATCTTTCTCTGATCGTTTGACCAGTTCGACCAGTAAATCGGTTCCGCCGGAGCCGAGCCCGCAAGCCGAATAGCTCGCGTGAGAGGCAAACATCAATTCGCCCAAATCTTTCAAGTTCGATTCGCCCGGTTTTTCACTCAAAATTTCCGCAAACTTTTGAACACGGTGATTTTCGTAAATCGGATGCGCCGTCGGAGCGGTCACGGCATATTCTTTTTCGGGCTTAATTGTCGTAATTTTATCGGTCGTGCCGTGATATTTTTGCAGAAATTCTCTACCTGTGATTTTTTCGGGCAGCTTTGCTCTGAACTCTTTTTCAAATTCTTGTGTAGTGATATTCGCGAGAAATCCGCGCCATTTCGCATCCGTGATTTCAACTAAATTATTTTCTAAATTCTCGACTTTCAAACCCGCGATTTCGGCGATGATCCGGTAACCGATAAACGCGCCGGCGCGAACCGAACCGTAATCCGCGCCCGCGACCGAATGTCGAATTCCCGAATCGATTCCCCAGATTTCGATCTCGTCGGGCAGCAGAATAGTGCCTTTGAGCTCCGCGGGTTGGCAAAGAAGGGCGAGCAATTTACCGGCTTCGCCGCACGACGACGCGATCTGATCCATCACGCCGCACGGCGCACCGACGATTTCGTTTTCCGTTTTTTGGCAAAGCAAAGCCAATTCGCGCGGATTCAAATTCAAACTAAAAGCCGAATTGACGGCTTGCATCACGGCGACTTCGAGCGCGGCTGAAGAGCTCACGCCTTTACCTTCCGGCACATTCGACGAAATAAAAATTCGTGCGCCTTCCGTAAATTTAAGTTTTAGTTCGCCTGCTAAAATCGCGAAAACTCCGGCAATGTAAGCCGCCCAGTGGTTTTCCGCGTTGTGCAGGAAAAACTCGCGCGCCGCTTTGTAATCGCTCAAATCGCCGCTTTGCAATCTTTCAAGCGGAATTTCAAACGAGCGAAAATTTTCCGCTTCGGACAATAAACTGATAATGCTGACTTTCGGCACGGAATCTTTTTGCAGAGCACAGAGCGTTGCTTCACGAATCGGATATTGCAGCACGAGCGAGCCCGAATAATCGGCGATTCCGCCCATCAAATCCAATCTTCCCGGCGCACGGGAAATGAAAATTTCCTTTTCCGCATCGAAAAATTCCGCGCTTTGCTGAAAAGCATTGAGTTTTTCGACAAACTCCGCAACGTCCGGCAGTTCTTCGGTTTTATCTGAAATTATCGGGAACATCTTTTCTAACTACAAGAGATTTCGTTTTCGCAAACTTGCCTGAAGAAGCGGTTCGATCTGTGCCTGAATCAACGGATTTGCATAGCCGACCCAATCGACATCGGGCTCAACCGAGAGAATCGCGTTGACCAAATCCCCGCTTGCATCGGTAATAATTACGCCGAATTCACGCGCAATCAATTCGGTGCAAATGTCATATGGATGACAGCAAATACCGAGTGCGAGCCCGCGCTCTTTCAATTTCTTTTCCATCTGCGGGCGCAAATCGGCAGTAAAACGGTCGTGTCCGCTGATCAGTTCGTAAATTTGTCCGCCGGTCGAAGTGTATTGGTCTTCAAAACAATGCGCTTTGCCGTGCTGAATATCGCCGAGCGCGCCGCGCACGATCTCTTCGTCGATCGCCGCGAGTTCTTCGCGTGCGCCGGGAAAGAATCTGGAAATCTGCGCATAGCCGTGCGCGATCGTGTCCGCGCCCGAAGGTTTCAGGAAAAGCGTTTTGCTCTTCTGAGTGATCCGGTTGTATCTTTCGGCATTTGCACCGCGCCCGCGGATCGCCCAGAGCGTGTCGCTCAAGTGTTGTTTGACGAGCGGGATTTCGGTCTGCACGGCAAGCTCGATGTCCTGAATTCCGGTGTTTTCGCCTTTGTTCGGCGCAACGCCCGTCAAAATCCAGGCGGATCGTTTTTGATACATAATCCCGCGCGTGCCGTCGATCGGGTCAACGATGATCCGCCATTTCGCGTCCGTTTCGAGAGCACCCATCGGTAGAATAACTTTTCCGGTTTCCAAGCCTTCGGCAATCAAAACGATCGGCGTCGTCTGCGCGATCGTTTCGTTGAAATACGCAACGATCAATTCTTCGCTCACGCGGTCAACGGCGTAAATCGTGTCGCCTTCTTCTTCTTTGGCGATCTGCGACAGATCCGAAACGGCAGTTTTTTCGCACGCCGCGACGACCGCCGCGCGAATTTTTTCGTGCAGACGGCGAATTATTAATAATAAATTTTCCAGTTCTGATTTATCCGGCATTTTATGTTTTGTGTTTGTAATGAATCGGCGATTGCATTTGCAGTTCCAGAGCCTTTTCTTCGGGCGAAGTATCGGACAAAAAATTACCGCCGCCGATTTCGGGTCCGGCTAAGTATTTCAATAAATTCGGTTTGCGAAGCGGCGGGTGAAATTCGATGTGAAAATGAAACGCTTCGTAATTGCCGCCGTCGGTCGGCGCCTGATGAAGCGGCATGACATACGGAAAAGGCATCTGCCAGAGATTATCGAAACGAATCAGAGTTGCTTGCAAAACTTCCGAGAAATCGGCAACTTCTCTGTCAGACAAAGCCGCCAGACTCGGATGAGTTCGCTTCGGCGCGACATAAACCTCGTAAGCATACCGCGCAAAATACGGCAAAAAGGCGATTGCCGTTTCGTTTTCGGCAATGATGCGCCGCCCGTCGGTTTGTTCGGCTGAAATAATATCCTGAAAAAGATATCTGCCCGTTTCTGAAAAATGCCGCGCGCTTGCCCGGGCTTCGGTTTCGATGGTTTTGAAAACAAAATTCGTCGCGTAGATCTGGCAATGCGGATGCGGGTTTGAGACGCCGACGGCTTCGCCTTTGTTCTCGAAAACAAGCACGTGATTTATTTCGGGACGCGCCGCCAGATCCGTATATTGCCGCTGCCAGGTCGTCAACAGATTTTCGACTTCCCGTTGTTCCAGTTCAGCAAGCGTCAGATTATGTTTCGGGCTGTAGCAAACAACGCGGGCAATGCCGTCCGCCGCGCGGTTCTTGTAAATTCCGGCGGGTTTTGCCAAATTCAGCGGCGCGTTACTCCCGACGCACGGATGATCGTTATCGAAAACAAAAACCGAATCGTAATCGGGATTGCTTTTGCCGCTGACCCGGCTGTTTCGCGGGCAGAGATAACAATCTTCGACGTATTCAGGCTCTTTTTCTTCGGAATGCGCGATGGTCTCACCGCTCCACGGACGATTTTGGCGATGCGCGGCGATAATTACCCATTCCTCACGAAGCGGATGCCAGCGCTCTTCCCAGGTTCCAACAGGTTCGCTCATAAATTAATCAACGCCGAGCAAAATATCAATCGTCAATTGATCGAGCCGTTCGTATTTCAGTCCTTTCGATGCCATTTCCGCGCGGTCGAATTCCGTGGCTAATAGATTTGCGGAACCTTCCGCGCTGAATTTGCCGACCCGATTGTCCTTGTTGGTTTCTTCGATCTCCGCGAGGATCGATTGAATCTCTTCGTGATTGTTCCAC
>DATLOR010000536.1:0-17922 GCA_035536135.1 Pyrinomonadaceae bacterium | reverse complement strand
AACGAGCGTTTATTTAATTTTTCTGGCGGGTTGGCTGCGGAAAAAATCTGAAAACAATACGCCGGTCGTGCGCTGGTCGAATATTTTGAGCGTTTTGATTTTGCTGCAAATCTGCTTTGGCGCGTTGACGCTTTTGACGCTTGCACCGATTTTAATGCAGTTAGGGCATCTTCTTTTGGCAGATTTGGTCTGGATCTCGTTTGTGCTTTTGACGGCAAGTTTTTTGGCGGAAGATTTCAAATAAAATCCGACTGAGAAATATTTTAATTGCTTTAAGCCGTCGTAAAATAGACTGCCGGATCACCAAATCATCACGAATCTGAAAATAAAAGGGCGGTTCATAAAGCAAACCGCCCTTAGTTTCATTATGGGTTTTAAGTTGATCATTTAAGCAAACGAACTGAAGTTTTTCGGTCGGCTTCGCGTTCCTTGTCGCCGGCAGTCTCAGGAACTTTAGCAAACTCCTCGCCGTAGCCTTCCGCTTCGGGAACTTGCGCACCGACACCGGATTTTTCGAGCGCGGATTTGACTGCCTTGGCGCGGTCGTCAGAAAGTTTCTTGTTTGCGGCATCATCGCCTTTTTTGTCGGTGTATCCGCCGATTTTTATTTTGACATTGGGAAAAGCCTTCAAAATTGCCACAATGTTATCGAGCTGACGCTTTGATTCGGGAACGAGCTCGGTCGTGCCGAATTTGAAGTTCAAATCGTCAAAGCTGAACCATTTCTCCTTCAATGTTTCGGCAGTTCCATTTTTATATTCATCAGACTGGATGAATGTGATCAATTGATCTTCGATACCGCCGGGATAAGCCTGAAGTTTAGTACCGTCGGGAAGCGATACTTCGGTCAATTTTCTGTCCGTCTCGGTCGTCGCGCCGCTGATTGAAGCAGGAAGCGTCCAACCCGCGAAAAGCGATTTGATCTGCCCGAGAGCGGCTGACGGTAAACCTACTGCTTCGGTAATTGCGTTACCGGCAAATGAAAGTGTTCCGTCTTTCCAGCCTTTCAGACTCGGGAGAAGTTTGCCGAAATTGTCCCACCAACCGGCGGCAAAAGGTTTCGCGTTGGCATCAATCTTTAAGCCGCTGAAATCAATTCCTTCGCCGAGTTCGGCGGTCAGTTTTGCCTTGATTTCGTCTAAAGTTTTCTGGTCAGGAACAATCCCGGAAATTATGTATTTGCCGTCTTTGGCGGTCAGGGTAAAACTGGAATCAACCATTTTTGCAGTGTTACTGACATTAGTATTTGCCTTATTCACATTTCTGTTTATGCTCGGAGTTGTCGCAATCGGCGTTGATTTGCCGGTTAAAAACCAGTAACCGAGAACAATCAGCAAACCCAGCAAAAGCAGAGGGATCAGCCATTTTAAAATTCCACCACTGCCGCCGCCGTCATCGTCCAAAGTATCGTCGACCTTGTTCATCGCGGCGCCGACCGTATCATCGACCGCGCCGACGACTTTTTCGTCTGCGTCAACGGTTGCTCCGGCGGCATCGCCGATAACTTCCGCGTCTGTTCCAACAAAGGATTTTCCGTCATCGAGCGCAGCACCTGCCGCGTCGCCGACCTCATCCGCCGCGCCGCTTGCGAAAGGTCCGGCAACGCCCAAACCGCCTAAAACTGCCGCCCCGATTACGCCGCCGTGATCGCTCAAAAATCCTGTGATCCGCGAAAGCAACCCGGCTTCGTCGGGAATTTCGCCGTCGGGTGTCAGCGCGTCGACAACGTGCGGCGTCATAAAGCTCAGTGCCGATGCGGTCGCCGCTTTGTCAATGCCTGTCTGATCGGCAACCGCGCTGATCGTATCTTCGCCGAGCGCGGATTCGAGTTGTTCATTGGAAATCGGCGTATTGTCGCCGGTCGTGATCCACGAATCAGCCAAAGTTCCCAAACCGGCGTTCTTAAAACGCTCGATGAACCCGCCGAAACCGCCGTTTTCGGGATTGGCAATCAAACCCAACAAAGAAGCGAGCAAACTTCCCGCTTTGTCGCCCAAATTAAACTTTTCTTGCGCCTCGTTAATAATCGAATCGAACATATTTTTTCTCCTTTTCTAATTTTAAAACTGCCTGGATCAGGCTGAAGCAATTTAACGAACACTTCAAAACGCGTTTTGAAGCGTCGAAATTCGGGGCAGAACCAAGGGGGAGATTGTCAGGAATTATTTAATGCTTTCCCGCCATTGTTTCCCAAGTTCGACCAGTTCGTCAAGTTTGTTTTGGAGTTCTGCGCGCTTTTTTTCGATTTCTTCGTCGTTTGCGTCGGGTGCAACAAAAAGCGGTTCGGCATAAAAGAATCGGGCGCGGGTAAAAGGTTTTGGAATCTGCAATTTGTCCCAGCTTCCGATTGTCCAGAACTTTTCCGCTTCGACCGAAAACGGCAGAATCGGATTGCCCGTTTTTTTCGCCAGAAGGCACGCGCCCGATTTGGCAACATAGCGCGGACCTTTCGGACCGTCGATCGTAAAAGCCGTCGCGAGCCCCTTTTTCATCAGACGAATCATTTCGACGAGCGCACCGACGCCGCCGCGCGTCGAACTTCCGCGCACGGTTCCGAATCCGAAACGCGTTAAAAACCGGGCGATATATTCGCCGTCAAAGCTCTGCGAAGTGATCACGACGATCCTGCGGTTTTGCAGGTAATAAGTTCCGAGGAAAATCCGGTCGTGCCAAACCGTGTAGATCGGAACTTTGCTGCCCGATTCGACCGTTTCGAGATTTTCCGCTCCCGTGGTTTCAAATTTAACGGTCTTGCCGATCGCTTTGATGAGCAGAAAAAATGCGCCCGCCGCGAGCCGAATCAGCAATCTTTCCTTCACGGAATAATCCGCTAAGTCGGCGGGTTTAAAAACTTGTTGAATTTTTTCGTCCATCAGATAGCAAAAGTTTGGCGGTTTGGTTTATGATATGCAACAAACGAAGTTATTTTATCGTAAATCTTCGCTGAGGCTCTAAAAATCGGGAAATAAAATGAAAAAAATCTTGATTGTTGACGACCACGATGATTTGGCAAGCCTTCTAACGAAAGAATTTACCAAACTCGGACATTCAGTCAAAACCATCGAAAACCGCTCCGAAGCCGTCGAATTGATCGATGGTGAGGATTTCGATCTGGTGATTTCCGATCTCGACGGCGAACAGCTGACCGCGCCGAAAGACGACAGCGATCCGGAATGCCTGCCCGACGAAGTGGAAAGCTCGCGCAGTTTGATCAAAGCCTTCAAAATCTGCGTTTCAAATTACGACAGCGAAACATTTACCGAGGACGAACTAAAATTTATTGTCGAAAAAACGCTCGACTGCAAGGCAAAATGCGTCGATAAAAAAGAACTCATTCAAGACCTGCACGAAAAGATCGAATTTGAAGTCCCGAGCGTTATTTCATTGATGCACAATATTTTGGATTATCTGATGAAGCGCGTCGAAAAGGTCGGCGTGGTCAATCCCGAAACCTCGAATCTCTTTGTCGCGCTCGATGAAGCGTTCGTCAACGCCGTCAAACACGGCAACAAATTCGATGCCAACAAGCTCGTCCGCATCACGGCGGACGTTTCGCCCGAAGAAGCGCGTTTCACGATCGAAGACGAAGGCGACGGGTTCAATGTCGCCGAAATTCCCGACCCGCTCGACCCGCAAAATCTTTTCAAAACATCGGGACGCGGCGTTTTGTTCATTTACAATATTATGGACGAAGTGAAATACAACGAACGCGGCAACCGCCTGACAATGGTCAAACGAAAAAATCATCCGACCACTCTCCAAAATCAGTAGAAATTTCAGAACATTTATTTAAATTAGTCGCGGATTTCGACGATTTTTAAATGTTTTTATTCGCGGAATCCGGGTTTATCTGCGGCGATATAAAAACTTATCGGCTTGACTGCTTCGAAAAAGCAAACTTAGTTTGTTGTGAGAACGAACTAAGTTTGCTTTTTTCAAAAACTCGTTATATAATCGCAAACCATCGAAAGTTCTAGTTGTTTTCCAAATATCCAAACCCCTTTTGGATAGAAAATTTTAAATTAACAATTTATTTCTCCCGCAACCGATGAGTTGTGCGGAATAAGGAGATTTATCATGAGAATTATTCTGAAAAAAGCCGTGTCTTTTTTTCTATTGGTTTGTTTTGTTTCCGTTTTTTCGGTTTCGGTCAGAGCGGCTGATTTCAAACGCGAAACGATCTACCAGATCATTACCGACCGTTTTTACAACGGCAACAGCGCCAACGATAATCCCGCGCAGAGTTCGGGACTCTACGACGCGACGCAGGCAAACTGGCGTTTGTATTGGGGCGGCGATCTGCAGGGCATCCAAGCCAAGATGACCTATCTGAAAGATATGGGCGTGACGGCGATCTGGATTTCGCCGCCGGTCGATAATCTGAACCTGAGCATTCCGTTCGGCGGGCAGCCGACCGCACCGTATCACGGTTATCAGGGACGCGATTTCAAACGCATCGAGGAACACGAGGGCGACGCGGCAAACGCCTGGACGGCGTTTGATAATATGGTCGCGAGCGCACACACCAACGGCATCAAGGTGATCGTCGATTTTGCGCCGAATCATACGAATCAGGACAACGACGGCGAGTTCGGGGCGTTTTACAACAACGGCACGTTTGTCGGAAATTACACGTCCGACACGAACGGCTATTTTCATCACAACGGAAATATCGCCAACTGGGACGACCGTTATCAGGTGCAGTATTATTCGCTTTTCAATCTCGCGGATTTGAATCAGGAACACGCGACGGTCGATCAATATTTGAAAGATTCCGCGATTCTGCTGCAATCACACGGCGTTGACGGATTTCGTTTCGATGCCGTCAAACACGCGACGTGGGGCTGGCAATACAGTCTCGCAAATTCGATCAGCACGAATAACGACGCCTTTATGTTCGGCGAATGGTATCAGACTTCGACGAGCGACCCGCTCTACCGCGATTCGTATAAATTCGCCAACAAGAGCGGCATTTCCCTGCTCGATTTTCCGCTCAATCAGGCGATTCGCAATGTTTTTGCAAGCGGCAATAATTTTTCGGAAATTGATAATGTGATAACGGCGGAAAACTCGAATTTTTCGTGGAAGGAAGATTTGATCACGTTTATCGACAATCACGATATGAAGCGTTTTCTGTCGGTCAATAACAACAACAATCGTCTGCACGAAGCGATCGCTTTTATCCAGACGATTCGCGGAATTCCCTGCATTTATTACGGCACAGAGCAATATCTGCACAACGACACTTCGGGCGGTGACGATCCGTATAATCGCCCGGCGATGCCCGGATTTTCGACTTCGACGACGGCTTACGGATTGATCAAAAAACTTTCCGATCTGCGCAAGAGCAACCCCGCGCTCGGCTACGGTTCGACGCAGCAGCGCTGGATGAACTCGGACGTGTACATCTATGAACGCAAGTTTTACAACAACGTAGTGCTTGTCGCGATCAACAAAAGCACCACGAGCACCTACAATATTTCGGGCTTAAACACCGCGCTTCCCGCCGGAACATACTCGGACTATCTGACGGGAACGCTCAATGGTTCATCTTTAACCGTTAATTCGGGTTCGGGCGGAAATAATCCGGCAGTCAGCTTTAATCTCGGCGCAAACACGGTTTCTGTTTGGCAATACACCGCGCCGAACGCGACCGTGCCGCAAATCGGTTCGATCGGTCCGACGAATGCGCAGACAGGCGTCAAAGTAACGATCGGCGGAAAGGATTTCGGCGCGGGCGTCGGCACGGTCAAATTCGGTACGACGACCGCGACCGTTCAATCGTGGTCCGACACGAAGATCGTCGCGACCGTTCCGAATGTCACCAACGGAAATTACAGCGTGACGGTCACGCGGGGCGCGTCCGTTTCGAACGGCATCAATTTCACCGTTCTGGCGGCAAAACTGATTCCCGTGACTTTCACGGTCAACAACGCGACGCCGACAAGTCCGGGCGATTACATTTTCCTGACGGGCGACACCGTTGAGTTGAGCAATTGGAACACGACCTGGGACGGCGCGGTCGGACCGATGCTGACCCCGAATTATCCGAACTGGTTTCTCAACGTCAGCGTTCCGGCGGGTAAAACGATCAACTTCAAGTTCATCAAGATCACGTCGGGCGGAGCCGTCACGTGGGAAAACGGCGCAAACCACAGCTACACCGTTCCAACCAGCGGAACAGGCTTTGTCAACGTCAATTGGCAATACTAGAAATTAGTCTCAAGTCCCAAAAGTCCCAAGTCCCAAGTCCCAAGACGATTTTCTAATGACTTGGGACTTGGGACTTGAGACTTGGGACTATTTCACCTTATCAAGTTCGGCGCGAATGTCGGCGTTGGTCGGACGGATTTTATAATCTGTTTCGACCTTTGCCCAGACGATCTTGCGGTTTTTATCGAGAATATAAACCGCCGGATGCGGAATGCCTTCGACGCCTTGCCCGACGTATGCCGGATCGAAAAGCCCGTAAGCATCGATCGTTTTGTGTCCCGCGTCCGAAAGCAGCGGAAAATTGATATTGCCTTTGCCGTCTTTGGCAATCTTCGCCGCCAAACCCATACTTTTTTCCGCATCGTCCGGACTGATCGCAAAAAGCGCGACATTTTCGTCAGCCTTTAAAAGCGAACGAAGTTCCGCAAGCTGCCGCGCACAAAACGGACACCAGAAAGCGCGGTAAAAAACGAGCACCGTCGTTTTCCCGACCTTTGAAAGCGTCACCGATTTGCCGTTCCGGTCATTCAAAGTAAAATCCGGCGCAACTCCGCCGACCGCCAACGGTTCGGTCTTGCTCTTCGCATTTTGCGCCTGCACACCGAAACTTAAAATCGCCAGCGAAGCGACCAGTAAAAAGATTTTCAATTTCATAATTTCCACCTTAAAAATTTTCTGAAGTAATTTTAAGTAGAATCCTTTTAAGAGATAAATTTATTCCGCTTGCCCGCAAAATTTTTCTTTCATAAACTTTAATTACAATGAAAGTTACAATCGGACAAATCAACACGACGAACGGCGATATCGAAGGCAATGTCGCGAAAATTTTGCAGGCGATCGAAAAGGCGAAAGCGGACGGCTCGGATCTGATCGTTTTTCCCGAAGTCGTCACGCACGGCTATACTTCGCAGGATTGGTTTCAAGACCGCGACATTATCGAACACGCGCTCGAACCGCTCGACAAGATCATTCCCGCCACGCAAGGAATCACGGTCGTGCTCGGGACGATTCGCCCGAACCGGGACAACGACGGCAGACGTTTGTATAATTCGGCGGCGGTTATTTCAAACGGTGCGCTCGTCAGATTTGTCGATAAAAGTCTGCTTCCCGAATACGATGTTTTCGACGACCCGCGTTATTTCGAACCTGACACGAATCCTGACGGAATTGTTGAGATTGCGACCCGCGACGGCAAAACGCACCGGCTCGGCGTAGTCGTCTGCGAAGATTTCTGGAACGATAAAACCTTTTGGAAAGAAAGGCTTTACGACAACGACCCGACCGATGCCGTGATCGAGCACGGCGCGGAAATCATCATCGCGATCAACGCTTCGCCGTATAACAAAGGCAAGATCAAACTGCGCTGTGATATGGTCGCGCACCGCGCAAGGCTCGCGAAGGTGCCGATCGTCTTCGTCAATCTCGTCGGCGGCAACGACGGTATTATCTTCGACGGCGCGAGTCTGATCGCCGATCAAGAAGGCGATATTATTTTGCAGGCGGCGGCTTTTCAGGAATTTGTCGAAACGGTCGAACTCGATTGCCGCAAACCCGATGCGCGCGGCATCACAGGCGGCGAGATCGAAGCGATTCATCAGGCGTTGGTTTTGGGAATTCGCGATTACGCGCAGAAAAACAATTTCAAAAAATGCGTCCTCGGACTTTCGGGCGGAATTGATTCGACGCTCGTTGCCGCGCTTGCCGCCGAAGCGATCGGTGCGGAAAACCTGCTCTGCGTGATGATGCCGTCGCCGTTTTCGTCCGAAGGCAGCATCAAGGATTCGGAAGAATTGATCAGAAATCTCGGCTGCGAATCGCGGATCGAACCGATTTCGGGCGCGTTTGAAGTTTTGCTCGATCAAATGCATTTCACCGCGCCGAAAAAAGGCGGCGAAAATCTCGCGGCGGAAAATATGCAGTCGCGTCTGCGCGGCGTGATCTTAATGGCGATTTCCAACGCCGAAGGTCGCCTTTTGCTTTCGACGGGCAACAAGAGCGAGCTCGCTGTCGGCTACTGCACGCTCTACGGCGACACAAACGGCGGTCTCGCTGTTCTCGGCGACGTTCTCAAGACCGAAGTCTGGCAGATCGCCCGCAAGATCAATGAAACGGCTGGGAAAGAAATCATTCCGAACAAGATCATCGACAAAAAACCGTCCGCCGAGCTCGCGCCGAATCAATTCGACCAGGATTCCCTGCCGCCCTACGAACTGATGGATCCGATCCTGCATCTCTATTTTGAAAATAAATGTGCGCCGTCGGAAATCATCGAGCGCGGGAACGACGCGCGCCTTGTTTATGAAATTCTCAACAAGGTCGAACATCCGTCAAACGAATTCAAACGCCAGCAATTGCCGCCGACGTTGATTATTTCAAAAAACGCGATCGGCGTCGGTCGCCGCCGACCGATCACGCATAAATATCGAAGAGTTCAAAGCTAAAGATTTATTAAAAGAGGAAAATAACAGATATGAAAAAAGCAAACAATATTTTTTTGCTGATGGTCGCGGTATTTTTTATCACTGCAACCACATTTGCGCAAACCGTCGCGGAAAAAAGAGTTATCGAAGTAACGGGTTCGGCAGAAACTTTGATTACGCCGAATGAATTTACGTTCAAAATAACACTTTTTGAACGCGTCGAAGACAAAAAGAAACTGACGATCGAAATGCAGGAAGCAAAGTTAAAAGAAGAACTGACGAATCTCGGCATTGACGTGCAAAAAGATTTGACTGTTTTTGACCTAACTTCCGTTTATATTTCGCGCAAAAAGACGAAAGACACGCTCGGAAGCAAAGATTTTCGGTTAAAAATAAAAGATTTGGCAAAAATCGAGAAATTACAGGAGATCGCCGACCGGTTAAACATTAACAATCTCGATTTGATCGAATCAACACACAGCGAACTGAGCCGCTTTCGCAAAGAAACCAAAATGGAAGCCATCCGCGCCGCTAAAGCCAAAGCCGAATATATGCTCAGCGCAATCGGCGAAAAGATCGGAAAATCTGTTTTTATCCAGGAAATTCCCGATGCAGATGAACCCAGACTTTTAGGTTACGGACTAATATCACCCAACAGCAATATCAACAGAACATCAAATGCCGTCACGAATGATTCTCAAGATTCATCAAACACATTGAGCTTTTCAAAGATCAAGCTCCGATATGCTGTTCTGGCAAGGTTTGAAATTGAATAATCTGCCGAAATAATTTTTTCAAAATCTTTGCAAGAAAGATTTTTCGCTCCGTTCTTAAACACATCAGGCAGTACGAAGCCTTGAATTTTTAGAACGGAGTTTTTATTTTGTATGGCTAAATTCGATAATCCGCTGAATAACTTGAAAGTCGCGAGCCCGTGTTCGCAGGATTGGGACGCGATGATCGGCAACGACCGGACGCGCTATTGCGGCGAGTGCAAACTGAATGTTTTTAATCTTTCCGGAATGAGCCGGACAGAAGCCGAAAACCTGATCATGAATGCCGAAGGTCGGCTTTGCGTCAGATTTTACAAACGCGCCGACGGAAGCGTCATTACCGCAGATTGTCCGGTCGGCTGGGCGCGCGTCAAACAGCGTACGCGCGCTTATGTGACGGCAGTGGCGTCTTTGATCTTCACGTTTTTCGGCGCAATTGGTTTGGTCGCGGCTTTTAAGAAATCAAATAACACCATCGTCGGGAGTATCGCCGTTTCGACACCGACACCGAAAAATACGCCAAAAACAATAATGGGCGACGTTTCGATGGGAACGCCGGTGCCGACACCCGAAAACTACACGGTCACAACAGGAATGGTTCGTCCCAACAAAGATGAAGCGACGGTCGGAAAAATTCAGATTCGCAGGAATGTTGAAAAATAAATTTGACGAGTGGTGAACTATTTCGCAGTTCAGTCTCCAAGGAATCATTCGTCAAACCGCACGGCGAAACTTTCAGCCAAAAGAAAAACGGCAAAAAGTTTCGCCGTTTTTCTTTTTAAATTGTTTGTAATTCGAACTCTATTTTGAACCCGCGACTTTTACAAAATAGCCTTGCCGGGCGCGGACTTTTAAGCTTTGCGGATTAGTCAACCCGACTTTCAAACTCACATAGCGATCGACGGCAAAATCGGCTTCCGAATAATACTGGACAAGATATTGCGCCCTGAGCTCATTGGCAAGCTGGCGGAAAATCGTCGTCAGCGTTTCCTGATTTCTTTTCAGATTGTAGGAATTCTGCATCGTATCTTTTAAAGCGATCGGCTGAAACTTCGGCAGAAAAGCCGTTCCGCCCGTTTCGACGGCAAAGCGGTCGAGATTTGACTGCCCGAATGTGCTCGAAGCATTCAGCTGATAAGAATTCCCGCCCGGATTGATCGAATAAAAAACCGCGTCGGCATTTTGCAGCGCCTTCAAAACCTTGTTTTGTTCCTTAACTTTCGCCGCATCCCGCGCTTTCGACCGGAAATTTCGGCGTTCGTCGTAGCTCAGCTTGTCCTGAACGATTTTATTTTCGGCACTAATAACTGCCTTAACGATTCCGGCGCTGTTCGTATCATCACCGTCGGAAATAACGACCACGACTTTTCGCGTTCCCTGCGGAGCATTTTTCTGCAAATAATTTGCCGCCGTCGTAACCGAATCATAAAAGGCAGTCTGCTGTTTGGTCGGCTGAATCGATTTAATCGAAATTGCCGATTTTCCCGCATCTGCGCGCGCCTGAACCAGAATAGGACCTTCGCCGATCGTAAAAATTGTCGCGTGGTCTTCGGGTCGCATCACATCCTGCAAAAACTTCGCGGCGGTTTCCTGTTCAAACTGAAACATCGCATCGGTGCTTGCCGAAACGTCAAATAAAATCACAATTTCAAGCGGCACTTTATCCGCGTCCGACACTTTTTCGATCGTCTGCGGGCGATTTTCTTCCGAAACGAAAAAATCCTTTGCCGTTAAACCCAGGATCGGCTGACCGCTCGCGTCAGTGACGGAAACCGGCACGACGACCAGACGCGATGAAACCTTGATCGGTTCGTCATCGTTTTCAACCGGCGGTGTCGGCGTTGGATTTTGAGCGAAAACCGAAAATGTAAAAAGCGTGATGATTGCGAAAAGATATAAAAATTGCGGCAGCTTTAGGTTTCTCATATTTCAAAATATTAGTTGCCGAGTAATTAGACTTCAGTTGGCTTACTTTTCAAAATTTGCAGTCTAAAGCAAAAAATTTGAGGGCAAAAGTAAAATGGCTTTCACCATTTTACTTTTATTTGCCCTCATCCGTTCAAAGCGAATTATTATTGGTCGGTGCTGTCAGTTGTCGGGTTCGGACGAACTTCGACGTTCTGATTCAAACCGCGGCTGACGAGAAGTTTGACTTCGACGCGGCGGTTTTGTTCACGACCTTCACGGGTTGAATTGTCGGCAACCGCCTGCAATTCACCGAAACCAAATGACGTACCGATTCTGCGAAGCGGAACATTATGTGTTTCAACCAAATAGTTGATTACGGCTTCAGCACGTTTTTGGCTCAAAACCTTATTTCTTTGCGTGCTGCCTTCAGCCGAAGCAAAACCGGTAATTTCGATCGTGTAGCCTTTGAGCTGCATTGCCGCTTGAGCGATTTGATCGAGCTTGGCTTTTGCTTCCGGTGAAAGAACCGCGCTGTTAACCTTAAAGTTAACGGTGTCGGCTGATTGAACGACATAATCGTCCAACGACGAAATTCTTTGGTTCGTCGCATTAACGCCGGCGATCGCGGCATCGGCTGTTTCCTGAGCGGCTTTCGCACCACCGCGGGCGGCGTTTGAAATTGCCATCAACTCATCAATTTGTCCTGACAGACGTTGTTGATTTTCTTCGGTTTGGGAAAGGCGAGTTTCAGCCGGTGCAACACGGCTTTCGATTGATTGCGCAACCCGAAAATCGTCTTTACCGAACCTGATCTTGCTTGCCGTCAACGCGCCCTGGCTGTCGCCGCGTCCTTCAACTTCCAAATTCAAACCGCGAACGATTTGTGTCGAAGCGATCCGATCGCCGCCGCCAAAGATTCCGCCTTTGGTTTTGATGCTCGTAGCTTGCTCGATCATCACCTTCGTATCAACGCCGGTGTAATCACGGACGATAAAACTCATGTCATCTTTTGCAACGACGACACCTTTAATTTTATATTTTTGCCCGCTACTCAAACTGCGAACTTGCGGATCATTCTGTGCAAAAACACCGACCGCACCAATTAGAATTGCTAAAAACAAAGCAGAAAATTTTTTCAACATAAACTTTACTCCTAATCTAAAATAATTTGAATTCAATCAAAACTGCGGACATCAAATTCATCCGTTTGACGTTAGGAACATAATTTCGGGTTGTCGCAAAATTGCTTTTTTCAACCCTTAAAAATCATCAACATCAATATTTACATAATTTCCGCAAATCTTTCAATGAATATTTTCTAAACAATTATTGTGCCAAACCGCCAAATCCTTTTATTTTCCGCCTTTAAAATTCGGAAAACAGGGCATTTTGCGTAAAATCGGCAACAACTTAACTTCTCAAAGAAGAGTGTCCTGTTTGCGGACACTTTTGAATATTCGTATTTCAATCTTTTCAAGAAAGATTTTAAAACGCCTTGTCCAGATAAATACTTTGTTTACAGTAACTTCTGGAATAAGCATTACCGAAAATCCGCCTTGAAAATTACGACCATACAATACGTTATCGGCGAAGTTTGTGAAAAGTTTCCTGAAAATTTTAATTTTTCAAAAAAATCATTAAAAAAAATGAAAAACCGGCAGACATTTTGCCTGCCGGTCAGTTTTTTCTGACTGCACGATTATAAACCAAACTGTACGGTTTCGATATATTCCTTCATAAATGAGAGGAATCTTTCGGCATCCGCGCCGTCCACAATGCGGTGGTCATAGGTCAGAGCGAAATACGCCATCTGACGAATCGCAATATAATCGTCGCCGTCGGGCGAGGTCAAGACCTTGGCGCGTTTTTCGATCGTCCCGACGCACAGAATCGCGACCTGCGGCTGGTTGATGATCGGCGTGCCGTAGAGACCTCCGAAAACGCCCGGATTCGTGATCGTGAAAGTTCCGCCCGCAACTTCGTCGGGCATCAGCTTTTTCGTCCGTGCACGATCTGCCAGATCATTCGCCGCGAGCGCGAGCCCCGAAAGCGAAAGCGTGTCGGCTTTCTTGATGACCGGTACGATCAAGCCCCAATCGAGCGCAACCGCCATTCCCAAGTTTATATCGCCTTTGTAAATGATGTTGTCGCCCGAAACCTGTGAATTAACAATTGGAAATTTCCGCAAAGCCTGGGTCACGGCTTGGAAAATAAACGGCATAAATGTCAGTTTCGTCCCGAAACGCGCTTGAAATTCCGCTTTGTTCTTATCGCGAAAGCGCGCCACGTTCGTCATATCAAACTCGTAAACGCTCGTCACGTGCGCCGAAGTCTGTTTCGAGAGCGTCATATGCTGCGCGATCTTCTTACGCATCACGGACATCGGTTCGATACGATCGCCGACTGCCGTTGCCGCTTGCGGCGCAGAAACTTCAGCTTTTTGCGCGGGCTGCGAAACAGTCTGCGGCGCGGAAACCGGCGCAGTTGGCGGCGCCGAAATTTTGCCGACGAGCAAATCCTGCGGACGAAGCGCCGCGCCCGTTTCGATAAACTCTAAAATATCTTTTTTCGTCACGCGACCGCTCATTCCGCTGCCGGAAATGCGCGAAATATCGATGCCGTGTTCTTTGGCGATATTGCGCACCAATGGCGAAGATTTCGTGCGGCGCAGTTCTTCGAGCGACAATTCCCCGTTTGCTGTTCCGTTCGCGGCGTTTGCGTCTTCAACCGCGTTCGGACGGTCATAATCGTAACTTCTGCCTTCGGTTTCCTCGATCTCGCGTTTTTCGACGACCGGCATCGAAACGCCCTGCGCCGAGCTCGCGGCGGCGGCTTTTTGTTCAATCACAGGAGCATTTGTCTGACTGCTGACTGCCGACGGCTGGCTGCCGACTGAGCTCGCGCCTTCCGCGCCGACGAGCGCGACAACCGAACCGACTTCGACCGTTTCGCCTTCCTGCACGCGAATTTCAAGCAGCGTTCCGGCAGAAGGCGAAGGAACTTCGGCATCGACCTTATCGGTCGAGATTTCCAGAAGCGGTTCATCTTTTTCGATCTTGTCGCCAACTGCCTTTAACCATTTTGAAACCGTACCCTCGGTAATCGATTCGCCCATCTGCGGCATCACGACCTCAGCGGCTTCGCCGCTCGATTGCGGATTTGGGATTGCCGATTGCGGATTTGATTCGCTCGCGGTCGCCGTTGCAACCTGTGTTTGCGCTTCCTGCTCGGCGACAGGTTCCGGCGTCACCTCTTCGACCACCGGTTTCGGTTCTTCCGCTTTCGGCGTTTCGACCGGCTGACTTGGGACTTCGGACTTGGGACTTGGGACTGAAACCGCGCCTTCCTCGCCGATCACGGCAACGACACTGCCGACTTCGACGGTTTCGCCTTCCTGCGCTCTGATTTCCAAAAGCACGCCGGCGCCCGGTGCGGGAACTTCGGCATCGACCTTGTCGGTCGAGATTTCGAGAATCGGCTCGTCCTTTTCGATCTTATCGCCGACCGCCTTTAACCATTTTGAAACCGTGCCTTCCGTAATAGATTCGCCCATTTGCGGCATGACAACTTCTACGCTCATATAATCTCCGTTTTATAAATGAATTACTTAATAAAAATATCAAATAGATAGAATACTAAAAAATGCGCGGAAATGTGAAAAGTGAAAAATAATTTGAAGTTATTTGAAGATTAATTTAGGAAAACGTCGCTTTCAGCGACCTTAAATTCACTTTTGTTTTAATCAGCTTAACAGCCTTTTCAACCTCGTAGATCGAATCGGTCAGAGTAATTTTTTCGCCTTTTGTTTTGCGGATTTCGCAGCTTATTTTGCCGTTTTTGGTGTTTGATTCGACCGCTTCGATCTCGTCCCAGCGCGCCGTGAACTTGCGGTACGTCAAGCCGTTTTCGTAAATCTTCAGGATATTTTTACGCATCATCAGCCAGCCGAACATCGTCAACAGATAAACGATCAGAAAGGCGGTCGAAAGAAAAAAGTAGATAAAATTCTGCCGCACGGAAAAGACCGCGAGCATCGCCAGAAAAAAGACGAACGACAAGACGGCGATAATGACGGCGCGCTGTATAAACGCCGGTGCAATAGTGTGAATACTGATAAGTTTTCCGAGATTTTGCGCTTTTTCGATCATTAAAGGATATTTTTATATATTCTCCGAAAGTTTCGGAATGCTTTCCGAATTTCGCTTTAAGCTGAATTTCGTTTTTGATGATAACAAAATAAAAACCTTTCTCCGAATTTTGCGTAAATTAGAAAGATTCAGATATTTTGATTAAATCCAAAAAATTAAACTTCCAAAACTATGGTTTCACCACGAAACTATTTGTTTTTTCCGATATTTACAGATTAAAATACAGCTACCGATGAACAAAAAACTTATTTCTAATATCGCGTTTTTAATAATCGCTTGCACCGCAAGCATCTTTGCACAGCAGCCCCGCGTTTTGACGGCGGACGATTACGCCCGCGCCGAAAAAATGCTCGGTTACAACACTTCCCTGCTCGTCGATCGCGGCGCGGTGCGCCCGACATTTCTGCCCGACGGCAGGTTCTGGTACCGCGCCTTGACACCGACGGCGAGCGAATACGTGCTCATCAACCCGGCAGACGGTTCGCGCACCGCCGCCGAAAGTCTGGAAAAGCTCGGCATCACATCGCCGAGCAGTCCGCGACCGAATTTCCTCGAAGTCCTCTCGCCCGACGGCAAAAAAGCGGCTTACATCAAAAACTGGAATCTCTGGATGCGCGACATCGCTTCGGGCAAGGAAATCCAGCTGACGACCGACGGCGTCGAAAACTTCGGCTACGCGACCGACAACGCGGGCTGGAAACATTCCGACCGCGCGATTCTGCGTTGGTCGCCCGATTCGAAAAAGATCGCGACGTTTCAGCAGGATCAGCGCAGCACGAGCGATATGTATCTCGTTTCGACGAACGTCGGCGCGCCGCGTCTCGAAAAGTGGAAATATCCGCTGCCGGGCGACCCGATCGCGACGATTCACCGCGTGATCATCGACACGGAAGTTCCACGCGTGATCCGCCTGCAGATGCCGCCCGACGCGCATCGTTCGACGCTCTGCGACGATATTTCGTGCGACGGAAGCTTCAGCGATACGGAATGGACTTCGGATTCGTCGAAACTCGCGTTCGTTTCGACGACGCGCGACCATAAACAGGCGAATTTAAGAGTTGCCGACGCCGAAACGGGCGAGGTCAAAAACATTCACGAAGAAAAAGTAAAAACGCAGTATGAATCGGGTCAGGGCGCGGTCAACTGGCGTTATCTGCCCGCGTCGAACGAATTTATCTGGTATTCGGAAAAAGACGACTGGGGACATCTCTATCTTTACGGCGCGGACGGAAAACTGAAAAACCAGATCACGAAAGGTAATTTCGTCGTTTCGACGCTCGAAAATGTCGACGAGCGCAACCGTGTGCTGTATTTCAACGCCAACGGTCGCGAAGCGGGGCGCGATCCTTATTTCAGCCATTTTTACCGCGTCGATTTCGACGGCAAAAACCTGAAGCTCTTAACGCCCGAAGACGGCAATCACCAGATCACGCTTTCGACGGACGAAAAATATTTTGTCGATAATTATTCGAAACCGGACGTGCCGACCGTTTCCGTGCTGCGCGATATGACGGGCAAACTCGTCGCAACGCTCGAAAAAACCGACGTTTCGCGCCTCACGGCGGCAGTTTGGAAACCGCCGATGCCGATCACCGTCAAATCGCGCGACAACAAATGGGACTTGTACGGCTTGATGTTCACGCCGACCAACCTCGACCCGTCGAAAAAATATCCGGTCGTCAATTACATCTATCCGGGACCGCAGGGCGGCGGCGTCGGAACGCGTTCGTTCGGTCCGTCGCGCAACGACAATCAGGCGCTCGCGGAACTCGGTTTCGTCGTCGTCGTGATTGACGGAAGCTGCAATCCCGACCGCTCGAAATCTTTCCACGATGCGTGCTACGGAGATATGGGCGACAACACGATCGAAGACCAAATCGCCGGAATCAAACAATTAGCGGCGAAATATTCGTATCTCGACCTTAATAAAGTCGGCATCTGGGGACATTCGGGCGGCGGTTTCGCAACGGCTGACGCGATGTTCAGCTATCCGGATTTCTACAAGGTCGGCATCTCGGAATCGGGCAACCACGATAACCGCAACTACGAAGACGATTGGGGCGAACGCTACATCGGATTACTGGACGGCAACAATTACGAGAAACAGGCAAACCAGATCAACGCCAAAAATCTGAAAGGCAAACTCCTGCTCGCGCACGGCGGAATGGACGACAACGTGCCGCCGTATAACACTTATCTCGTGATCGACGCGCTGATTAAGGCGAACAAGGATTACGATTTCGTCTTTATCCCGAACGCGCGTCACGGCTACGGCGCGGCAAGCTATTACATGATGCGCCGCCGCTGGGACTATTTCGTCAAAAACCTGATGGGCGCCGAACCGCCCGCCAATTACGAACTGAAACCCAAAACCGACCCGCGCATAACTCCGCCGACACCGGCGCGGTAGTTTGTTTTTAGAGGCAAAAAGGCGGCTTGAAACATTTCAAGCCGCCTTTT
>DATLOR010000535.1:0-20559 GCA_035536135.1 Pyrinomonadaceae bacterium | reverse complement strand
AAAAGAAGGAAAAATGATAAACGAATTTTGCCGCGTTGCGGTACAATCAAAAACTAAAATCTTTCGATAAAAATATGAAAACTGAAAAAACAACGCGGCGTGAATTTTTAAAGACGGGCGCGGCGGGCATTGCGGCGATCTCGATCGTTTCGCAGCTCGATAAAAACGAAAAAATATCTGCCCAAACGTTCGACTTAAACGAAATAACCGTTTCGGAACTGCAAAATAAAATGAAGTCGGGCGAGCTGACAGCGCGCCGGATCGTCGAAATCTATCTCGAAAGGATCAAGGAGCTCGATCCGAAAATTCACTCCGTCATTGAGGTAAATCCCGACGCGCTCGCGATCGCCGATCAGATGGACAAGGAACGAAAAAAAGGCAAAATACGCTCTCCTTTGCACGGCATTCCGATCTTGATCAAAGACAATATTGACACGGCGGACAAGATGAAAACGACCGCCGGAAGTCTCGCCCTTCTGGATGCGCCGGCGCCGAAACAAGATGCTTTTATCGTCAAACAACTACGCAAAGCGGGCGCGGTGATTATCGGCAAAACCAACCTTTCGGAATGGGCGAATTTTCGCTCGACCAAATCGATCAGCGGCTGGTCGGGGCGCGGCGGACAGACGAACAATCCATATATTTTGACGGAAAATCCGTGCGGTTCGAGCGCGGGAACGGGCGCGGGCATCTCCGCCAATCTCGCCGCCGTCGGCATCGGCACGGAAACGAACGGCTCGATCATTTGCCCCGCGACGCGCAACGGCATTGTCGGCATCAAACCGACGCTCGGCTTGGTTTCCAGAAGCGGAATTATTCCGATCGCCCACACGCAGGACACCGCCGGACCGATGTGCCGCACGGTCACGGACGCGGCGATTTTGCTCGGCGCGATAATTGGACACGACAAAAATGATTCGGTCACGAGCGAGAGTAAAAAAGGCGAAAAAGATTACACGCGCTTTTTGGACGCCGGCGGCTTGCGCGGCGCACGGATCGGTGTCGCGCGGCAATACCTCGGTAATAATGCAAAGGCGAAAGAATTGTTCGAGAAAAATCTCGAAACTTTGAAGGCTAACGGCGCGTTTCTGATCGATGTCAATTTCACGGAAGATTATTCGAAAATGAGCGACGACCGTTTTCTTGTTTTGCTTTACGAATTTAAAACCGATCTCAACAAATATCTCGCCGCGCGCGGTTCGCAGTATAAAACGCTCGCCGATCTGATCAAATTTAACGCCGAAAATAAAGAAAAGGAATTGCCGCTTTTCGGGCAGGAAATTTTCGAGCAAGCGCAGGCAAAAGGCGCTCTGACCGATAAAGTGTATACCGACGCGCTCGCCAAAAATAAAGCGGCGACCCGCGAAAAGGGAATCGACGCTGTTGTTTTGAAAGACAAACTCGACGCGATTGTCGCACCGGCAGGCGGCGCAACCTGGTCGATCGCGGCGGTCGCCGGTTACCCGTATATCACCGTTCCCGCCGGTTTCATCAATGAGATGCCCGCCGGCATCGGCTTTTTCGGTCGCGCTTTTTCAGAGCCGAGTTTAATAAAAATCGCCTACGCTTTCGAACAACAAACCAAAGCGCGAAAAACTCCGCAGTTTCTGGCGAAAGCTTCGGCGTAAAAATTCGACCGGATTTTTTCGCAGTTGAATAATTTCTAAATTCCGAGCTCCGCCTTGCTTTCGGCAAATTTTTCGACCGCAAACTGTAAATCTTCCCGTGAATGCGCCGCCGAAACCTGCGTGCGGATTCGCGCCTTTCCTTTCGGGACGACCGGAAACGAAAACGGGATGACGTAAACGCCTTTTTTCAGAAGCGATTCAGCCATTTTGACTGCCAGACGCGCGTCACCGAACATCACGGGCACGATCGGATGTTCGCCCGGTAAGATTTCGAGTCCGATCTTTGATAATTCCGTGCGGAAATATTGGGTGTTTTCCTGTAATTTGTCGCGCAGTTCGGTCGAATTTTGCAGCATATCGATCGCCGCAATTGACGCGCCGACGATCGAAGGCGCGACCGAATTCGAGAAAAGATACGGGCGCGAACGCTGGCGCAGGAGTTCGATGATCTCTTTGCGCGCCGAAGTGTAACCGCCCGACGCGCCGCCGAGCGCCTTGCCGAGCGTTCCCGTGATAATGTCTACGCGATCCATCACATTATGATGTTCGTGCGTTCCGCGTCCCGTACGCCCGACAAACCCGACGGCGTGCGAATCGTCAACCATCACGAGCGCGTCGTATTTTTCCGCCAGATCGCAGATCTCGTCGAGCTTGGCAATATACCCGTCCATCGAAAAAACGCCGTCGGTCGCGATCATTCGCGTTCGCGTGCCGCTTGATTCTTTCAGCTTTTCTTCGAGGTCGTTCATATCGCCGTTTTTATAGCGAAAACGCTGTGCTTTCGAGAGCCGCACGCCGTCGATGATGCTCGCGTGATTAAGCTCGTCGGAAATGATCGCGTCTTCTTCCGACAGAATCGTTTCAAAAAGCCCGCCGTTCGCGTCGAAACAAGAGGTGTAAAGAATCGTGTCTTCCATCCCGAGAAATGCGCTGATCTTTGCTTCGAGCTCTTTGTGGATCGTCTGCGTCCCGCAAATAAACCTGACGGATGAAAGACCGTAACCCCAATCATCAAGCGCCTTGTGCGCCGCCGCGACGATCGCCGGATGGTCACTCAAACCGAGATAATTATTCGCGCACATATTCAAAACTTCGCCCGCCGCGACCTTGATATGCGCTTCCTGCGGGCTTTCGATCACGCGTTCCGATTTATAAAGCCCCGCTTCTCTGATTTCGTTGATTGTGTTTTCTAATTGATTTTGAATTTTGCCGTACATAAAATTTATAACGGTTATAAATAGACAACCAATTACCCGAACGATACGGATTTTTTTGTCAATAAAATCCGTTGGCTGTCTACTTTTACCTCATTTAAGTTTATCAGAATATCCGTTTCAAATCCGAAACCGGCAGGTCTAACCCGCCCGCGAACCGTTTGGAACTTCGCGTTCGGGCATCGCCAGTACCGGTTTTATTCCGTCGGCGAAGCCGATGTCGAACAGCATTCCCTCGGAAAGCTCGCCCGCCATTTTTTTCGGTTCGAGATTGACGACGAACAGCGCCTGCAGTCCTTCGATCTCCTTCGGGTTTTCGCGTTCCTTTTTCATCCCGACGAGGATTTTTCGCCTATGATCGCCGAAATCGACCGTTAAACGCAGCAGTTTGTCCGACTTTTCAACATCCTCGACCAACTCAATGCGCCCGACGCGAATGTCGAGCTTATCAAGGTCGGCGAAAGAAATCAGTGGTTTAATCGGCGCGGAAACAAAATTGTCCATAAATTTATCTACTCATCAAAGCATTAAGACGCAAAAATTCCTTTAACTGCCGGAAGTCTTTGCGCTCTGCGCCACGCGGCGATTTGACCGCAATGATGCCCTTCGTGGAAAAGCAGTATTTGCAGGTGATGCCCGATCGTCGGCTGCGTTCTCGCGAGCGTTTCGTCCGGCGTCGGCTGGTCGAAATCTTTCATCCGGCGAAGCGCGCCCGTTCTGCGAAAACCTGTTTCGGTTAATCTTTCGACGAGAACTTGTTTTGAATGGTAATTTTCGCGCATCGGATTCGGATTTGAATTCGGTCCGTATTTGCCCAAAAGATCCATAAAATCCGCTGAAAGCTCCCGAACTTTGAGCATTGATAAAAGATAAATATCTCCCAAAAGCAAATGCCCGAGAACCCAAGCCGGATGGTTTTCACCCGCCGCTGTTTGCAGACACATCTGATCTTCGCGCAAATCTTCGACCAGGCTCAAGGTCTGTTTTCGGGCATTTTCAAGTGACCAGATCAATAAATCGCTCATTCAGTTTAAGAAATATCCGTCCAATCCAAGATCACTTTCCCCGAATTTCCTTCTTTCATCACTTCAAAGCCTTTCGCAAAGTCTTTGTACGAATAGCGATGCGTGATGACGGGTTCGATGTTTAAGCCGCCCTCGGTGAGGACGTTCATTTGATACCACGTTTCATACATTTCGCGCCCGTAGATGCCTTTGATCGTGAGCATATTGAAGATCACGGTTTTCCAGTTGATCGAAAATTCGTCCGACGGGATGCCCAAAAACGCGATGTTTCCGCCGTGCGTCATATTCGCGATCATATCGCGGAAAGCTTGCGGATTGCCCGACATTTCCATCCCGACATCGAATCCTTCCTTCATTCCGAGTTGTTTCTGAACATCCGCTATGGAAGTTTCGCGGACATCGACGGCAAGCGTGACATCGAATTTTTGCGCGAGTTCAAGACGATGCGGGTTAACGTCGGTGATCACAACGTGGCGTGCGCCCGCGTGTTTGGCGACCGCCGCCGCCATAATTCCGATCGGTCCCGCGCCCGTAATGAGAACGTCTTCACCGAAAACCTCGAACGCGAGCGCCGTGTGAACGGCGTTCCCGAACGGGTCGAAGATCGCTGCGACTTCCAGGTTTATGTCCGGATTATGCTTCCAGATATTCGTCATCGGAACCGCCATATATTCGGCAAATCCGCCGTCCGTATTGACGCCGACGCCGAGCGTGTTCGCGCATTTGAACCGGCGTCCGGCGAGACAATTGCGGCACCGACCGCAGACGAGATGACCTTCGACCGAAACAATGTCGCCGACGTAAAAATCGTTGACATTTTCGCCGACCTCGACGATTTCGCCGACGATCTCGTGTCCGAGAATCGTCGGAATTTTGATCGTCTGCTGTGCCCACGCGTCCCAATTCCAGATATGAACATCGGTTCCGCAAATTCCGGTTTTCAAAACGCGGATTAAAACATCGTTTATGCCGATCGTCGGTTCGGGAACGTCTTCGAGCCACAACCCGACTTCGGCTTTGCTTTTTACAATTGCTTTCATATCCGTATTTTACCGAAATCCGTAAAAAGGCGAAAATGCAGTTTTTATTTCATCGTTTCCAAAATATCTTTGATATGGCGAAACCATTTGTGCCCGTGATGCGGTTGATGGTGAATTTGATCCTGTCCGGAGAAAATTCCAGCGGATCAATATTCAATTTGCGCCTCATATTTTTATTTGTAACGCGTTATTACCGGCAGATTCGTCAATTGCGACAATTTCTGCCGAATTTTTTCGAGCTCGTCTTTGGAAATTGTTTTGATCTGCCTATAGTCGCTGTTCGATTCGACGGCGTTTCCGCGTGTTTCGACAAAATATTCGTGCGGGATCGGGCGGGTCGGCAGGTTCAGCTGAACTTCGTCCGCGTTGATCAAAAGCAGGATCGCGGCGAGCTTTTCGATCTCGAGATCGTTCGGCGGGCGCAGGATCATCGTTTGAATCGCCAGAAAACCGCCGAATTCCTGCCGCAATTGAAAAATGCCCGAAATTATCGTTTCGAGCAAAATCCCTTCCGACGGTTTGTCTACACGCCGCAGAACATCGTTCGACCACGCATCGAGCTTGCAGAAAATCTTGTCGGCTTTCAATAGTTCGCGGCGCACCTGCGCATCGTGCAAAAGCGTCGAATTCGTCAGAACGACGATTGGTTTACGGGTTAGTTTTTTTATTTTTTCGATCACTTCGCCGAGGTTTTTGGCGAGCGTCGGTTCACCGCTTCCCGAAAAAGTTATTACGTTCGCCTTTTGCCATTCGGATTTTTGCAGGTCTTCCAGAACCTTTTCGGTCGAAACAAAGATTTCACGCTCTGTGGTCACGCGATTGATTTTTCCAAGCTGACAATAAACGCATTCAAACGAACAGATCGAATCGACACACAACAGATCGACGCCGAGCGATGAACCCAAACGCCACGACCGGACGGGTCCGTAAATTGCTGCCGGAATCTGATCTGTCATATTTTGAGATAAAAACCGATGACGACCGAAAGCGCCGTCAAAGTTCCGTACACAACTTCCCAAACGCCGATTTTCATCGCTTTGACCTTTTTGCGGTACGGCGACAAACCGATCGCCGCGCGACCGAGTAAAACCGCGAACATCGCAACCGTCAAAACCGGACTCAAACCGTAAAAAGCCAGCCCGCCGACCAGAACGAAAGCCGAAACATGCGCAAAGACCGGAACAAATCTCGAAAACTCCTTGCCTTTTTCGAGCTTCAGACGGTTTCTGACATAAAGGATCGAGGGAATCAGGCGCGCCGCAAAAATTCCCCAGAGCGCGATTGCCGCCGGAAATGTCCAATTATCCGCGAGAGCGATCACCGCCGCCGAAGATGAAATTGCGATTGCGCCGGTCAATTCCGGCAAAAGCTGACGGCTCTGCCGCGCGGCGTCGCAGTAGATCTGGTAAGCGGCAAAAGGCAGCACGACCAAAAACGGCAGAAAACTGTCAAGTTTTACGAAAATCAAACTGCCGATCAAACCGAACGTAAAGATCGCCCCGTAGATCAAAGTGAATTTTCGCGCGACGGCAGTTTGCGGCAGATTTCGTTTTGCCTGCCAATCATTGAGCAGAACTTTGAGCGGCTGGCGCGTCAGAAATGCACCGACGACGAGCAGGACGATCCAGACCGCCGACGGCGAAAAAGCGATCAGCAAACCCGCTGTCAGCGGTTCAAAGACAAATCCCCACGAGCCGTGCTCGATCGGCAGGACGATGGCTTTGGTATTGATCTTTCGCGGTGCCGGAATTGTTGAAGCAATGGCTGACATAATTTATAAAAACCTCGATTCCTAAAGTTCTAATGAAAAGATCTCGTTTTCAAGCTCGACAGCTTTAGGAAATAAAACGTTATTTTCCAGATGAATATGCTGATGCAGGTCTTTTTCAAACGCTTCGAGCCGCGTTAACAGTGCCGCATAACTCGGGCAAGCGCCTTCGGGAACCCGGTAATCGTGTGAAACTTCGCGCATACTGCGGAGAATCTCACCTGCCGTATCGTGTTCGCGGAGCATCATTCCGACCGGATTTTTCACCGTTCCGAAACAAGACACCGGTACTTTCCCGTTTTTAATCTTAAAATTTTCAAGCTCTTTGATATATGGAAACAAAACCTGTTCTTCCTTAAGCAAATGCGGTGCCAAATCACTGCAAAGCACGCCGAAAAGCCGTTCCAGTTCGTAAAGTTCCGTGTGATGTTCGCCGTGTTTACCGGCGACTTTTACCATCAGCGGCATTAAATTTTTGATTTCGTCACGCGTGTAAACGTGATGTTTTTCGACGATATATCCGATCAGCTTGCTCAGATCCGCCGTTTTTACCCAGTCGAGTTCGGTTTCCACCGGGCTTTCCAGATAAACGGAAATTTCTTTCAAAACACTTTCCGCGTCCGCGCCCGCCGTTTTGCAGGCTTCAAGAAACAGTCGATTTCCGCCGCAGCAAAAATCGATCTTGTGATCTTCAAAAACCCGGGTCGTCAAAGGCATTTCCAGAGCGATCTCGCGCACCGTTTTCGTGGTTAAATTGTTCATCATAAATTCCTCCGTGAATTATCAACTAAGCTGATATTACAGCGAGATTCGGCAGGGAAATATGATTGCAATCATATTGCGGAAATTTTTTTCAACTTTCGATCTATTGAAGGTTAAACAAACAGATCTTTTTCCAAATTAAGCCATTTCAAAGCCGCGCCGTGAAACATTTTTGCCTTTGTTTCCTCATCGAATGTTGAAGATTCGATCAATTTTCCGGGTTCGAGCTCGCCGAGCGGAAACGGATAATCCGTGCCGAGCGCGATCTTCTCCGCGCCGTTCAATTTCACGAGATATTCGAGCATTGCCTGATCGTGAACGAGTGAATCGAGCCAGAATTTGCCGAGATAAGCGCGCGGATCGACCTGGTTATCGACCGCGACCAGATCGGGACGCATCTCGAAACCGTGTTCGATCCTGCCGAGCGTATAGGGAAACGAACCGCCGCCGTGCGCAAAACAGATCCGCAGATCTTTGCATTTTTCCAGAACGCCCGAAAAAATCAGCGAACAGATCGCGCGCGAAGTTTCCGCCGGCATTCCGACGAGCCACGGCAGCCAGTATTTCTGCATATCGCGTTCGCCCATCATTTCCCAGGGATGCACAAAAACCGCCATTCCGAGCTCCGCGCACGCTTTGAAAAACTCCAAAAACTGCGGCTCGCCGAGATTTAACTGGTTGACGTTCGAACCGATCTGCACGCCGACCAATCCGATTTCCTTGCATCTTTCGAGTTCCTTTATTGCCAGTTTCGGATCCTGCATCGGAACAGTTCCAAGTCCGATAAATCTGCGCGGAAATTTTGCGACGATTTCGGCGATCCCGTCGTTTAAAAACCGGGAAACTTCCGCGCCGTCCGACGGTTTTGACCAATACGAAAACATCACGGGAACGGTCGAAAGAACCTGCACATTCACGCCGAACGACTCGCATTCCTCGATCCTTCGTGCGGCTGACCAGCAGTTGTCTTCGATCTCGCGGAAAAAATGTCCGTCGTCTTTGACCATTCGCGCACAGCACGGTTTATGGTGTTCGAGCGTGATAAATCCGCCGTAGCCGAATTTTTCCTTCCAGCGCGGAATCTCGCGCGGCAAAATATGTGTGTGAATATCTATTTTCAACATTGTGTCAGTAAAAAAAACTAAACTTTAGTTCCGAACAAGGCGCCGACAACGGCAGTTGCCGCCATCGCGAACGCGCTCCAAAAAGTCACGCGAATCGCGCCTTTCAAAACACTTGCGCCGCCCGTCTTTGCCGCGACTGCGCCGAGCAGTGCGAGAAAAACAAGCGAAAACGCGGAAACCAGCCAGACGAGCATCGAAACGGGCGCAAAAACCGAAACGAGCATCGGCATTGCCGCACCGACGGCGAAACTCGCGGCAGAGGCAACAGCCGCCTGAATCGGATTGGCGGCGATTGTTTCGGAAATTCCCAGTTCGTCGCGGGCGTGTGCGCCGAGCGCGTCTTTTGCCATTAATTGTTCGGCGACCTGCTTTGCCAATTCGGGTTCGAGTCCGCGTTTGATATAAATATTGGCAAGTTCTTTTTTCTCGCCTTTAATATTGTCCTGCAATTCCTGCCGCTCACGGTCAAGATCGGCTTGCTCGGTGTCGGCTTGCGAACTGACCGAAACATATTCGCCCGCCGCCATCGACATCGCGCCTGCCACCAAACCCGCCATTCCGGCGATCAAAATTGCCTTATGTTCGGCGTTTGAAGCGGCGACTCCGACAATCAAACTGGCGGTCGAAACAATTCCGTCATTCGCACCCAAAACCGCCGCCCGAAGCCATCCGATATTATGCGTTTTGTGCCGTTCATGATGAACCATAAAAATTCTTTTTCTCCAAAGTTGCTAAATGATTAAACCCTTTATCCGATAACTTTATCGGGATTTTCGCGGATTGCGATGAGCGTGTTTTTACGTTTGAAAACACGGAACAAATAATAATACGACGGAAAAAGCAAAACTGCGCCAACTCCTAGTGCGCCGAGCAAAAGCTGGAGAGTAATGCGGGGCGCAGCGGCGGTAGTAATTGTAATATCGGGCTCGATCAAAAACGGATACTGCGCGAAAGCCCAGCCCGCCAGGATCAATGAAACCTGCGCCGCCGCACAAATTTGCGCCCAGCGAAACCGGCGTGTCCACAACGCGAGAAACGCGCCCGAAGCAAAAATCGCCGTTAAAATGTGCAATGCCAATGCCCAGCGGCTCCGGCTGATTCCGGCGCGTACGGTCGGCGCGCCCGTCGCGGCAAGCAGAAAAACGATCAACGCGAGAATGCCGACGACCGCACCCGCAACCAATGCACGATTGCGAAAATCTTCCTGCAATTGACGGTCGTTCGTCTCCAGAGTCAGATAAACCGCCGCGAGAAATGCAAACAGCGCAAGCGCGAAAAATCCGACCGCAAAAGGGAACAGTGCAAGCCAAGAGGCGAAAAATCCGCTCGTGACCGCATTGTTTTCGACACGAATCGTGCCCGACGCGATTGCGCCGAGCGTGATGCCCAAAACGATCGGGGTGATGATGCTCGCGATCGAAAAAAGCAAGCTCCAACGTCTTTGCACGCGGTCGTGTTTTGAATCGTAAGTGCGGAAAGTAAACGCCGTCCCGCGCAGAACGATGCCGATCAGCATTAATGTAAGCGGAATGTGAAGCGCGGTCGCCGCGGTTGCAAACGCCGGCGGAAAAGCCGTGAAAAGAATGACAATCACTAAAATCAGCCAGACGTGATTGGCTTCCCAAACGGGACTGATGGCTTTGGCGATGAGCTCGCGCTGCTGTTTGGCGCGCGTTCCGAAGGCGAACAAATCCCAGACGCCGCCGCCGTAATCCGCTCCGGCAAGCAGCGCGTAAAAGATCAGCGAGACGAGCATTATTCCTGCAACAATCGTTTCAAGCGGCATCATTTGCCTCCGCCGGTTCAAATTCCTTCGGGCTTGCCGCAACTTGTCTGAGCAAAAGCCACCCGGTAATAATTGCGAGAAAAATATAAAGCAGCGTAAAAGTGACGAACGGCACAATCAGTCCGGGCATCGGCGTGACGGCTTCAGATGTGCGCATCACTCCGAAAATGATCCACGGCTGACGTCCGACTTCCGTTACGACCCAACCCGTTTCGATCGCGATAAAGCCGAGCGGCGCGGCGCAAACGAGCGCGCGCAGAAACCGGTTTGAATCGATCCATTTTCCCGCCGGATTTTTGCGGTTGCGCCAGAATCGCCACGCGCTCCACGCGGCAATCCCGAGCATCAGCATTCCGCAGCCGATCATCATTTGAAACGCCAAATGAACGATCGCGACGGGCGGATGTTCGTTTTGCGGAAAATCGTTTAAGCCTTTGACCGTGGAGTGCGGGTCGCCGTAGGCAAGAATGCTCAAGCCGTACGGGATCGTTATCGCGTAATTTGTTTCGCGTTTTTCTTCGTCGGGAATTCCCCCGATGCGAACGCCCGCGCCCGTTTCGGTTTCAAATTGTCCTTCAAAAGCGGCGAGCTTGATCGGCTGATTTCTTGCGACTGCTTTGGCGAGAATATCGCCGCTCAAAGGCTGCAGAATCGCCGTCACTCCGCCAACAGACAAGGCAATCGCGAGCGCGATCCGGTGAAAACGGTTCGTCGGGTCGCGTATCAGCATAAAAGCGTGAATGCCCGCAACGGCAAATCCGGTCGCCGCGTAAGCCGCCAGAATCATATGCAAAGTTTGCGAAAAAGCATTCGGATTCATCATCGCGGCAACCGGGTCAATTTCGGTCAATTGTCCGTTGACAATCCGAAAACCCGCCGGCGTGTTCATCCAGGCATTTGCGATCACGACGAAAACTCCCGAAGCCGCACCGCTCAGCGCAACAATCACGCCCGCGAAAAGATGTTTTCGGGGCGAAATGCGGTCCCATCCGTAAAGATAAATCCCGAGAAAAATGGCTTCGGTAAAAAACGCAAAGCCTTCGAGCGAAAACGGCATTCCGATGATCGCTCCGGCGTAACCCATAAATTTCGGGAACAAAAGTCCGAGTTCGAACGAAAGCACCGTGCCCGAAACCGCGCCGACCGCAAAAAGGATCGAAGTTCCTTTCGCCCAGCGTTTCGCGAGCGTCAGATAAATCTCGTCTTTGGTGCGCAGGTAACGCCACTCGGCGATCACCATCAAAAGCGGCATAGCGATTCCGATTGCAGCAAAAATGATATGAAACGCGAGCGACATCGCCATCTGCGAACGCGCGGCAAGTAGGTCGTCCATTTGAAATTAATTGTATCAATTTTCTGCCTGTTTCAGATTTGCGTCAATTATAAGATTCGCGTTTGCCGAATATAAGCGTTCTTTGCACCGTTACTAAAAATTTTTTAGCCGCGGATAAACGCGGATGAGCGCAGATTAAGTCTTAAATTAAAATCTGCGCTCATCCGCGTTATCCGCGGCTAATTTTAAAATCAAGTTAGATCAATAAATGCGGTCGAGCAAATCTTCGCCCTTTTCAAAACGACTGAGGTTTTCTAAGAAATGCTCGACGTGCCGCTGCTTTTCGAGCGAGAAACCGCCTGCCGAATGCGGCGTGATGTAGCAATTCGGCGTTGTCCAGAGCGGATGCGCGGGCGGCAAAGGTTCTGGATCGGTGACATCGAGATACGCGGCGGCAATTCTGCCCGTCTGCATTTCCGCCAAAAGCGCGTCCTGGTCAAGCGTGATGCCGCGCCCGATGTTGTAAATAATCGCGCCTTTTTTGAATTTCGATAACCGCTCGGCGTTGAGAAAATTTATCGTTTCCTGATTGGCGGGCAAAATGTTGATGATGTGATCGGCTTCGGGCAGATATTTTTCCGTTTCACTTTGCGGTACGACGCGGATCGGCTCATCGCCGCGAACGGTGCGTTTGACACCGATGAGCTTCATTTTCAAAGGCGCGAGCAATTCGGCAAGCCGCCGTCCGATCGTTCCGAAACCTAAAATTAAAGCCGTCTGATTATTTAAGAGATATGAATTATTGCGGGTTTTGTCATAAGTCCAGCTGCGCGCGCCGCGCTGATTATCGAGCGATTCGGGAAGTCGGCGCGCCAGCGCCATCATCATCGCCAAAACGTGCTGTGAACAGGGCTCGACGTAAACTGCCGAACTGTTCGTCATTATTCTGCCCTGTTGACGAAAGTTTTCCCTGAAATCCGTGCGGTCATACGGCGTGTATCCGGCAAGATCAACGTGAAACCATTTGATATTTTCCGCGCTCAAAACCGCGTCCGGATCGGGCTGTCCGAAAGCAATGTCGGCGGTTTGCAGCTTTTCTGCCGACTCGCCGACGGTGCCGTTTTCGGTCGGCGGAAAAACAAATAATTCGTGCTCGCCCAGGAGGTTTTCGCGCAAGCTGTTTAATTCGCTGTTTTCAGCAGAAGTAAAACGGTGATTCGTCCAGATCTTCAGCATAATCAATCCTTGGAGAAATTTTCTTTCATCAACTGCATTAATTGGCGATCCCAGTATTGTTCGCCCGCTTTGAAATAATTTTTCTGCACGCCGAAGCTTTCAAAACCGATTCTTTCGTAAAGCCCGACGGCTGATCCGTTGTCGGCAAAAACGGTCAGGTAAACCTGTTCGATGCCCGTTAAATCAAAGACGGATTTAAGAAGTGCGCGAAGAATGTTTTCGCCAACCTTTTGACCTTGAAAACCGGGTTTGACATACATCGCAACGACCTCGCCGCCGTGGCGCGTTTTGGTTCGGTCGCCGCGCACGAATCCGGCAATTCCGATCAGCTCGGCATCTCCTGCAAACGCGCCGAAAAAGAGCGCTTCGGGCGATTCGCGTTCGATCAGCTCTTCAAAATGGAGCTTCGGTTTCCCGACTTCGTCCTCATAATTCGTCCCCATTTTATCGGGGCAATTTTTCAGACACTCGAGCCGCACGCGCCGAAATGAACTCGCCTCATTAGTTTTTAGTTTTCGATAACTGATTTCCATAATCCACGCAAAAATCAAACCTCGTGTTTTGCTTCTTTCACTTCTTTTTGTTTACTTTTTCCAGCTTTTTCGTCTGATTCTTTTTTCGCTTTCATCAGCGAAAGAGAGAGTTCGCGCAAACGGTCAACCTGCCGCAAACGTCCAGGTATTGCATCGCCGGACATATCAACTTTCTTCATTTTTTAACTCACAACCGGCGGCGGTTCCATTACGCTTCCGCAATTTTTGCAGGTTCGCAAAGATTCGTCGCCGTAGAATTTTTTGAAAACGCCTTGAAACTGCGTCGTGATGTCCGTCAGCTGAAAATATTCTTCGTAGAGCTTCGCGTTGCAGCTTTCGCAAAACCATAAAAGTCCGTCGAGTTCGCCGCTGCGCCGTTTGCGTTCGATGACCAGACCGACCGTGTTTGCGCCGCGTACGGGATTGTGCGGAACGCGCGGCGGAAGCAGGAAAATCTCGCCTTCGCGCACCGGAACGTCAACCGAACAGCCGTCTTCCTGAATTTTGACGAGAATATCGCCTTCGATCTGGTAGAAAAATTCTTCACCTTCGTCAAAGTGATAATCCTTGCGCGAATTCGGTCCGCCGACGACCTGCACGATAAATTCGGCGTCTTCGTAAACCAGTTTATTGCCGACCGGCGGTTTCAGCAGATGGCGATGCTCGTCGATCCATTTTTTTAAATTAAAAGGTCTTCTGATTGGCATAAAATTATTTTAACCTCGAAACGCAATATTGCAATTAAAATTATTTCGGCAAAACTTCCGCGATCGGTTTTCCGGCGTTCGGGTTTTGCTCGGTGTAATCGAAGCCGAGATATTTGCAAACGGTCGCGGCGATCTGGTTTTGGTAGACGGTTTCGGCGTTTTTCCACTCGCCTCTTAAACTCGAATCGGGCGAGATAAAAGCCATCCAGATATTGCGTGCTTCGGGGATTTTTTCGCCGTGGCTGTTCCAGTTTTTTTCGGTCGCGCCGCGTCCGTGGTCGGTCGTTACGATGATCGTCGTTTTGCCTTTATATTGACGGTCTGATTCGAGAAACTGCCATAATTCGCGCAAAAACTCGTCGTTCCGGTGAAAGGTTTTGATCATCAGATCGTAACGCTTGTTGTGCGCCCAATCGTCGATTTCGCCAAAGCCGATGTGCAGAACGCGCGGGTGATATTTTTTGAGATGCGCCATCGCAAAGCGGAAAGTGTAGAAATCGTGACGAACCGCGTCCCACGGTGTCGGGGCTTCAAACTGGGCAATGTTCAATAATTGTATGTCGCGGTCATCCGATTTGTAGACTTCAAATCCCGCGTTGATCAAAAAAGCCTCGGGTTTATTGGTCGCGATCGCGTTCATCGTATTCCACGAGGCGAACGAGGCGACCTGATTGGAATTGAGCTTTAATTTCGTTTGCAGAAATTGAAGGAAAGAAGGGAAGCGGTTTTGCACGAATTTATTGCTTTTGATTACGTCGTCGTGCGCTTCGCCCGTCAGGATTTCCGAATAGCCGGGATACGAGAAAAACATTTTATTCGTCGTCTGCGCTTCGCTTTTCAACTCGGGATTGCCCGCCACCGAGCCGTAATTTTTCATCCAGACCTGCCAGAAAAACGGCATCATTTTTTCGCGCCGCTGCTCGGCGGTCGCGGCAGAAAAAGTTTTGAAAACTTCCGTTTTCTCGGCATCTTCGTCAATTTTTTTGTAAAGCTCGCCGTCGAATCCGCCGAACATTTCCTGATAGCGTGCGCCGTCGATCGTGATCAGAATGACGTTTTCGGTTTTGCGCTGCGCCTGAGTTTGCAGACAAATAAAGCCACAGAAAAAAAGCAGCAAAATCGAGTTTTTCATATCTTCAGAATTCCAAAATTTTATTAACGGTTCGCCAATTTCGCGCCGTCGCCGAGACTTTTAATTTTTTGCCGATGTAATCTTTGCCCATTAAACTATCGAGAACGCTGATGCGCAAAAGACAAAAGATCTCGCGGTTTTGCACCGAATACTGCTCGTTTTCGTTATTGTTCGAAAGCAGCTGTTCGCGTTTTTCCGCCGGCAGTTCTTCGTCTAAAAAGAAAACGTGCAAATCTTTATCGTTCTCGAATTGTCCGTCGAACGGATTATTTTTGACGATCTCTTCGATCTCGGCGATCGAACGCACCATCACTTTGATCTTCAGCGCAAATTCTTTTTCGATGGCTTTTTCGAGTTTTTCGGCGAGTTTTCGATTATTGTTTTTGGCGGTTTCAAAAATCACATTGCCGCTGTTGATGTATGTTTTAACATTCTCAAAACCGATCGAAGCGCAAACCTCGCGCAAGGTTTCCATTTTGACTTTATTTTTTCCGCCGACATTGATGCCGCGCAGGAAGGCAACGTATTTCATCAAAGATTTTTCCTCATTTTGATACAGATAATATCGATATTTTCACCAACCGAAGCCTTCACCTCTTCACTTTCCCCGGCACGTAGCCGCAAACCGATTTTCTTAAGTTTTTCAGTCGCCGATTTATCCGCAAGCCTCGCTTTTCTGATCGAATAACTCATCTGCTCCATTTTATCTTAACGGCGGACATTGTTTCATTTTCAAGCCGGACTTCGCGCAGGATTTCAAAACCGTTTTTCAGATAAAATCCGATCGGCGACAGATATCTTTCGCCGTTTGCTTTCAGGACGTTCTCATGATCCATTACCCAACCGTTGATTTCGGTTTCAAATTCTTTGACCTTATTCAAAAGCCTTGTGCCGTAGCCTTTTTTCTGCTCCGAACTATCAACCAGAAGGGCAAACCATTTCTCGCCGTCCCGCATAAAAGTCGCCAGCCAGCCTTTGAGATTTTCGTCCGTATCGGTCAGCAGATAATGCTCTAGATTTCCTTTAGTGCTCAAGTATTCGTCAAATGAATCAATTCCCGAATGCCGGATCTGCACGGGATATTCGGCATTCCAGAGCCGGACGATGCTTTGTTTTTGAGCTTCGGACAGATTTTCGGTTTTGGCTATATTCACTTCGCTTAATCGATTGTCGCAATAACTTTCAGTTCGATCGCGATCGGTGTCGGCAGACAATTTATTTCCACGGTCGTGCGGCACGGCAGGTTGTCTTTGAAATATTCGGCGTAGATTCGATTATAGATTTGAAAATCATCCTTCATATTCGTCAGAAAAACCGTCACGTCAACGATCTTGTCCCAGCTGGAACCCGAATCTTCCAAAATATAACGCACGTTCTGAAAAACCGAACGGCATTGCGTTTCGATGTCGTAGGAAATGATCTCGCCGTTTTCGCCGAGTTCCACGCCCGGAATTTTCTTCGTGCCGCGCTCACGCGGTCCGACGCCCGAAAGAAACAAAAGATTCCCGACCCGCCGCGCGTGCGGATACAAACCGACGGGTTCGGGAGCTTTCGAGGAATTTATGATTTCTTCGTTCATTTGCTTTTTTCGGCGTAGATCTGCACGAGATTAAGAAGAGTTTCGGTTGATTTTTCCAGACCTTTGCGCGAGTTGAATTCGAGTTTGCCGTGGAAATTCATTCCGCCCGTGAACAGATTCGGGGTCGGCAGATTGCGGAAGGTCAGGTTCGAACCGTCCGTGCCGCCGCGAATCGGTTTGAGTTTTGCCGAAATTCCGGCGCGTTTCGCCGCTTCGATCGCGTAATCCGTCAATTGCGGAAAATCCTTCAAAACTTCCTTCATATTCAAGTAACCGACCTTGACGTCCATCGAGATCTTCACGTCGGGAAATTTCGTCTGTGTGTCGGCGATCATTTTTTTCAAAATCGCTTCTTTGGCTTCGAGACCGCTGACCTCAAAATCGCGCAGAAGGATTTTGATGGTTGATTCTTCAATATCGAGCGTTCCGACATACGGATGAATAAAACCGACGCGTCCTTCGGTCGTTTCGGGAAGCATATCTTTCGGAAACCGCGTCAGAAAATCGCCCGCGGCATACGCCGAGTTGATCATAATGCCTTTCGCCGTTCCCGGATGCGTCGATTTGCCTTTGAACGTGACGGTCGCGGTGCGTGCGCTCCACGTTTCGTTCGAGATCTCGCCGAGCTCTTCGCCGTCGACCGTGTAGGCGAACTTTGCGCCGAAACCTTCGACATCGAATTTATCGATGCCTCCGCCGACCTCTTCGTCGGGCGTAAAAGCGACCGCGATATTGCCGTGCTTGATCTGCGGATTCTGCCGCAAGATATCGATCATCGTCATAATCTCGGAAATCCCGGCTTTATCATCCGATCCTAAAAGCGTCGTGCCGTCCGCCGTGATAATGTCGTCGCCGATCATTTCCTTGAGAATCGGATTTTTTTCGACCGTGATGACCTGCGTTTTATCGGCGGGCAAAACGATGTCGCCGCCCTGATAATTTTTGTGAATTACGGGGTTGACGTTTGCGCCGGAAACCGCCGGCGAGGTGTCCATATGCGCGATGAAACCGACGGTCGGAACTTTTGAATTATCCGCGAGATTGCCCGGAATCATCCCGTAAACGATCGAAAATTCGCTGACGCGGACGTTTTGCACATCGAGTTTTTTTAATTCTTCAGCCAGCAGATTGGCGAGCACGAATTGTTTTTTCGTGCTCGGCACGGTTGTCTGGTCTTCCGCCGATTGCGTGTCGATCTTCACGTAGCGCAAAAAACGGTCGAGCACGGCTTCCTGCGGCGGTTTGACCTGTGCCGAAGACGCGGTAAATAAAAGCAATCCGATAAAAAGTGCGTAAAATATCTTCATAAATTTTTCCTTGAAATTAGGGTTTTGAACCGCCAATTTTCACAAATTTCTGATACCTGAAAACGCTCAGAATAACTCGGGAAGATTCGTGAAAATTTGCGGCTGAAGTTTATTCGTCCGAAGCCCTTGTGCCGTCATAAACGACCGAAGCGCATTCGACGAATAGATCGAGATAATAATCGCGCACTTCTTCCTGCGCGAGCTGTTTGTTTTCCTTTTCGGCGATGAATTTCATCAATTCGAACGCTACTTCTTCGCCTGTTTCGATTCTGACCGGTTGTGTTTCGCTGCTCATAAAACGATTATACCTTTTAAATTTCAGAGGTAAATCCAGTAAAAATCATCGGCAAAAAAACTTTGTCAAAGAACTTGGCTAAAGGTTGACAGAACAAAATATTTATTGATGAAAAGGTCAAATAGAAATAACCTGTTTAGTTAATCAATTTAAGCAAAGATCGAAGACGCCGCCCGATGAGCGGTTTTTATTTTGTCTGATTTTGACCGACTTTAAGCCTTCGCCTTCTTCGCCGCGAGCAGTTTTTCCGCTACCTTCGCGAGCACTTTCTCCCAGTCCGTCTGTACGGGCTTCAGCGGATCGAACACGAGATCCTCGCTTTTTACCGAAGCGGCTTGGCCTTCCGAAGCACGTTCTTTGACCATTGCGGAATAGAGCCGTTCGGCTTGTTCGGCGGCGCGGCGGACGACCTCGCGCTTGAGCGTCGGTCCGTGCTGACCCGTGCCGTAGAGCACGCCCGCCGGACCGGCACGATATTCCGCTCTTTTAAGCTCAACACCGATCTTGCGCTTCGCCATCAACCGCCAGGCGGAACGTTTGTCGAGCGTGCGCTTCGGCACGCCGTACAAGTATTCGCGCTCTTTGGTCAAAAGATGCCAGATCAATTCCGCCAGTTTTCGCGAAACGGCGACGACCGCTACGTTGTGCCCGCGCTGGCGTGCGACTCTCTGAAACAGTGCACGAAGCGGTCCCGGCGCTTTCCTGAGATGCTCTGCCGCTTCCCCTAAAAGCCAGCGCGCTTCGGTGCGACCCTGTTTAGTGATCCGCCCGTTCCGGGCTTCCTTATCGCCGGACTGCTTGGTCGAGGGCACGACGCCGAAATAGGCGGCGAGCTTCTTTGCCGATGAAAAACGACGAATGTCGCCGATCGCTGCCAGCACACCCGCTCCGACCACAAGCGAAACTCCCGGAATCGTGACCAGCAGATCGAGCTGACGGCGCAGGGGGGGGACGCGTTGCGATGAACGAGGCGATGATCGCGTCCTGATTCTTGACGAGCGCGTCCTGGCGGTCGATCTCCCTGAGCAATGATCCAAGGCGCAGACGGTCAAGCTCGCCGATCTTGAGGTCGAGCTTTGCGCCGACCAACTGATCAAGCCATTCGCGTCCGCCGGTGCCGAAGATGTCGGTCTGCGCGGCGTGAATCAGATTGCGGTGCAGCACCGAATGCACCGTATTCTTCATCTCGGTGCGGCGATCGACCAGCGAGCGGCGATCACTGAAGAACTGCCGTAAAGACTCGGTATCTTCATCGGGCAGCCAGACCTCGGGCAGGTAATCGACACGCGCGAGCTCGGCTAAAACGCGGGCGTCGATCTTATCGGTCTTGACTTTGGCTTTGGCGATGAGCTTCGTGCGCATCGGGTTCGACATGATCAGCCTCGCCGGCGAGTTCGCGCGCAGCAGCCGCGCGATCGAGATCGCGTTGGTCGTCACTTCAAGCGCAAGCGTGTCGGCTTCCTTAAGTTCCGCGGCGAGTGCGAGCAGGTTCTCGCGCGCGGTCGCAAAACGCTTCTGCGCGGTCTGTGTGCCTTTGTCGTCCAAAACGGCGAGCTGCGAAACGCGTTTCGCCAAGTCGAGCCCGAACCAGCGGCGTCCGGCAAGTTCGAAGGCGGCTTTCGGTAAAAATCTGTTCATCACATACCTCCTTTTGTCGTAAAATGGAAAAGAACCGAGATGATCTTTGACAACTCAAAAATCTCTTGTTGATCGGGCGCGAAAAACGCCGAGCGGCGAGCGACAAATATTGATACGAGTTCCAGCCTATATAAAAGCGGCGTGACTCAGAAGGGCGCGTGCGGCACAGGACTTTCACTTACGATGTCAGGCTCGAAGCCTATAGGTGTAGACGAACTGCCCCGCAGCGACTCGTCAGCTCGGTGTTCGTTTGTCAACAAACGAGTGGACGAGTTCGAGTCGCCAGCGCATCCCGGAGCCCAATCAGAAACAGGATACTCCTGAATCCAAGAGCGTTCAAAACCGGTAAACGCCGGGAGTCGAATCGCGCCCTACCTTTTCATACCACTTACGATTCATTAAACAGAATTCATGATGCAGAGGAAACGATTTCAAGCACTCAAACTTGGAAACAGACCTTTACTTATGACCGGTTCGGCAATCGTAATTTCGATGAAGCCAACACGACCGCC
>DATLOR010000534.1:0-13443 GCA_035536135.1 Pyrinomonadaceae bacterium | reverse complement strand
TCTTTGCCGAAGAACCGACTCCGATTCTCGTCAGCCTGCATAATCGCAAATGGCTTTTGCCGACATTTTCGGTGATCACGGAAGTTCGCGGACGCAACCGCGAAAGATCAGCGCTGGCGGATGAGATCCAGGCACTTTTACCCGCCAAATGGGCGGAAAAGCTGATGCGTCCGCCGATCGTCAAACATACGCTCGATTATTTCGTGTTTGTTCCGCGCCGCGGCGAGATCGAGAATAAAGCCGAACATATTTTTCCGCGCCGCGGACGTTTTATCATCAAGGATTTCGAGCTTTCGACGCGTTTCCCGTTCGGTTTTTTCCGGCATCGCCGCCGTCTCTCGGCGCAGGAAGCGGAAATCGTCATTTTTCCGAAGCTCGTTTCGATCGAAAAAGAAATCGAAGATCTGCCGCTCGAAGTCGGCAAACTCGTCGCCAACAAACGCGGAATGGGACAGGATTTGCTCGCGCTGCGCGATTACCAGCCGATGGACGATCTGCGGCGCGTCGACTGGAAGGCGACGGCGCGGACGCGGCGTTTGATCGTCCGCGAATTTTCAGCCGAAGACGATAAACGAATCACGATCTTTTTCGATGCGCGGATCAGGAAAACCGCCAAAACTGAAAAGAAAAAGTCTCTGCGCGAACGCCTCGAAGACGAACGCAAAGGCGCGCGCCTTTCGCCCGACGAGGAGCGTTTTGAAGCGGGCGTCAGCAAAACGGCTTCGTTTTTGTCGTATTTTACCGAGGAACAAGCCGAAATTCGTCTGGTCATCGACGGTGAAAAAGACGAATTCGGCATCGGCAGAGAGCATCTCTACGAATGTCTGAAACGGCTCGCGACGGTCGAACCGAAATTCGTCGAAGAGTTTGAAAACTCCGGGTTTGAAGAAGTTTTAAGCGAAATTACCGACGAACGCGATAAAAGCCACACGTTTTTGATCACCACGCAGACCGAAAACGATCTCTCGCCTGAAATCGTGCAGAAGTTGAATGTGTTGGAGTTTTGATAGATTTTTCGGAATGCAGGGGCGACCACAAGGGCTCGCCTCTACAAAAATTGATACGAAACTCGCACAAAATTCGCTTTATATACTGGAAAGGTTTGTATTGATAAATTTTTTGTCACAAAATCGCAATTAGTGGTGTATTTTAATTAGCAAGCACGATTGATGCTGAAAATGAACGAAGGCGCGGAAATATTTGTGGACGTGATGTCCGAGCAAACGGCAGCAACAGCTCAGAAAGAGAAAATTGTATTTGATGAAGCCTTTACGCTTCACCATCGGACTGTCTTTCGGGCGGCGCGGTCGGTTGTGCAAGACGCCGGCTTGGCAGAAGATGTCACGCAGGAAGTCTTCTTGCGGCTGTACAATAATCTTGATTCGATCGCCGATACGGAAATGCTCCGCCCGTGGCTGATTCGCGTGGCGATAAATGTTGCGCGAAATACGATTCGCGGAAATATTCGGGCGAACACGCGGGACGAAAACTACGTCAAAGAAACAGCAGAAGTAAGCGTGTATTCGGTTGAATCGGATTTTGAACAAAAGGAATCAACCAGCGAGATCAATCGGGCTTTGAATAAAATAAAGGAACCTTTAAGAAGTTGCTTGATTTTGAAACAACAAGGGTTATCTTATAAGGAAATCGCCGAGAGTCTTTCGCTTAACGAAACGAGCATCGGTCAATACGTTGCACGGGCGCGAAAGGAATTTGTCAGGTTATACGGCAAAATCGGGAGAGAAATACAATGATGGAAAAATGTTTTGACGAAGGAACATTACAAGCTTTTTTAGACAATGAACTGTCCTCAGAATTGTCGCAAGCCGTGGCGCGGCATATCGTCGACTGCGACCCGTGCGCCTTTTTGCTCGCCGAAGTCGAAGAAGAAACGGCGTTTGCCTTTGCCGCGCTCGAACAGGAATTCAACACGCTCGTTCCGACCCAGCGTTTGTGGACGAAAATCAACGAATCGATCGAAATCCAGCACCGCAAAAGAAGTTTTTGGCAGACTCTTTTAACATTTATTTCAGGCTTGAGCTTGACCAATCCGCACGTTGTCGCGTTCGGCAGTCTGCTTTTGATCGTCGGAGTCGTTTCCGCGCTGATCGTTTTCAAGAAAGATGAAAAAGTAAATTCGATCGCGAAAAACACGCCGCAAATTTCTGCGCCGCAAACGACGGAAGTTAATAATCCGTCGCCCGAAATTCAAACGCCTGCTGCGCCGGTTCAAACGGATAACAGCGCGCCGAAAACTACGGTCAATCCCCAGTATCGCGTTGAACGAGCGAATTTTGTCGAAGCTAAGCCAAATCGTCAGCCCTCAACTACAATTTATCGGCAACCGCAACCTGTCGTTTCGCAATATTTGGACGGCGAAGAAAGCTATGTCAGCACGATTGCGCGGCTCGAAAAGACGGTCAATGAAAATAAAGACGAGGTTTTAAAGCCGTCGGCGCGTTTTTCTTACGAGAAGGATCTCGCGGTCGTCAACGACACGATTACCAAGATGAAAAAGGAAGTTAAGAAAAATCCGAAGAACGAAGACGCGAAACAGGTTTTGTTTTCTTCGTATCAGAACAAAATAGAACTGCTCAATTCCGTGACGCAAAGAGGCGAATTGATGGCGAGTATGCGTTAGGAAAGTTTATAGCCGAATGAAAAAGTTTAAGCCGATTCTCAATTTAATAAGCTCAAAAGGAAAAATCCTGACATTTTTCTGCGCCGCGCTCTGCTGTTTGAGTTTTCAGGAAGTTTCGGCACAGCGAGTTCCGACCCCGAAACCGAAACCGCGAACCGAGAGCGTTCCGAAAGCTGAAACGCCCGAGCTGCCCGAAACGACGAACACGCCAGGCATTGTCACGCCGCGCCCGAGACCGAATCCGACCCCGCCGAAAGAAGTCAAAAAAGTCGTGATGAACGAAGGTTTTGCGCCCGCCGAAAAATCGATCGTCGTCGAGCCGAAAGTCAAAATCACGCTTTGCGTTAAAGAGGGGAATGTCAAAATTAACGGTTGGGATCGCGATGAAATTCGGGCTTATGTCGAAGACGGAAGTCAGGTCGGATTCAAAATTGCGCAAACAAATCTGAAAAGCAATAAACCCGAATGGGTTTATGTTCAAGGCTATGACGCGAAAAAAACGAAGGAACTGAAACCCGAAGAATGTCTCTCGGGAAGCGACATCGAGCTCGATGTTCCGCGCAACGCGAGCGTCACGCTGAAAAGTTTGGAAAGCGAAATAAAGATCGAATCGGTCGGGAAGGTTTGGGCGGCAAACTTAGGCGGCGATATTTATCTGAACGAAATCGCGAACGGCATCGAAGCGACAACTTACCGCGGCGACATCACGGTTGAACGTTCGAGCGGGCAGATGGTTTTGACCAATTCGGAAGGCAATATTATCGCGCTCGATGTCAGCCCGAGCGAGATCGGCGACGTTTTCAAGGCAAAAACCAACAGCGGCAGAATCACTCTGCAGGCGGTCGATCATCGCCAGATCGACACGAATTCGATCAGCGGTTCGACGAGCTTCGACGGCGAAATCCTGAACGGCGGACAATATAGTTTTTCGACGACGAACGGTTCGATCGTGCTCGCAATTCCGCCGACTTCTGCGTGCAAGATCAACGCGTGGTTCGGTTTCGGCGCGTTTTCATCGGATATTCCGCTTCAGAATACTCTGAAAAAAGAACAGAGTCTTTCGGCGCAGCTCGGCAATACGGACGCAACTTGCAGTTTGAATCTCAAAACGGGAAGCGGCGTGATTCGGATCAGAAGCGGAAAACCTGTTTCCAAGACATCCGAAAAGCGCAAAAATCTATTGGAAAAAAATACAAAACCCGTCAGCGCGAAAAAAACGGTCAGCCTAAAATTCAGTAAAAAGACCGCTTATAATCTCAAAACCAAAGATAAAACCAAATCAGCTAAAACCCGGCAGTAGGTAAATTTTAAAAAGAATCTTAAAATAAAAAGCACGCGAATAGTAAAAGCGCGGGCTTTTTGCTTTTTATTAATTGACATTTTTTTACATTCGAAAACGGATTTCGGGCGTGAAAACTTGCAATCGGCATTTAAAAGCGGGTAGAGTTTGCAGGAAAGATAAATGAATTTCGCCACTTTAATCGGACAAGTCATTGACGGGAAATACAGAATCGAACGCCAGCTCGGGAAAGGCGGGATGGGCACGGTTTATCTCGCCACGCACATCGGCACGGAACGTCCGGTCGCGGTCAAGGTCATCGCTCCGCAATTTATGGAACGCGCCGAATTTGTCGAGCGTTTCCGCCGCGAAGCGCGTGCCGCCGGACGTTTAAGGCATCCGAACGTCGTTGACGTGACGGATTTCGGCTATTGCCGCGAGGACGGGATTTGTCAGGATCTGGCTTATCTCGTGATGGAATATCTCGACGGATGCACGCTCGGCGAGATTCTCGAAGAAGAGAAAAAACTTCCGCTCGGGTGGTCGCTCGATATTCTCGAACAGGTTTGTTCAGCCGTTCACGCGGCGCACGAGCAGGGAATTATTCACCGCGACCTGAAGCCCGACAATATCTGGCTCGAACCGAACCAACGCGGCGGCTACACGGTCAAAGTTCTCGATTTCGGCATCGCCAAGCTCGAAACGCAGCCCGGCAGCATTAATTCCGAAGAGGATATTCACATTTCGGTTTTGCCGACCAATCCTATCCATTATGCCGAAACTCTTCCGGATAATACGCAGCCGCTGACGATTGCCGGCAACACAAATAATTCGACCTTAATCTCGGAAGCCGGAACGGCGATTATGACCGCCGAATCGGAAAAATTAGCGCAAACCGACGCCGATTTTTCCGAGAAAGGCACGGCGATCATGAATCCCGGCGAAGTCGATCTGGAAGGCGGAACGGCGATCTTACCGGACAAACAAACGCAGATCATTCAAAAAGAAGACGGCACAAGATTGATGTCGTCGCCTGCCGAGACCGATAAATCTCTGAAAATTTCCTCGACGGCGGATCTGACCCGCGTCGGCGCGGTTCTCGGCACGCCGCTTTATATGTCGCCCGAACAATGCCGTGGAGAAAAACTCTCGGCGCGTTCGGATATTTACTCTTTAGCGGTCATCGCCTATCAGATGCTCGCCGGAAAAACGCCCTTCGAGGGCGATTTTACGAGTGTTATGCAGGCGCACAAAGATACGCCGCCGCCGCCCTTGAATGCCAAAAAAGTTCCGCGAAAGATCAAAAAGGTAATTCACACGGCATTGTCGAAAACCGCCGAAGAACGCCCGCAAACCGCCGAAGCTTTTGCCAGCCGTCTGCGTTCGCAATCCGAAGGCATCGGAACTCTTTTGCGCCGCTCGCTCGTGATCTACAGCGAACATCTGCCGAAATTTCTCGGGCTGACGACGTTTTTTCTACTGCCCGTCATTTTTCTGACATTACTCGGAATCGGTTTGGGTTTTCTGAAGGTCAGCGGGACGATCGATGCAGATTCGGCAAGCTGGCTGGTCGGGATTAACAGTGTTTTGTTATTTGTTTTAACAACTTACTGCACATCTCTGATAATCGGCGCAATTACCTGGATCGTCGCGCAGTATCTAGCCGTTCCGCTTCGTCCGATCCGGGTTCGCCCGGCTCTCAGAGCGGTCAAAAGAAAGTGGAAAGTCTATGCCTGGACCGGCATTTTACACTCGATTTTAACTTATCTTTCACTTGCTGCCTGCGGTGTCGGGTTTCTCGTCGCCTCGGTGGTCTGGTCGCTTTTCGCGTCAGTCGTGATCATGGAAAACTTGAGCGGCTGGCGGGCGCTCAAGCGTTCATACGAACTGGTCAAACGTTCGGTTTGGACGACGATTGCCGCGATGTCGATAATGTTTCTCGTGCCGGCAATCATTTCGGGCGTAATATTTTTTGTCGTTTCCGTTACTGCCAAAGCACTTGTCATGAAAGACAATCAGGCGGCGGCGGCGGTGCAGACAAAAAACAGCGAAACTGCAACTCCTCCGGAAAGTCCCGAAGCGACCGGCGACGCCGATAATAAAGTGAAAAAAGACATTGATTTCAATTTCGGCAGCGGGCAAAAAATCAAAATTAACGATGAAGGCAAAGATATGCGCACGCGGGTCATCGAAACTATTCTGGGTTCGCTGATTCAGATTTTTTGGCTGCCGATGCATATTTTTATCGCGTCCTTTACCTCGATAATTCTTGCCTTGCTTTATCTGAAAACGCGGCAAGCGGGCGGCGAATCAATGCAGGATTTGCTCGAACAGTTTGAGGAAGACCGCCCGAAATCAAAATGGCAGCAGCGGGTTCAGGATCGGTTGATCCAATCGGGCAGAATGACGACGGGCAAAACTTAGGCTGAAAGTAAAAAGTAAAAAATATGAACACGAAAAACAGCGATCAGCGATCAGCTACCAGCTCTCATCTATTCCGAAAGTTTTATCTTTTCAGCGTTTTGCTTTTCGTTGTCATATTTTTTTCACCCCTTTTTGTTGAAGCCCAAAATTACAAGCGAGATTTGAGCTTAACGAAAGGCGCAAGCCTGGAGATCATCAACAATCTCGGGCGCGTCGACGTTTTGGCGGAAAAACCGGAAGCGGAAGATCAGACCGGGGTGAAAAGTTTTTTGACGGCAAATTCCGACAAACCGGTGACCGAAAGCGAGATAAAAGTAACAAATCTGAACGGCAAATGGCTGGTCGAAGTCGTGCCGGCGGATACAAAAAAACGCATTGATCTGTCGCTGCATCTGCCGGAAAGAATAAATCTGAAAATTCAGACAAACGAGGGCGAAGTGCGCGTTTCGGGCGATTTTGCAGAGGTTGAGGTGCGCACCGAAACCGGCACGATCGCGGCGGACGTTCCGCTTGAAAATCTGAAATACAGTTTTTTGTGGACGGCTTCGCGCCCGCGCTTTTTAAGCGATGTCGAGCTCGGCAAGATCAAGGAAAAATCGGCGGGGAAATTTGTCATAAACGGAAATGTCACGAAAGAAACTCCGAAGTCGAAATTCAGCAATTCAAAACCCGCCGAAATCGAAGAAGCTCCCGCAACGAGCGAAGAACCGGAAACCGATAAAAAAGATAAAAAAGACAAAAAAGACAAAAACAGGGACAAAAAAACAAAGAGCAAAAACCAAGTTCCCGACGGGCAAAATTCGTTGAATTTTTCGACCGCGCGCGGCATCGTGCTCCTGAATATCAACCCGAACGAAGTTCCGTCGGATCTGCGCGAAAGACCGCTTACAAACGCGGCAAAAGCGATTGTCCGGAGCGGCGATTCGCTGCTGATCGAAGCGATTCGCCGCGCCAGCCCGAAATATTTCGGCGATTACGCGGCGACCCTGCCGATGCTCAAGTTCGAGCCGTCTTTGACCTCGAAAACTCAGAATCAAACCTTTGTCAATTCGAACGTCAAAAAGGTTCTGGTGAGAGTCACGGATCTGAATAACCGCGCCGTTTCCGACTTGAAAAAGGAAGATTTTCAGGTTTTGGAACGCGGCACGGAGCGTGATATTTTATCGGTCGAACCGACGACCGCGCCGTTTAATCTGGTTTTGCTGCTGGACGTTTCGGGAAGCGTCGAAAATTACGTTGATTTTATCCGCAAAGCCGCCCGCGCTTTTGTCGAAACCGCCGATAAAAACGATAAGATCGCGATCATAATTTTCAACGAGGATGTCAAACAGATTGCAACCTTCACGACCGACAAGGGCAAGCTTTCAGAAAGTCTCGATACATTTGACGCGGGCGGCGGCACGGCTTATTACGATGCGCTCGCCTATACTCTGGCGGACACTCTCAGACCTCTGCGCGGCGAACGCACGGCGATCGTCGTTTTGACGGACGGCGACGATAATCATTCGTTTTTGCCGTTCGATGCGCTTTTAGGTTCGATTCAGGAAAGCGGCGCGCTCGTTTATCCGCTCTATGTTCCGTCGGCTTTGATCATTGCGTCAAACGCCGATCTGAACGCGAAGATCGACCCGCTTCGCGCCAAATATATGGGCTTGACGACCAAAGCCGAAGGCGAAGGCGAACGTCTCGCGCAGGTTTCGGGCGGGGTTTATTATCCGATCACCCAGCTCAATCAGATTCAGAAAGCCTACGACGACATCGTTTTACAGCTCCGCACGGCTTATTCCGTCACATTCAAATCGGATCTGGTCGAAACAAATGATAAGCTAACCGCCTCGCCGCGCCTGAAAGTCAAGGTTAAACGCGAAAATGCCTTCGTCAAGCTCGGCTCGGTCGTCGAAGTTTCAAACAGCACTTCGGAAATAAAAAAAACTAAATAATCTGCCGATTTTTCAAAATGTCATCTATCAAGTTTCACCGCAGAGGCGCAGAGAATGCGCTGGAGAGCACCACCGAGATGAGGGACAAGGAATTTTTTAAGAAGCTTTTTGAAGCGGTGCGGGTAAACAAATTCACGATAATTTTGGAACACGCGGAAGCTGTGAGCTAAATTTTAAAACAAAGCAGTCCGATAAGATTATGAAAATAAAATCACTCATCGAAGTTTTGCTAATTTTATTATCAGGTTTAACGATTTTTTCTCAATCAAGAAATGTCGCCGTTAAATTTGATGAATTCAGCAATTATCCAGCTGAAAAAGTTTCACCGCTTTATGACCGAACGCAACGGTTTGCAAAGAGATTGAAAATTGAGCCTTCGAGCAAAAAAGCCGTCATGATTTTTTACAACCAAAGAAAAGGCAAGTTTCCGCTTGAAGGCGGAAAGGATTGGGCAAACTCGGCGGAGAATTATTTGAAGAATTTTTTTGAAACTAACGAGCAAAGCATCGTTCTAATCAACGGTGGTTATCGTGAATATCCGACGCTCGAATTTTGGATTGTTCCCGAAGGTGCGGAAATGCCGAAGCCGACGCCTGATTTTACAAAAAATGAGATCGTCTATTGTCCCGAAATCAGAGTCGCGGGCGACGGTTTTCGGCGCGCCCGAACCGAGCCTTTAAAGTTTTCGGTTGCGATCAACGGTGCGCTGCCGAATGAATCTTTTCCTTTGGAGTGGAATGTTTCAGCCGGAAAAATCATCAGCGGGCAGGGCACGAATCAAATTCAGATCGATCTGAGCGGAACGGACGCAAAAAAAATTTCGGCAGCGGTAATTGTCGGAAATTTGCCGCCCGAATGCGATGCTCACGCGTATAATTCGACCGAAATCGGATTCTACCCATATATATTTGATGAATTTTCTCATGTTCCGTATTCGGAAATAGCCGCGAGAATTCAAAATTTGTTCGTAGAGCTCGGCAACGATCCGTCAATGTCGGGCTATATTGCTGTTTATGGAAGCCGGCAGGGAAATAAAAAAGACACGGCTTGGGCGATCAGGAATATTCAGCAGAGCATATCTTTTATGAAACTCGATCCCAGCCGCATAAAAATTGCAGACGGCGGTTTTCGGGAAGAAATGTGGGTTGAAGTTTATCTGCTTCCGCCGGGCGTTGAACCGCCAAAACCGACGCCGACCTTAAACAGCGATTTTGTTGTCGAACCGAAAAGGAAAGTTACCAGAAGGCGCAAATCATCAAGATGAAATCTCAACTTTTACAATCACTTTTCGATGGCGAAACGCGGCGACCTTTGACGGTTTCGGAAGTCAATTCGCAGGTTAAAGCGGCGATCGAAAAGGCTTTTGCGTCCGTCTGGCTCGAGGGCGAGATCGTTAATTTCGTCGCGGCGAATTCGGGGCATTGGTATTTTACGCTTTCGGACGGCGATTCGCAGCTCAAGGCGGCTTGTTATCGCGGGTCGAACTGGAAGATCAGGTTTCAGCCGTTTGATGGGCTTCAGGTTCGCGTGCGCGGGAAATTGAGCGTTTATGAACCGAAGGGCGAATATCAGATCTTGGTCGAATCGCTTGAACCGATCGGCGAAGGCGCGTTAAAAGTTGCCTTTGAGCAAATCAAATTAAAGCTCGGTAAAGAAAGGCTCTTTGATGAGGATCTGAAACGGCATTTACCGTTTTTTCCGCGCCGCGTCGGGGTTGTCACAAGTCCGAACGGGGCGGCTTTTCACGATATTTTGAATGTTCTTTCGCGACGCACGAAATCGGTCAGCATCGTTTTGATCCCGACGCGCGTGCAGGGCGAAATGGCGGGCGAGGAAATCCGGCAGGCGATAATCTTAGCGGACGAGTTTAACCGCACGGCGCCGGAAAAACAGCGGATCGACGTTTTGATCGTCGGGCGAGGCGGCGGTTCGGCAGAAGATCTATGGGCGTTTAACGAAGAGCGTCTGGCGCGCACGATCCGCGCTTCGGAGATTCCGATCATCTCGGCGGTCGGGCACGAAATTGATTGGACGATCGCCGATCTGGTCGCCGACCGGCGCGCGCCGACACCTTCGGCGGCGGCGGAAATCGTTGCCGAATCCGAAGACCAGATCGAAGCGTTCGTCGCGCAGAGAACGCAGGATCTGTTTCAGCTGATCGATTATAAAATTCTGCAATCGCGTGCGGGTTTGCAGGAACTTGCGATGTCGCCCGTGTTTACCCAATTTCCGCAAAAGATCAAAGATTGGCGATATGAAGTTGAAGATCTAAGCGAACAAATTCGCGAGGCTTTGAAGGAAAAGCTCAAAACAGCGGAAGATCGTCTCGAATCGGTCAAATCGAGGCTTTCGCCGATAAAATTGGCGTCGGAACTAAATGACAAAAAAACTCGTCTTGCTATTTTGCGCGAGCGGCAAAATTCCGCCGCGCAGAAGTTGATCGATGCGAAAGACGAGCAGTTGAAAATCGAAATGGCTTCGCTCGACGCGCTTTCGCCGCTGTCCGTTCTCAAGCGCGGTTATTCGATTACGCAGAGCGAAAGCGGCAAAATTATCAGTTCCATCAGTCAAATTAAGGAAAATGCGGACGTGCAAATTCGTCTGTCAGATGGCAAACTGAAAGCGAAAGTTTTTGAAACGGAGAAAGATTGATGTCGCAATTTGTGGTCAATTTAAGCGAGCCTGAAAAGGACAAAGAAGAGCAAGCTGTCGCCGGTAAAAAGGCAAATGAGACGAACGTTTCTCAAAAAGCTGAAGAAACAAAAGTTTCAGATAAACCGAAAAAACGCGGCGGCTGTGGTCGGATTCTTGGAATTTCGGCGATTCTTCTGGCGGTATTCGTCCTGATCGGCGCGGTTGTCGGCTATTTTTACTGGCAGGGTTTGAAAACTTCGCCGCAGTATTCGCTTGCCTTACTGGTTGATGCCGCGCGGCGCAATGACCAGAAAGCGATCGACGAATTGGTTGACACGGACGCGGTGGTCGAGAGTTTTCTGCCGCAGATCACCGATAAAGCGACGGAAATGTACGGCAAAAATCTGCCGGCAGACAAGATCGCCAAAGTCAAAGACGCGGCAAACCCTTTGATGCCGGCGATCAAACAACGCGCGCGGCAGGAAGTTCCGCGCGTCATCGCCGAGAAAACCGATAAGTTCGTCAATATTCCGTACTGGGCAATCGCGATCGGCGCGAGTTATTATCTGGACATCAAACCGGACGGCGAAACGGCGATCGTGACGAGCAAAATTCCCGAACGCCAGTTTGAGCTGACGATGAAACGAAACGGCGATAAATGGCGCGTCGTCGGCATCAAGGACGAAGCCCTCGCGAAACGGATTGCCGAAACGATCGGGCAGGAATTGATTGCGATTTCGACCAAAGAAGGCTTGAAAAAAGCGAGCGAGAAACTGAATGCGCCGGGACTCGAAAACATCAAGAAAAAGATCGATGATCTGTTTAAATAGTTCCTGGTCAGTCGTTCGTTGTTCGTAGTTTTTATGGTGTAAGATTTAAGTTTATAAATGAACGGCAACGAACTGCTAAACACGAACAACTGACTAACAAATTATGGCTCAAAAAAATCAAACATTTGAATCATCGCTCGGCGAGCTGGAGAAGATCGTCCGCAAGTTGGAGGACGGCGATCTGTCTCTGGAAGAAAGCCTCAAGCTTTTTGAAGACGGCGTGCGAATTTCGCGCGAATGTCAGGAACGATTGAGCCAAGCCGAACGCCGGATCGAGATCCTACTCAAAGATGAAAAGGGAAGTCCGATTTTGCAGGAGATAAATCCGGACACAGCCGACGAACCGCGTGAGCCGAAAATCAAACGCCGGATCGTTTTTGACGACGACGAATCGCCCTTTTAATTGAATTCTATTTAGTCCGTTTAAACAAAAAGGCTTCGCTTAAAATAAGCGAAGCCTTTTTATTTTGGAGTTTGTTTAATCCTACGGTACGAAAACATTGGGAATCGGACGGTCGCCCGCGATGCCGAAAGTTGTAATTAAAATGCCCGCACTTGTCCGGTTGACGAACCACGTCGAGCCGTTCGGACGGAAAACCGCCGTGTCGAACTTCCCGTCGCCGTCATAATCTCCGGACGCCGGCTGATCGCCCGATGTTCCGAACGGGACCGAATAAAATGAACTGTCTTCGCTTCTGAGAATGAACCATTCGCCCGTCGATGGTCGCCAAAAGGCGATGTCCGCCTTTCCGTCGCCTGAATAATCACCTTGCACGGGTTTGTCCGAGGATGTTCCGAACGCCGCCGCGATAACGCTTCCGCTGCTGCTTCGCTGGATCCACCACTGACCTGCCGACGGGCGATAAATGGCAATATCAGCCTTCCCGTCGCCGTCGTAATCCGAGGTGACGGGCACATCGCCCGAAGCGCCGAAGGTCGTGATCAGCGTGCCGCCCGTCGATCTCTGGATAAACCACTCATTGCTCGAAGGACGAAACACGCCGACATCGGATTTGCCGTCAGCGTCAAAGTCACCCACGACGGGAACATCGCCCGCCGTGCCGAAAGAAAAAGAAAGAAAACTGCTGTCTTCCGATCTTAAGATAAACCATTGCCCGGTTGACGGACGAAAGAAAGCAATATCGGATTTGCCGTCGCCGGTAAAATCGGCCGGTGTGGGTTGATCGGAACCTAACCCGAACTGTGCGGCGCTCGTTTGCCCGGAAGAGCTGCGATTGATCCACCATTCGCCGACACTCGGGCGAAAGATCGAAATATCTGTTTTACTGTCGCCGTCAAAGTCGAACGGATTGTTTTTACTGATAATTTGCAGAGCGTTTCCGATCCTGATGCGGGGTTTGACCAGCCCGTTGCGTGAATCGGTGATCGGTTGCCCGGTGACGATCAAAGCATTCAACATCCGGTCGATCGTCGCGTTCGGATTTTTTTGCTTGAGAATTGCAAATGCGCCGACAACGTGCGGCGTCGCCATTGAAGTTCCCGAAAAGTTTGAAAAGTTGTTTCCGGGAATTGAAGAATTTATCCAGCGACCGGGTGCCAGCAAATGAAGCAAGGGCGAGCTGTCGGAAAAATTCGAAACGACATCCTGGGTTGTGCCCGAACTTCCGTCATCGGTCGAACCGACGCTGACCGATGTCGAAATACAGGCGGGCGCGGTCAGTGCGTTTGTAAATG
>DATLOR010000533.1:0-10763 GCA_035536135.1 Pyrinomonadaceae bacterium | reverse complement strand
GACCAGATGGCGCAGAGAGTGACAGCTGAACGTGTAACCGGCGAGAAAGAAAACATTTGCGGTCAGAATGATCGAGCCGAGATTAACGTGAAAACCGTCCGTAAAACGAAAAGCGTTAAATGCGTCGTAAGCCAGAAAGATCAAGAAGATCAGCGCCAGATACAGAAAATAACGGTGAATATTTTGCAGAATAAGCGGGAATTTGCGTTCGCCGCGGTAATTATCGCCGCGCGGTTCGCCGACCGCGCAAGAAATCGGGTCAGCCCAGAATGCTTTGTAATATGCGCCGCGATAGTAGTAACAGGTAAAACGAAATCCGCCGGGTGCCCAGAGAATCAAAAGCGCGGGTGAAAAGGGAAGCCAAGCCGGGATCCACGAAGGCTTGACGCCGAACATCGCGTGCGGCGAATCGCCGAAGATCTCGGGCGAATAAAACGGCGAAAGATAATTTCCGAAATGATAATTTGCGCCCTGAAACGCCGCCCAGGTCGAATAAACGACAAATGCGCCCAAACCGATAAACGTCAGCAAAGACGGCAGCCACCAGGCGCCGCGCCGCATTGTTTCACCGAATGAACGCCGAACAGGAAGACTTGCGTAAGCCATAAAAGCCCTCAATACCTCCGAAGCGAATTAAGAAACAAAACAAAAAGACTTTTGGAAGAAATGCTCTAACTTTTGAAGATGAAAATTTATCGATCTGTCAAAGTTTAAAAACTAAAGAATTTGATTATTGGTAATCGCGTAAAGTATGACGCAGATTTTCCCGATAAGTCAAGCTAAACTAAGGCTTTGAGTCCCAAGTCCCAAGTCCCGAGTTCCAAGTCGGATTTGTCCTTTAACTTGAGACTTGGAACTTGGAACCTGGGACTTAAAACTATTTAGTTTTGGTCGGAACCGGCGCGGGTTTTTTTGTTTGTTCGCCGACGATATAACTGTCGCGGGCTCTGATCACCAGATTGGGACGGTCAACGCGCACTTTTATTTGTTTGCGCTGTCCGGTCTGACCGGCTTCCTGCGGAATGTAACCGATCGAATACTGACGGCGGAGCTCTTCGGCGATGCTTTCAAAGGTGCGCGTCAAACCTCCGGGCGTGTTTTCGGCGTTGAACACTCTGCCGCCCGTGCTTTCCGACAAATCCTTCAGATATTGTCTGCCGAGCGCGTATTCCTGACTCGTCACACCGCGTCCTCCGCCCATGCCGCCGATTTGCGGGAACGGTGTGAAGATGCCGCCGCCGTTGCGCCGCTGATTGTCGAAAAACGTGTTGTAATAGATCGGGAAAATCGTCGCGTCGGCTTCTTCGGCTTCGCGCAGACTGCTGTCGTAACCGACTTTTGAAGAGGTCGTGTCAACGCCGTCGGTGAACAGAACGATCGCTTTCCGACCCTGAATTTTACTCAGACGCTTACGGAGCGAAAAATCGACCGCGTCGTAAAGCGAAGTCCCGTTGCCGAAATCGGCTCTTTTAATACCTTTGTAGATCGATTGACGGTCGGTCGTCGCTTCGGTCAAAACGTGAACATTCCCGTCAAACTCGATGACCATCACGCTGTCCTGCGGTTTGAGCTGATCGACAAAGGCGATCGCGGCTTCCTGAATTTCCTCGATCTTGAATTCGGTCGAAGGGCTTGTATCGAGCAGCAGAACGACTGTGAACGGATTATCGGTCGTGGCGAAAAATTCGATCTGCTGTTCGACGCCGTCCTCGAAGATCTTGAAATTTTCCTTTGATAAATTCGGAATATAAAGCCCGTTGCGGTCAAAAACGGAAACGGGGATCGAGATCAGATTGGTTTCGACCTTGACGGCGTCATCTTCCGAATCGCTGAGAACTTCCGGGTCTTTCATTGTCGAGGGCAGCGGCGATTTCGTCTCGTTTTTGGGAATATTTTTCAAGTTCGGATATCCCGAAAGCGAGCGTTTCGGGTTTGGTTTCGATTCGGAATAAGTCGGAGTTTCGTCCTTATCTTGCTGGGAGTTTGACTGGGTCGGCGTCGGCGTCGGCGCGATTTTTCTGCCTGATTGAGCAAAAGTGACTGCCGAAAAACTTAAAACAAATAACGAAAATGTCACGAACCTTCTCATTTTTAACCTCGCACGACTTTAGAAAATGAATTATTTGCATTCTTTTGATGCAAAAAATCACGAAAAAGTTAGGACTTTTTTGTAAAAAATTCGTAAAGCGTCGATACGCTGAAACCGAACATAATCAAAACGACCAGCCAACCCGCGATTTGAAGCCAGAGCGGATGAACGTATTCGCCGACGATTTGCTTTTTCCGCGCGGCAATCAGAATTAATGATAACCCGATCGGCAGAATAAATCCGTTGATCGTTCCAGCCCAAACCAAAATCGTCACGGGCGTTTGTCCGAGCAGTAGAAAAATGATCGTCGAAACAATAATAAAGCCGATGATGACAAAATTGTTTTTTGCCTCGATTTGAGCGTGAAAAGTTTTGAGGAATGAAACCGAAGTATAAGCCGCGCCGATGACCGACGTGATCGCCGCCGACCACATCACGATTCCGAAAATCCGGTAGCCGAAATTTCCGGCGGCATCTTGAAAGACCTGCGCGGGCGGGTTGGCGTTGGGACTTGTCGTGTCGATCGAAAAACCGAGCGCGATCACGCCGAGTGCCGCGAGAAAAAGCAGAAAACGGATCATCGCCGTCAGGATAATACCCGAAACCGCGCCTTTATTAACCTTTGAAAGAGACTCGGTGCCGGTAATTCCGGCATCGATCAGGCGGTGCGCGCCCGCGAAAGTAATATAACCGCCGACCGTTCCGCCGACCAATGTGACGATCGTCTGCGCCGAAATCATTTCGGGATAAACAGTGCGAAAAGCCGCTTCACCAAGCGGCGGATGCGATGCGAAAACGACATAGCAAATCAATCCGAGCATCACCACGCCGAGAATTTTGACGAACAGATCCATCGCCTTTCCCGCTTCCTTAAACGAAAAGATCAGGATCGCGACAACCGCACTGATGATCGCACCGTAAATGACGGGCAAACCGAACAGGACATTGAGCCCGAGTCCGCAGCCCGCGATATTGCCGATATTAAAAACCAAACCGCCGAACGCGATCAGCGCGGCTAACAGATAACCGCTTCCCGGCACGGTTTCGTTGGCAACGTCCTGCCCGCGTTTTCCGCTGACGGTCAGAACGCGCCAGATATTGAGCTGGGCGAAAATATCGAGCAGCACCGAGAGCAGTATGACGAAACCGAAGCTTGCCAGAAGCTGTTTTGTAAAAACGGTCGTCTGCGTCAGAAAACCCGGACCGACCGCCGATGTCGCCATCAGAAAAGCCGCGCCCATGATCACAGATGAAAGCGAAGATTTTTTCATTTGTTTGTAAAATAAGCCGTTTTGATCCGTTTGGCAAATTGACTGGAGCGCAGGCGGCTCGCCTGCAACGGCGCGAATGCGATGTAAAAAAGGATTCGATTTCTTAAAAGTTCTAAGAAATCGAATCCTTTTGAGCGTTTTGCAAGCGCTTGCAGACGAGCCGCCCGCGCTCCAGTCTTCACGCTTCAGTTTTACTACTCGCAAATTTTGGTCTATATTCTTTTTATCTTCAACTATTTCTAGAGAAAAAAGGAAAACAAAATATGGCGGCTGAAATCGGACAAACTCGTCTTGTATCGTTGGACGTTTTTCGCGGAATGACCATCGCGGGAATGGTTATGGTGAATAATCCGGGCACCTGGAGCGCGATCTATCCGCCGCTCGAACATGCCGAATGGCACGGCATTACGCCGACGGATTATATTTTTCCGTTCTTTCTTTTTATCGTCGGCGTGGCGATTCCGATCGCGCTCGGCAAACGAATCGAGGAAGGCGTCACCACTGATGTTTATCTGAAAATCTTTCGCCGGGCGGCTTTGATTTTTCTGATCGGTTCGTTTCTGCACCTGTTTCCGTTTTTCGAGTTCGGAACGTGGCGGATTCCGGGCGTTCTGCAGCGGATCGCGGTTTGCTATCTCGTAACCTCGCTGATCTTTCTGCATACGAACTGGAAGCAACTGACGATCATCGGCGTTATCTTACTGCTTTTTTACTGGCTTTTGATGACGATCGTGCCCGTTCCGGGCTGCGAGGTGACGACGATCGACAGCAAGGAATGCAATCTCGCGGCGTATCTCGACCGGACGATCTTCGGGCTCAATCATATCTGGAAACAGGCAAAAGTTTATGATCCCGAAGGCTTGCTTTCGACGCTTCCGGCGATCGTTACGACGATTGCGGGCGTGCTCACCGGACTCTGGCTGAAAACCAAACGAAGCGATCTTGAAAAGGTCAGCGGAATGTTCTTTTTCGGCTTGATCCTGCTCGTCGCCGCGTGGTGCTGGAATCCGTTTTTTCCTTTCAATAAAGCACTCTGGACGAGTTCGTATGTGCTTTACACCGCCGGACTCGCGCTTTGTTTCCTCGGGTTTTGCTATTATCTGATCGATATCAAAGGCTACAAGACCTGGACCAAACCGTTCGTGATCTTCGGCGTCAACGCGCTTGCTCTATACATCGGTTCGGGACTTCTGGCGCGAATCTGGGGAATTATCAAAGTGACGGGCGCGGACGGCAAGGAAACTACTCTGCAGGGCTGGATCTACCAGACGATTTTCGTGCCGCTCGCGGACGCGAAAACTTCTTCGCTGCTCTTTGCGGTCAGTTATATTTTATTCTGGCTGTTTCTGATGTGGCTTTTGTATCGCAAACGAATTTATATCAAGGTTTAGCCAGTCGCCGTCGAACAATTCGGCGGTTAAAAAAATAATCATTCTTCGATCTCCCGAAAAGCTCCGTTAAAGCTCAGATTTTCGTGTCTTTAACCGGTAGTTTGCGGCACTGTACAAGTGACGGAAACTGCCGGTTTAAAGATTATTGCGGGAACTTTTAAGGCTGAGGCATAAACTTTGCCTCAAATTATTCAAAATTCTTATAAATAAAAATGGCATTTCTAATAAATTTATGAATTTGGTTTTTGGGGTTTGAAAGCCAAAAAATCGGAGACAATAAAAGATGAGGTCAAAAAATATTGTGAAATCAATTTTGATATTGATTGCCGTTTTGTCGTGTTTTGTGTGTCTTTTTCAAAGTTCCAGGGCGAGTCTGGTGAGCGCAAAAGCGGGCGGCGCGGACACCTACCGCGAGCATTGCGCGACTTGTCACGGCAGTGACGGAAAGGCGAATACTGCCCGCGGAAAACGCAAAGGCGCGACCGATCTGACAAAAAGCACGATCAGCAATGCCGCCGGAATACGGGTGATCTCCAATGGGCGCGAGCTCATGCCGGATTTCAAGGATATTTTGTCGCAAACTGAGATAAGTGATGTTATGGCTTACATTCGCGGTTTCAGAAAATAACGGTCGGCGGTGAATTCTGTTCAAAGATCAACCGATTTTTCTGAAGCGATTTTCATTCAAAATTCAAAATTATAGATTATTTTGCAGAATATTGAATGAATCGGTTTTCAAGATTTATTGTTTTGGTTGACATTAAATTTTGCTTTTCAAGCAGAAATTTCCGCGAGATTCATAAAAAATCAACAATTTGAAAACTTTGATGATACATCGGTCATTACGGTTAATTACTAAGGAGAAAAGGTTTATGCTGTCGAAAACTAAAAAGGTAAAAATTTTATGTTTATTGATCTTTGGGTTCCTGGCGATTTTTGCATTGTCCGGCAGTAACCGCTTTGCGCGGACTGCCGGAGCTTTCAGTACGGGACCGCCGGCAGGTTTTTCCGGCGCACCGGGGGAAGGCAACTGCACAAGCTGTCACACTCCGAACGCGAATACCGGTCAGTTTTCAATTGTTGCACCCGCAAGCTACATGCCCGGACAAACTTATCAGGTGACCGTCCGGCATCAGACCGCCGATACTTCCCGCAAGCGCTGGGGTTTTCAGCTGACGGCACTGGCAGGTTCGACTCCGGCAGTTAACTTCGGGAATCTCAACGGGAACACGCAAATTATTGACGGAGCGGCGGGGCGAAAATATATCGAACATACCCTGACGGGCAGTTTCGGCAATCAGACGGGCGGCGCGTTCTGGACGTTTAACTGGACGGCTCCGGCAACCAATGTCGGCGCGGTCACGCTTTACGCCGCCGGAAACGAAGCAAATAATGACGGAACATCCGAGGGCGATCAAATCTATACCGCAACGGCGACGATCCAGCCGCCCGCGACCGCGCCGTCCGATCCGGTCGCTTTCGACTTTGACGGCGACGGCAAGACCGATATTTCAATTTTCAGACCGGCTCCGGCTGAATGGTGGTATTCGCGAAGCTCCGACGGCGGAAACCGCGCCGCCCAGTTCGGACAGACAACCGACCGGATTGCGCCTGCCGATTTTACGGGCGACGGCAAAACGGACATTACCTTCTGGCGACCTTCAACGGGCGAATGGTTCATTCTTCGTTCGGAAGACAGCTCTTTCTTATCCTTCCCGTTCGGCACTGCGGGCGACATTCCCGTTCCGGCTGACTACGACGGCGATAACAAAGCCGATCCGGCAATCTTTCGTCCATCGACCCAGACGTGGTTCATTTTACAGTCAACCGGCGGAACGGCGATCTTTCAATTCGGCATCAACGGAGACATTCCGGTCGTTGCCGATTACGACGGCGACGGCAAAGCCGATGCCGCAATTTTCCGTCCCGGACCGGGCGAATGGTGGATCCAGCGCAGCACTGCGGGAATCCTGGCTTTTCAATTCGGCAACAGTTTCGATAAACCCGCCCAGGGCGATTACACGGGCGACGGCAAAGCCGATGTCGTTTTCTTCAGACCTTCGACGGGCGAATGGTTTGTTTTGCGGAGCGAGGATTCCAGTTTCTTCTCCGTGCCGTTCGGCACTTCGGGCGATATTCCGGCGCCGGGCGATTACGACGGTGACGGAAAGTTCGATTTCGGGGTTTTTCGTCCTTCGAGCTCGACGTGGTTTGTCAGCCGTTCGACGCAGGGAATTCTGATCGCCGGATTCGGGATCAACGGCGATATTCCGGTTCCGTCCGCGTTTATTCCGTAAGAAATTGGTGCTTGAGAGGAAATCAATCATGAAAAGTAAAGTCTTGTCGAAAATGTTGATGTTCAGAAACGTTCGGTTTATGTTTTTAGCGTTGATGGTTTTTTTAAGTTATGCCAATGTTTGGAGTCAAAATCAGGTCGCGGCGGTGACCGATTCTAATTCAAAAAATTCCGAAGTAAAAACGGAGGGGAACCAGACGAATCAGCCGAATCCGCAAAAAAGCGGCATGAAGGTGACCTTCGATGAAAACGCGCCCGGTGTGATCTACGTCGAATCGAACGGCGAAAAAATTCGGGTTGACACAAACAAAAAAACGGTCGCGCAGATAACGCCGCCTTCGGAGGAAAAGAACGCCGAATCGCCGCAACAAACTGAAACGGCAAAGGTAGAAACGGAGGACAAAAAGACCGCGGTCAAATCCGACGACGAAGAAGAAAGCGTCTACGATTTTGACGAGGGCGAAGAGCCGTATGATTATCGGATCGTCAATGTCCCGACACCGAAAAAAGTTCCGCGCGGAACGTGGAATCTTTTCTTTTCGCACCGGTTTTCACAGCCGATCCATCCGTTGAGCGAAAGCGGGAAAACCCTGCTCGGGTTAGACAGTTTTTCGGTTTCGTCGTTCGGCATAACCTACGGGATCACCGATAAACTCTATGTTTCGGCAAGCCGTTCGCCGCTTTGCCAGCGCGGATTGTGCCGCACGATCGAGGTCGGTTTCGGCTACAATTGGCTGGCTCAGGATAAAGATTCGCCGTTTGCCCTGACGACCTATGCGAGCGTCGAAGGCAACGATAATTTCACCGAGGAATACACCTACAATCTGCAGGCGATGATGTCCGCCAGACTCGGCAAACGCGTTTACCTGTTCTTCTCGCCCGCCGTTCATCTCAATTCGAACGGTCAGCACCGGTTCAATCCGCGACCCGATCAATTTTTCCCGCCCGCAACGGTTGCGAACAGCTTCAAGCTTCCGACCAACGGTGCTTCATTCGGCTTCGGCACGAGCGTTTTGATCACGCACGACATCGTCGCTCTGTTTGATTTTGCGCCGCGCATCGGTTTCAAACTCGGTCAGGTCAACCCGATCTTCGACAATAATTTCAATGTCATCGGCTTTAAGAACGAGTCGCAGCCGTCGATCGGTTTCGGGATTCAGAAAAATATCGGCAAACATTCATTTACGCTGACTTTTTCCAACACGCAAACCAGCACGACGAGCCGTTATAACTCAAGCAATCTGGTCTTGAAACCGCGCAGACTGACGATCGGCTTTAATTTATCGAGAAGATTTTGAGGATAATTGTGCAGAGTCCACACCTCTGCACAATTTATTTTTGCCTTTTTTTTACTCTTTAATCGTAAAAGCGCGGATCTCTCTGGTTAATTCGCCTTCCAGTCTGACCTTTTCGGCTTCGAGCGTTTTGCGTTCTTTTTCCATATCTTCGAGCCGTGTTTCCTGATCGTTTGCCTTGGCGATGTAGCGCGCAATCAGCGTTTTGGCTTCGGGTGTTTTCGAGAGCGTTTCGATATTTTCGCGCAGACGTTTCTGGTCTTCTTCGATCTTTTCGACTTCCGCATCAAATGAATCGAGCTTGGTTTCGATCTCGGCGATCTTGATTCGCAGATCGATCAGTTTTTCGAGTTTGGCGCGGGTTTCTTCGTTGATGTATCGCTGCGCGACGAAAAGCTGCAAGTCGGTGCGCGAAAGCGAGGTCAGCTCGTAATTATCGGCTAAAGCCTGCCGCACGCGGATTTTTAATTCCTTTTCCTCGAAGCCCTTGAGTTCGACGCGGAAGCGGTGATATTTCTGCGTCGTGTAATCGGGTTTCGGCGTATCGTCGCTGAGCGTCCAGCCGTCCACGACCGGATATTCGATGTAGAGAACTTTCGGGCGATTGGTTTGATTGGTGATCTGGTAGATTTTTTCGGAAGTCTGAAAATAATGCACCTGAAAAACGCCGTTGACCACCTTGATGATTTTCGCCGGTTCGCGGTCCTGCAGATTGCGGACGCGAATATTCGTTCCGAGATCGAGCGCGAACGAAATCAAGCGCTGTTCTTTGGCTTTGAGCCGGTCCATCAGCGCTTCGCCCGCGTAGGCATTGCCGTCGATCACCGTCAAACTCCCGGATTCAAACGTCAGATCGGTCATATTTTTCAAAAGCAGCCCGCTGAAAGGTCGGTCGCGCCGGACGGCTTCGTTATAGATCGCGGCGCGTTCGCCGTCCATTTTCGTCTGAATGATCGGAATCAAAGCCGAACGGTCGCGCAGAACCGTGACGGGTTGTTCGATCCGGTATTCAAACAAATCACCGATCTCTTCGCCGACGGTCGTGTTTTGATAACTGCTCGAAGAATTCTGCAAAGCATCGCTAACCGTGGTTTTATCAACCGAGCGGAAATTCGAAGTCCCGTCGCCGGTGGCGATCGAATACTGGCTCTGAACCTGCAACTGATTCATTTGCCTGCCATTTAGAGGCAATTGCGAAACCTGTGATTGGTTTAAAGTGTTTCCCAAAGTCGCATCGGTCGTATTCACAGTTCCGTCTTTATTGACGACTCCGCTTTGCGGCTCATAAACCTGCGGGGTCAATTGCAGATCCTGCGGTGTCGGAACGATCGGGCGATAACGGTAGAAAGGTTTCTGCAATTGCTGGATAAACGAGATCGGCGAACCCGATACGAGCGAAAGCTGAACGTTCGTCCAGTCTTCCTCGCTGATATTGTCAACGATCGCCCAACCCTGAAAGTACGGTTTGCCCGCTTCGTCCAAAACGACGCGGTAGGTTGTTTTCCAGATCGGCGCGGCAATTGTGTAAGAAACGATCATCTCGCGTTGTCCGCTTCCGTTCGAGGTGATCGAAATGGTTTTCGCGTCGCGCCGCCTGGCGGAAGCCGCCGCGTTTGAAAACTCGTTCAAGTCCTTCTGCGTTCCTTCGTCCAATAATTTGACGCTTTTGACATCGCTGAGATCAAAACTCGAAATCTCGCCCGTTGCCGACGCGATCACCAGAACGCTCGTCGAGGTCGTTTCTTTTTCGGTGCGGATCTGTTTGCGTTCGACCGTCAGGATCGAACCGGTCGCCGCGCCTTTTGAAGATGTCACGGCGACTTTTGCGCCCTGCAATTGCGCGAGAACATTGGCGATTCCGCCGCCTTCGCCTGTCAGAGGGCTGACCGAAAAGGGAATTTCCGCCATTCGCGCCGAAACGGGTGCGGACGAATTATACGAAACCGCGCCGATTTTCCCCTCTCCCAGATCGAGCACGACCATTGATTTGAGAACATCGTCAACCTGCGATTGTTTGAACGAAAGATTTATTTCGGCATCGCCCGAAACCATTCCCCGCCGTTCGATGTAAGAAACGCCGTTCGAATACAAAATAACGCGGCGAATCGGGAGTTGATTGACCGCGTTGCTGTCGGCTTTCGGCAGGTTTTGTTTGACCTGTCTGGCGGGCTGTTTTTCCAAACGCAGCTGCGCCGGGATCGAAATTGAACACAGCAGGATTAAAGAGAGAACCAGTTTGATTTTCATAGTTTTGCTTCCTTGTTTAAGATTTTAGATTTTATTGAAAACGTCCGAACTAAAAGATGTTACGATCTTCGTAAATAGTTGCTTTTACGCAAATAAAAGACGAACGAATGATAATCAAATTCGTTCGTCCGCGCAAAGTATTTGCTACCGGTGGCGCGGGCATCCCTGCCCGCC
>DATLOR010000532.1:0-6777 GCA_035536135.1 Pyrinomonadaceae bacterium | reverse complement strand
GTCGAATTTGTAGCCGCTGTATTCGGTTCGGTCGGTCATATCAACCACATCTTCGGCGTCAGAGCGTTTCATAATATTCTCTTTCCGATTTCCGTTTGTGTCATATGTATAAGAGTGTGTCCACTTATTGCCGTAAGAATTGTAAACTTCCTTTTCGAGTAAACCGGCTGAATTGTAAATAAAAAGAGTGATAGAATCCATTCGACCATCAGAGGTAAATCTCCGCCGCAGTTTACGGCGTCCGTTGTCGTCGTATTCGTCGTCGAATCTTGATAAAAAACGTGCGTCCGGCTTGATGGTTTTGACAGGCTTCTCCATATTCCCAGAGTTTCCGAATCCACCCGTCCTCATTATATTTGCTGCCTTTTTCTCGTCAACTACGACTTCTTTCATAGACAAAAAACCGTCAACAAATTGAAAAACGTATTTTATGCCCCGTTCGGGATCGAGCGTCTCGGTAATAATTCCGTCAAGCCCGTAAAACTCGATGTCAAAGTAATCTCGTTTCGGTAACTTTACCGGCTTGTCTTTCGTGCCAAGATACATTGACGAACTTTGAACGGACTTGACCTTTCCTTTAAGTCCTTCAAATTCGAGATCGGTCTGTTTTCTTTGCGAATACACCGTTAGGGACAAAAAAGCTATCGCAAAACCCAATAATATTGTTCTCATATTTACTTCCTTGTTCAGTTAATTTTAAAAAGTAAAAAATGCCCGGACATCTTATTTCCTCATCGGAATTTTAACATCGTTCTTTTCCGCAAATTCGATCGCTTCTTCGTATCCGGCGTCAACGTGGCGGACGACGCCCATGCCGGGGTCGGTCGTGAGAACTCTTTCGATTCTTCGGGCGGCTTCGGGTGTGCCGTCAGCGACGATGACTTGTCCGGCGTGAAGTGAGTAACCGATGCCGACGCCGCCGCCGTGATGCAGGGAAACCCAGGTTGCGCCGCCGACGGCGTTGATCATCGCGTTGAGATAAACCCAATCGGCGATCGCGTCCGAGCCGTCTTTCATCGCCTCGGTTTCGCGGTTCGGGCTGGCAACTGAGCCGCAGTCGAGATGGTCGCGACCGATCACGATCGGGGCTTTGAGCTCGCCCGAGGCGACCATTTCGTTTAGTTTGAGTCCGGCTTTGGCGCGTTCGCCGTAGCCGAGCCAGCAGATGCGAGCGGGCAAGCCTTGGAATTCAACCTGTTCCTGCGCCATCGTGAGCCAGCGTGAAAGATGGTCGTTGTCGGGGAAAAGATTCATGATCGCTTCGTCCGTACGATAAATGTCTTCCTTGTCGCCCGAGAGCGCGACCCACCGGAAAGGTCCTTTGCCTTCGCAGAAGAGCGGGCGAATGTAGGCGGGCACGAAGCCGGGATAATCGAAAGCATTCTCGACGCCGTTATCCTTGGCGCGTTGGCGTAGATTGTTGCCGTAATCAAAAACGACAGAACCGCGCCGCTGGAATTCGAGCATTGCTTCGACGTGCCGCGCCATCGAATCCATCGCCCGTTTTTCGTAATTTGTTTGGTCGGATTTACGCAATTCGTTTGCCTCTTCGATCGAGAGCCCTTGCGGAATATAGCCGAAAAGAACGTCGTGCGCGGAAGTCTGGTCGGTCACGACATCAGGCAAAATTCCCTTTTCGAGAATTTGCCAGTGAACATCTGCCGCGTTACCCAATAATGCGATTGATTTCGCTACTTTTTTCTCCGTAAATTCTTTGACCCAATTGAGTGCTTCGTCCAAACTTTCGGTCGCGACATCAACTTGCTTTAGTTGCAAACGCCGCTCGATGCGCCACCGATCGACTTCGACGAGCAGACCGACGCCGCCGTTAAAAGTGATCGCCTGCGCCTGCGCTCCGCCCATTTCGCCAAGTCCGGCGGTCAAAACGAATTTTCCGGCGAGCGTTCCCCAACCGTTTTGGCGTGCAAGCGAGCCGAAAGTTTCGTAAGTTCCCTGCAAAATCCCCTGCGTGCCGATATAGATCCAGCTTCCGGCGGTCATCTGCCCGTACATCATCAAGCCTTCGCGTTCGTAAAGGTCGAATTGTTCCTGCGTCGCCCAATGCGGAACGATATTCGTGTTCGCGATCAGAACCTTCGGCGCATCCGTATGACTTTTGAAGACGGCGACCGGCTTGCCCGACTGCACAAGCAGGGTTTCATCGGCTTCGAGATTCTTCAAGCTTTCCAAAATCGCGTCGAACGATTCCCAGTTCCGCGCCGCTTTGCCGCGTCCGCCGTAAACGATCAGATTATCGGGGTCGAACGCGACATCCGCGTCCAGATTGTTTTGGATCATTCGGTAGGCGGCTTCGGAAAGCCAGTTTTTACAGGTCAGTTCAGTTCCCGTAGGAGCTTTGATATTTCGTTTCATAGTTTATTGTCGAAATAAGTGAGAAGCGAGAAGGTAGAAGTTTAGAAAATACTCTATTTTTTTCACTTCTGTCTACTGTCTTCTCACTTCCTACTTCTCACTTCTTTAATTTTTATAAACCAAGCCTCTTTTTTGTTCTGACGACCAGATCGGTTCGATCGACGGTAACTCTGATCCGACTTCGCAGACTTGCCGTTTCGGTGTTGCGCGGATAAAACCCGAGCAGATATTGATTCTTCAAATCTTCGGCGATGCTTTGAAAGGCTTCTTTTAATTTGGTCGAGTCTTTTTCGTAAAATTTGCCGCCCGTATCTTCCGCCATAATTTGCAGAAGCTCGACCGTCACGGGTTTTCGCTTATTTTTCAAAGCGCCGGTTTGAAAGATAATCGGATAAAAAAACGTGTCGCTCCTGTGCAGCGTATCGAGAATTTGCTGGGCTGAAATTCCGCGCCCCGTGACCATTCCGTCGGTCAGGGCGATGATCGCCTTTCTGCCTTTGAGCGCGCTAAAGTAATTTTTTGCGACCTCGGTGATCGCCTCGTACATATCCGAACCGTTGACGTTTGAAACGCTCACTCTTTCGATCGCCGTTGATAAAACCTTGCGGTCGGATTCGAGTTTGGTTAAAAACACCGTGCGGTTATCGAAACTGACGATCACAGCTTTATCACCCGGACGCAGGATCTTGACAAAATCACGGGCGGCTTTTTGAATATTGTCCAAAACGTCCTTTGTGCTGTAACTCGTATCGAGCAGGATTGCGACGTTCATCGGCGCTTCTTCGTTCAAAAAAAGCTCGATATTCTGCGACAAACCGTCCTCGTAGATCGTAAAATTCTCCTTTTTCAATCCCGCTACGTAAATTCCTTTTTTGTCGCTGACCGTAAGCGGAATCGTAAAAAGCAGTGTATCGATTTTAACCGGCGTATTGTCTTCCTCATCCTGCGCTTTTAGAAAGTTGGGAAAGACAAAGCAGCAAAGCAGCAAGGCAATCAGAAGTTTAGAAATTAATTTAGATTGCCCGATCCGATAGTTAGTCGCTGCTTTGTCAGTTTCTTTCATAACCTTTTATAACTCCGGTTTATTCAATATCATACCGTTAAATCAGGTTTGAGAAAAATTTCCGTTAAAGTCTTTGAAAACTTCCCCGCTTTACCCTAAACTTTGCTGATTATGTCAGGCACATTGGAGAAAGTTTTCGATTTTGATGATTCAGACATTTTGCTGAATCAAAACGGGCGACTATCGGAGAAACAACTCAAACTGATCCTGCAAACACGGCGCATCGGCAAAATCGGCGGAAGATTAGCTTTTGCCGCAATATTTATTTCAATCGGTGCGGTAACGATGATCGGGCTTTACAATGTCGGGTTCGATTTAAAGAATAATCCCGGACCGGCACTGGCTTTTATTGCTTTTTTCTGCGTCGCCGCGTTCGTTTTTCTTTCTTTCTTTTGGCTCGGGCGGGTTCGCTCGGATTTGAAATCCGGCAAGATCTCGACGGTCGAAGGCTTTGCCCGTCATCGGAAGAAAAAACTTCCGCGCGGTTTGGGAACAGCCTTTTATGTGACGATCGGAAACGTAAAGTTTCAGGTCGCCACAAAAGCCCAGTACGAGGCGATCAAGCCTAACATCAACTACCGCTTCTTTTACATCAAACATCCGCCGACCCAGATTATCCTGTCTGTCGCTGAAATTCCCGTTCGATGATTTTTAGGTTTCCAGACTGAACGGGTTAAAGTCCGTGTCCTTGTCGTAATAATCTTCGTGTTCGGCTCTTTTCAAAAATCCGACGATCAAATAAGTAAAAGGCGTCGCGACGACTTCCCACAAAACTTTGATGAAATAATTCCCGATCATCACGCTGATCAGCTGTTCGTTAGACCAGTTTCCGTAAAACGCAATCGGATAAAAAATGAGCGAATCGGCAATTTCACCGAAAATCGTAGAAGCAATTGTGCGGACAAAAAGAAATTTGCCGGACATCAGGACTTTGATCTTGGCAAGAACGAAGGAATTAACGAATTCGCCGAGCCAAAAGGCGGTGAGCGAAGCCAAAACGATCCGCGAAGTTTGACCGAAAATCATTTGGATTGCATTTTGTTTTGCCAAATTGTCTTTCAAGGTTTCAGGCGAAACATTAACAGGCAGCGGCAAATAGGTAACGACAAGTGCCATCACCGACGCGAAAATCAATGCGCCGAAGCCCGCCCAGATCACTTTGCGCGAACGTGCATAACCGTAAACTTCGGTCAGAATATCGCCGAAAAGATAACTTATCGGAAAAAATAAAACACCTGCCCCGTAGATATATTCGCCGTAAAACGGTAGATTGATCGACGAAACCTTCTGGACACCGATCAGGTTCGAGCAAAGCAAAACGGCGACAAACGCCGCCATGATCAAATCGTAATATTTGTATGTTCTTTTTTCCTGCATTCGTTTGGTTATCTGTTTTATTTTTGAACAATTGCAGTTTAGCAAATTTTATTTTTCAATGCAGAGAACCTTTAATTCGTTTTTTTAAAAATTTCTGTAACTTTTTATCGTCACTTTACGACTAAGCGTTAGAACACACCAATGCCGATTTTTTTTGACTTTTCGGCTGTCTTATAACTATTATCAGGTTTCTAAAAACTATTTTCAGTTCGGGAGAATCTATATGTTTCACGGTAAAATGACGAAAAATTTTTGCGGACTTCTTCTCTTAGCCTGCCTTTCGATATTCCTGCAAATCGAGATCGCGGCGCAATGCGGCGGAACTTATTTTAAGCGGAGTTTGACAACGCTCTTTCAAATTAACGGGTCGCTTAACTATACGGCTGATATGACCGGCGACGGCATTCCCGATTTGGTCGGCACTAAAACTATTTCGGGACAATCGAGCACCAACCAATTCCTTTTTCTGCCTTCCGACGGCAACGGCGGTTTCGGCACGCCGTTTACGCTCACTACGCCTAATGACATCGTATCTTATACCCTCGGCGATTTTGATTCCGATAATTTAAAGGATCTTTTTGTCAGATTCGAGTTTCCGACACCGAACTTTCGGATTTATAAAAATAACGGCAACGGAACTTTTACGCAGTTTGCTTCTCAAACCGGACAGGGCGGTCTTTCGGCACTATTTTTGACGGACATCAACAACGACGGCAAAGGCGACCTGATCAGCTACACAAGTTTCAACGGCGCGGTTAGTCGTCTTTTGGGGAACGGCGACGGGACGTTTCAAAATTCGGTGCAAATAAACGGCGGTTTATACGGTATGTCAAAGGGCGATTTCAACGCCGACGGCTTGCCGGATTTTATTGCCGGAACGAATCTGCTCATCAATCAGGGCAGCGGAAACTTCTCGACCGTTTCAAATGTCATAACTTTTTTCTTTAACGAACGTGTGAGCGATGTGAGGGATTACAACGGCGACGGGAAAGCCGACATCGTGACCTACAAGCGCAGTCAGCCGCCGAGTATTTCTCTCCACCTGAACAATGGCAACAATACCTTTCAGCGCATGGAATTTCCGGTCAATACGGACCAGCCGAATCTTGACATTGAGGGTTCTGTTATCGCCGGTAATTTCAGCGGAAATGCCAGCCCGGACATTATTTACAGCTCGGGAAGATATAACCAAACTTACGTTTTCACCAACGACGGTGCGGGCAATCTTTCACTGCAGATCTTCAAATACAGATTCAACGGCAATTTGTTCTTAACCGGCGATTACGACAATGACGGAAAAACCGATTCGCTCGTCCTATCGCCCAGCTTCGACACAAACCCTAGAATTTTTCAGGAAATAACGATAAACTTTCAGAAAAATGTCTGCAACCCGGTCGGTCAGACGCGGCTCGTCGATTTCGATGCTTCCGCAACGACCGATTACAGCTATTGGACACCCGACACGGGCTGGTGGGGTTATCAGGGAAATACAAATTCAAACAGAAATTTCGTGCCCTTCGGTTCGGGCAGTCTCGGCGACATTCCCGCGCCGGGCGATTTTGACGGCGACGGCGCGACCGACATCACCGTTTACCGCAACAGCAACGGAGTTTGGTGGATTAAGCGCAGTTCCGATCAGCAGGCGGTCGCCGTTCAGTTCGGTCTTCCGGGCGATAAACCTGTGGTCGGCGATTACGACGGCGATTCGATTTCGGACGTTGCCGTTTGGCGACCTTCGGACGGCAATTGGTACATCCTTTTTATGGGAACTCAAAGCTACACCGTGGTGCACTGGGGACAAGACGGGGATAAACCCGTGCCGGCAGATTACGACGGCGACGGCAAGATCGATTTAGCCGTTTTTCGAACATCGACCGGCACTTGGTATTACCTGAAATCGTCCGACCTGAGCCTCGGCGTTCTGCAATTCGGACTCGGAACTGATAAACCCGTGCCGGCGGATT
>DATLOR010000531.1:0-10198 GCA_035536135.1 Pyrinomonadaceae bacterium | reverse complement strand
TGTTTTAACCACAGATTAACACAGATTCACGGGAATTTATTTTCCGAATACGCGTTTGTCGCGACCATCTGTGGTAAACTTCGCAGGATCGCTTTAGTAATTAATTGACACGGATTTCTTATTCCGAATCAACGCCTGCCGCCTTCAAAACAAAGTCCGGCGTCTTGGGTTCATCCGGCAAAACATTTTCTTTGCCTTTCGCCAATGCCCAGCGGTGAAGCCACGAAATGCCGTTTCTCCGGACGAAATTATCAGGCAATTTATACGCTTCGTCTTTTAGCGCTTCTTCCAGACTGACGAACTTGTAGCCGCGTTTTTTGAGCGCTTTGGCTAGACGGTCGAAATAATCGGAATTGATAAAATTAGCGTGAATCAGCAGGATTTGTTTGATCTCGCGCCCGAAAAGTTTGACCGATTGCCGTTCCCAGTAATCCATTTTCGCTTCGAGATACGGAACATAAGCCGCGCCGATCTGCGCCATCAGTTTTTTATCGCCTTTGTCAAAGGCTTTGTCGTAAGCACGCGCAAAGATCCAGTCGGAATTATCGATCGTGACGGGCGCGATCGTATAATTATGTTCGCCTAAAAACTTGCCCAGATCGCTTTTCGTTTCCAAGCTCAAACCCGTCCAGAGAAACGGGTGACGAAAATAGCGCATCTTCAAACCTTTCGCTTGCAGTAATTCCTTCGTGATGATTTCGCCTTTCAGAATTTCCTCTTCATATTTTTCGAGCGAGACATTGGCGATATTGACGTGCGAAAATGTGTGATTGCCGAGCTCTAAACCAGCGCTGAGCCACGCGCGAAGCAGATCGATCTGCGCTTCATCGCGTTTTTCATTCGTGTAAAGCTTATTTTCGTTGACGAAACCGATTGCCGGAACTTTCGCTTTGGTAACGTGCGCGAGCAGTTTGCGCGTGATTTCCTGCCGGTTCTTCAAATCCGTGCGCGTTGAAACAACCGGCAAATCATCGATTGTCACCGCGATAAAACGCTCTGTTTTCTGCGCTTGCACCATTGAAACTAAAAACAAAACGCCAATCAGCGGCAGAAATTTTAAGAAATTCATAATTTTTGTGTATTTCGCGTCTTTCGCGGTTTTAATTTTACTTGGCGAAAACCTGCGAAAAATCGGCGAAAGATTTGAATTCGAGCGCATTTCCCGACGGATCGAGGAAAAACATCGTCGATTGTTCGCCGACTTCGCCCGCGAAACGCGTTTTCGGTTCGATGATGAATTCAACTCCTTTCGATTTCAATCTTTCGGCAAGTTTGTGAAAATCTTCGGGCGGCAAAACAATCCCGAAATGCGGCACGGGAACGTGGTCGGCATCAACGTCGTTGACGGAGCGCACGCCTGACGCTTCGGGCGCGAGATGCGCGACGATCTGATGACCGAAAAGATTGAAATCGATCCAGCATTCCGAACTTCTGCCTTCTTCGCATCCGAGAATTTCGCCGTAAAACGCGCGCGAAGATTCCAAATCTTTCACGGGAAAAGCTAAATGAAATAAATTGTTCATAATTTTGTAAATCGTAAATCGTGAATCGTAAATCGTTTTTTTCTATTGACGATTTACGATTCACGATTTACAAACCTTTGGCAATATGCCGGATTGCACCGAGATGATAAGCCGTGTGCGCGACAATCGCGACGGCATCGCCGATATTGTCCTGATTCCAGGTTTCGATTTCGGCAAAGCTGCGCAAAACATTGTCGTAGGATTTTCTGACGGCATCGCGTAGTGCGTTCCATTCCTCGTCGTTGACCGTTTCGATCAGCCAGCTTTGCTCCCAATTTACTTTTTCGGTTCTGCCTTTCATAAATTCGGTGATGCGGTCGAGATAAAATTTGGCGTGCTCGGTGTGTGCCGCAATCGTGATGCCGTTAATTTCACGGGAAACCTGCTCCGCCGAAAGTTTATCAATCGTCGGCAAAACGCCGATTCCATGATCGAGATACGCACTTCCCTGACCTTCGGGCGAACCTTCGAAAGTTTCTCTTAAAATAACTAAAACGTCTTTCAGAAAATCTTCTTTGGAAATATAATTATTGTCGTTCATATGCTTAAACCATTTTCAAAATCTGGCGAATCGCGCTCAGATGATACGCCGTGTGCGCTAAGATTCCCATCGCGCCGGAAATCTTAAAATCGTTCCACGTTTCGACTTCCTCAAACGTATCGGTAACATTTTGATACGCTTTGTGCAGCTGTCCGCAGAGCGCAGTCCATTCCGCGTCAGTCACCGTGCTGACTTTCCAGCTGTCCTTCCAATCAGCCATTTTAAAGTCTTCTTTCATATAATTGTTGAGAAAATCGAGATAAAATCTGACGTGTTCGCAATGCGCGGCGATCGTCGTGCCGGCGCCCCCGACCGCTCGCGAAGCCTGTTCGGCATTAATGTTTTCGAGCGTCGCAAAAAGTCCGGTGTTCTGGTCGAGATACATCGTCCCGAAAGCCGTGTTCGTGCTTTCAAAAGTTTCTTTCAGCAAAGCGGCTAATGATTTGGTAAAATCTTCCTGGTTGATTGTTTTCATAAAATTTTCGTAATATGTTCGTTAAATTCCTATGATTGAAAACGTTGAAAAATTCATCGCCGAATTCGCCCGCAGTTTGACCGAAGAAACTTTTGTCAAAATGACTTTAGGCAATTATAAAGGCGCGGACGAACATCTGCAAAAACTTCTGCTGCGTTTAATCGAAACGCGCAAAGGCAATCGTCTCTTTTTTCTTTACCGCTATGATACACGCGATACGGCGAAAAATCACGATTTCGTCGAAGCGGTCAGGATTTTAAGCCGTATCTTAGGCACGGATTTCTTCAGCGGTCATCTTTTCACGACCGAAAACGATTTTCAGCTCGACATCGGTCGCAAAGGAAAATCGCGTCTGAACATCGCCAAACCGACTTTTACCACCAAGCCGCAGCTTGCCCACGACCGCGAAAAGAAAATCCAGGTTAATCCGAACGCTTTTTATCTGAAGGCTCTCGGAATTACGACCGACCGGGGCGAGATCCGCGATAAACAACACGACAAATGGAAGCAGATCAATAAATTCGTCGAAACGCTCGCGTCGCTTTTTGATAAATCGCAGTTAAAAGACCGCAAGGAATTGAACATCGTTGATATGGGTTCGGGCAAAGGTTATCTGACTTTTGCGACCTATGATTTTTTCAAAAATGTTCGCGGAATCGATGTCAAGGTTACGGGCGTTGACGGGAAACGCGAGCTTGTCGGATTGTGCAACGATATTGCGGCATCCTCGGAGTTTGAAGACTTAAAGTTCGTCAACGGCTGGATCGGCGATTTCGACCTTGAAAATACCGATATTTTGATCGCGCTTCACGCCTGCAACACGGCAACCGACGATGCGATCTTCAAGGGCATCCGCGCCGGCGCGGATCTGATCGTCGTCGCGCCGTGCTGTCATCAGGAAATCCGCCCGCAGATCACGCCGCCCGAAATGCTCAAAAACATCCTCAAACACGGCGTCATGCTCGAACGCGAAGCCGAATCGATCACCGACGGCATCCGTGCTCTGCTGCTCGAAAAAAGCGGTTATTCGACAAAACTTTTCGAATTCGTTTCGACCGAACACACGCCGAAAAACAATATGATCGTCGGCACTCTGCAAAAGAAAAAGCCGGACGCGGAAAAATTTGCCGAACAGGTCAGAGCGATCAAGGATTTTTACGGTATCAAAGAGCAGCGATTGGAAAATTTACTGGCGAATGAAACTCAATAAACTTTAATCAAGATGAGTAAAATCATTGCCAAAATTACTTTGATCTGTTGGGGATTTGTCTGGATATTCACCAACATATTAATTTTGGCAATCGCGATTCCGCAAAATTTTCTGCCCGCCGTTTCAATCATTCTCGGTTTGATCATCTCAGTCCCGATCGGATTTAATCTCTACCGGATCTACCGCCGGGACGGTTTTGATTTCGGATGGTTTTTTTTCGTGAGAAAAGGGTTTTGGCGCGTTTTACTGGGTTTGACCGGGATTTTTCTTTTATTGATCGGGCTATTCGCGGCAGTTTTTCCGAAGCTTTTTGATGAATTAGGCGAAGCTCACGCGATGACGGCGGCAAAACTGCTTGTCGCGATGTTTTGGTTAGCTTTGATCTCAACCTTTTTAGGCTGGACGCTGATCTGTTTTTCCGAAGCGGTCGGCTATTTGCGTTTGAGAGATTTCAAAGGCGCGCTTGGCAGCTTCGCTCTAGGTTTGCTCTGGCAGTTTTTTAGTTTGTTTTTTTGTTATTTATTTTTTGAGGTGATAAATGATGTCTTCTTCAGACTTTCCGCAGCTGCTCAAAATTGGACTTTGATTTTTATCGCCGTTTTAACCATTATAACCGGACTTTTGATGGGCAGATCTGAAGACCTGAAACCATTAGCGGCAGATGAAAAATAAACATTTAATTCTTTCGTAAAAGTTTAATCAGTTTTGTTTATGAATAAATCCGATATTGCTAAAATTCGTCTTTTCAACCAGCAAATCACGGCGACGAAATTTACGAAACCCGAAGAAATCGTCGCGTGGTTCGGCGCGATGCAGGCGCAGGATTACCCGTCGGCGAAATGGGCGATCGGCTTGCGGATTCCCGACGCAGCGGAAGAAAAAATCGAAAAAGCGATCGAAGACGGCAAAATTCTGCGCACGCACCTGATGCGCCCGACGTGGCATTTTGCCGCCGGGCAAGATATTCGCTGGCTGATTGCACTCTCCGCACCGCAGCTAAGATCAACCTCCGCCGCCCCGTTTCGGCAATTCGGACTCGACGCCGAAATCTGTAAACGAAGCAATGATTTGATCATTAAAGCACTCGAAGGCGGCAACCATCTGACGCGGTCAGAGATCATGACGGAACTCAAAGATGCGGGCATTGATTCGGATAATTACCGCGCGAGTTATCTGATGTTCAACGCGGAAATTGACGGACTCGTCTGTAACGGCGTGAAACGCGGCAAACTGCAAACTTACGCCTTGCTCGACGAAAGAGTGCCGAAAACCGCCGCAATTTCGCGCGACGAAGCCATCGCCGAACTTACCCGGCGCTATTTTACGAGTCACGCGCCGGCAACGCTCAAAGATTTTATCTGGTGGTCGGGCTTGCCGACCGGCGACGCGCGAAAAGGTTTGGAGATGAACAAATCGAATCTCGTCAGCGAAGAAATCGAAGGGCAGACATATTATTTACCAGATTCTTTTTCGATTCCGACAGACGAACCCGATTCGCTTCATCTTTTGCCCGCATTTGACGAATTTATGGTCGCTTACAAAGACCGCAGCGCATCGCTCGAACCTACGCGGGCGAAAGAAGGGATTACCGGAAACGGGATTTTCAAACCGATCATTGTCGTGGACGGAAAAATCCGAGGCGTTTGGAAGCGAAGTTACAAAAAAGATTCGCTCGTGATCGAGAAAATTCTTTTTGGCGAGTTAAACGATTCCGAAACGCAAATCTTTCGATCAAAAGCGCAAAAATACGGCGATTACGAAGGGAAAAATGTGCAGATCGTCTGATTAAAGTTAACGAATACGAGGGCAGCCAACCTTTCGGCTTGACGTTTCATCTTACTCGCGCATATTATTACAGTTTGCGTTTTAGAACGCCATTTTAATTAAACATAGGAGACCATTTGAACAATGAAACCTGAAATACATCCAAATTACACTGAACTTAACGTCATCTGCGCGTGCGGAAACACTTTTAAAACCCGCTCGACGATGAAAGATGATCTGCACATCGAAATTTGCTCGGAATGTCACCCGTTTTTTACCGGAAAACAAAAACTGGTTGATACTGCCGGACGCGTTGACCGCTTTAACAAACGTTACGCACGTCAGGGCGCGAAATAAATTAACCAAATTGTTTATTCGCCAATTATAGCTAAATAAAAATCTAACGCCGACGCTTATTTTGCGCCGTTCACTCTTGGTGTAGAATCATTCCAGGAGAAAACGATTCAAAGAAAAGCATCGGCGTTAGATTTTTTTATTTGGAGAACGGGCGAAATGTATGTTCTTTTCAACATTATTACTGAGCTTTGACTGGTACGAAAAACTGCTGAAAGTAGATTGGGACGCGGTCTTTTACACGAAAGAATCCGTTTTAGAGATTTTTATTCGCGGCAGTATAATGTACCTGGTGATGTTCGTGCTTTTGCGGATCTTTCGCCGCCAGGCAGGCTCGGTCGGGATCGCCGATCTGCTCGTGATTGTCGTGATCGCCGATGCCGCGCAAAACGGAATGGCGGGCGATTCAAAATCGGTCACCGAAGCGGTTCTGCTGATCGTGACCATCGTTCTTTGGGATTATGTTTTCGATCTGCTCGGCTACAAATCCAAATTTTTCCAGCGGATTTTAGAGCCGAAAGCCTTGCCGGTCATCAAGGACGGCAAACTTTTGCGGGAAAATATGAAAAGCGAGATGATCACTTACGACGAGATAATGAGCCAGATGCGTCGGGAAGGAATCGAAAACATCGGCGATGTCAAAAAAGCATGTTTGGAAAGTGACGGTCATTTTTCTTTTATAAAGAAAGACGGAGAAGAAGCAAAAAGCAACTAAAACGCGAAAATTTTCGTCAATAAAAAAGCTATGAAACAAAACAAAACGAGGCGCAAATTTAGTTTTTTACAGGTTCTGACGGCAATGGAACGAGACCTGATCGTCGGCGGTCAAGCCGTGATGGAAGGTGTCATGATGCGGACTCCGTCGGCTTATGCGATCGCCTGCCGCAAAAAAGACGGCACGATCGTTACGACGGCGGAAAGTTTGCCCAAATGGAGCGACACGCATAAATGGCTGAATCTGCCGGTTTTGCGCGGCGGCGCAACGCTGATTCAATCAATGGCGCTCGGCGTGAAAGCGCTGAATTTTTCGGCTTCGGTCGCCCACGAAGATATGGAAGCCGAAGAAGCGGAAAAAGCGAAAGCGAAAGAACTGCAAACGGAAGCCGCTCTGGTTGACGGCACGCTGGACGAAAATTTTACAAAAGCTCCGGTCAAGGTGATCATGCCCGAAAAGGCTGAAAAGAAAGACAAAGCGCAGGCGGCAGGCGCGGTCGGTTCGATAATTTTCGCGCTCGCGTTCAATGTTTTGCTGTTTGTCGTCGCACCGCTCGTTTTGACGAATGTTTTGTTCATTGCGCTCGGCTGGGCGGCGCAGCCCGCAATTAGTGAAGGCGCCGGCTGGATGCAGATGATCAAGGCTTATGTCTGGGAAGTTAAGCCCGATTCGTGGATCGCCTTTAACCTGATCGACGGTCTGATCCGAATGCTGTTTTTCGTCGTGATGATCTTTACGATGTCGCGCCTGAAAGAAATTCACCGCGTTTTTCAGTATCACGGCGCGGAACATAAAACGGTTTTCAACTGGGAAAAAGGACACGAACTGACGGTCGAAAATGCGCGCCCGATGCGGCGTCAGCACCCGCGCTGCGGAACGTCGTTTTTGATGGTCGTAATGCTCGTCGCGATCGTCTTGTTCTCGGTCATCAAGTTCGACGCGCTCTGGTTAAACCTTTTGGTCAGAATAATTCTGATGCCGCTCGTTGCCGGACTTTCGTATGAGATCATCCGCTACGCGGCGAAAAAAGAATCGGGCGCGATCTTCAAATTTATGACCTTGCCCGGACTCTGGCTGCAAAATATCACGACGCAGGAACCCGACGACGATCAGCTCGAAGTGGCGATCGTTTCGCTCAAGGAATCGCTGAAATTAGAACCGATCGATACGGAAAAAGTTCCCGCCAATCACAGAGAACTGGAAGTTGTCGTTTAGCGTTTTGAGTTCCATATTTAGACGGCTTTAATTTTACGACTTTTAAAATAAAACAAATTTTCCGCGTCCGAAGGCGGAACTCAAAACAATAAATTTATGTTAGAAAAACTTGCACAGATCGAAAAAAATTACGAGGAACTGACCGCGCAGATTTCGTCGCCCGAAATTATGTCGGATATGAAGACGTATGCCAAAACGATGAAACAGCATCGCTCTTTGGAAGAAATCGTCGAGAAATACCGCGAGGTCAAGAAAATGAGCGAGGCGCTGGCGGGCGCGAAAGAAATTCTCGCGCTTTCCGACGACGAAGAAATGTCGGAAATGGCGCAGATGGAAATTGCCGAGATCGAAGAAAAACTGCCTGCCATCGAAGAAGAATTAAAAGTTTTACTGCTGCCGAAAGATCCGAACGACGAGAAAAACGTGATCGTCGAAATCCGTGCCGGAACGGGCGGCGACGAAGCGACACTGTTTGCAGCGGAAGTTCTGCGAATGTATGCGCGTTACGCCGAACGGCAGGGCTGGAAATTCGAGATTCTCGAAGCCTCGGAAACCGGTGTCGGCGGAATCAAGGAAGCCTCGGTCGTGATCGAAGGCGACAAGGTTTATTCGAAGATGCGCTACGAATCGGGCGTTCACCGCGTTCAGCGCGTGCCCGCGACCGAAACTGCCGGACGTGTTCATACTTCGGCGATCACCGTCGCCGTTCTGCCCGAAGCCGAAGAAGTTGACGTGCAGATCGACCAGAAAGATCTGCGGGTTGATTATTTCTGCTCGTCGGGTCCCGGCGGTCAGTCGGTCAACACGACTTATTCGGCTGTTCGCCTGACGCATCTGCCGACCAATGTCGTCGTTTCGATGCAGGACGAAAAATCGCAGATCAAAAATAAGGAAAAAGCGATGCGCATTTTGCGCGCGCGTTTGCAGGAGCTCGAAGAACAGAAACAGCACGATTTGCAATCGGCAGAACGTAAATCGCAGGTCGGAAGCGGCGACCGTTCGGAAAAGATCCGAACCTACAATTTTAAGGAAAACCGCGTTTCCGATCACCGGATCGGTTTGACGGTTTATCAGCTTGATCTGGTGATGGAAGGCGCACTCGATGAATTCATCAACGCTTTAACAACGCATTTTCAAACCGAGAAGCTGAAAGCCGAAGTCGCGACGGTTTAACTCAAAGGGTAAAATTAAAGGGTAAAATGACAACGGCTTATCTTGATTTTTCAGCGAGATAAGGCGAAAATCTTTTACCCTTCAATTTTTAATTTTAAAATGCCCGTAACAAAACTTTATCTGGTCAGACACGGACAATCCGCCGGAAATGCCGAAGGGCGATTCGGCGGACATTCGGCGACGCCTCTCTCCGAGCTCGGATTTCATCAGGCACAGCTGACCGCGCAAACTCTCGCGAAAGAAAAGATCGATGCGATCTACACGAGCGATCTGCTCCGCGCCGTGCAAACCGCCGAACCGCTTGCAAAACTTCTGGATTTGCCGATCATTAAAACTCCCGCTTTCCGGGAACGGCACGTCGGCGTTCTCGAAGGCTTAACGTTTGACGAATCAAAAGAATCTTTTCCGAAGGATTATTACGCGCTCGTCAACCGCAATATTCATCACATTATCACGAAAGGCGAAAGCTATCGTCACCTGCTGCGGCGCGCAACCGGCGAATTAAGAGAGATTCTGCGCGCTCATCAGGGCGAAAAAGTCGTGATCTTTTCGCATACCGGCGCGATTTGTTTTATCACCCTGCACCTGATCGGCGCGATCAACCGCTACACCAAACAAACGCCCTGGCTCGTGACCTCAAACTGCGGCATCAACCGCTTTGAAATCCGCGGACGCAACAACATCCGGGTGCTCGCCGTCAACGACACGCGCCACCTTGTCCAAACGACCGGCAACGATTCTTTTGCCGCGCTTTAATATTTAGAATTTAAATGCAAAAAGTGAGTTAGATTTTTCTAACTCACTTTCTGTTTTAGAAGTAAAATATCTTCTAAAAATCGTATCTTACTGCAAATTGTACAACCCGCGGCGCACCTTGAATTTGGGTAAATCTACCAAAATCTTCCGGCGGTGTTTTGAGATTCGGATCGAGTTCCAAAGCAAAATTGGCAATTCCCGTCAATCTTTGTGTATTTGTAACATTAAAGACTTCAAAACGGAAAGTAACACTTTGATTTTCTCTAACTTTGAAAGTCTTATACAAACCGGCATCGAATGTTACATAATTCGGTTCACGCAAAATATTACGGTCGCCGGCTTCACCCGGACGAGCATTACGGAACGATTGATATGCTGCAGTTTGGTCAGTAAAGATATTCGGCAAACCACCTGCCCCATTTCTGGTCGGAGACTTTTCGAGTTTTACCAATCGAACACCATTTGACTGTAC
>DATLOR010000530.1:0-11624 GCA_035536135.1 Pyrinomonadaceae bacterium | reverse complement strand
GTGCGGATGCGGGCGAGTTTTTCTTTGTCGAAGCCTTCTTTCTCGAGATCTCTCAAAAGAGTTTTCATCTTCGCACGGCTTCCGAGAACGCCGAAATATTTGAATTCTTTACCGAATAGTTTTCTAATCACAATCTCGTCGAATTTATAGCCGAGCGTCATCACGACTGCGTAAAGATTGTTTCCGCTTTCGATAAAATCGCCGATTTTTTCGTAGGAATCGATGATTCTTTTCTCATGCACAAATTCGTTTTTCAAGAGCGTGTTCAAATCCGCACGGTCGTCAAAAAGCGCAATGCGAAAATCCATCTTCGACATAATTTCCGACAGCGCGAGCGCGCAATGACCGCCGCCGATGATGAAAAGTTTGTTTTTGTAGCCGAGTTTTTCTTCGTAGAGAAATTCGTTTTCGCGTAATCGCTCAAAACGAAAATCCGAATCGGCGGAAGGCTTTTCCAAAATTTGGAATTTGGAGTTTGAAATCTGCAATCGGCAGGGAAGTTGGTTTTCGAGTGAATGAATAATCTCACCAATTGTTTTCAAATGCGAAGGATTCAGCTCGAAAAAAATAACCGTTTGTTTGCCCGAACAAATCATCCCGCTCGAATCCGGCGAATTTTTTTGATGAACCTGCTCGATAATTTCCGAATTGATTCGTAATTCGTAATTTGTAATTCGTAATTTGGCTTGTTCGACAAGCCCGACTTCCATCACGCCGCCGCCGATGCTTCCCGCCAAATCATCACGCGCGACGATCATTTTAAAGCCTTGCCGTCCCGGACTGCTTCCCGAACTTTCCGCGACCGTCAAAAGCATTACCGGTTCGTTTTGCTTCAATCTTTCGGCGGCAAATTGCCAGATTTGAAGTTCCTTGCTCATTGCTTGGCTTTCATCGTTTTGACATCTTCGTCGTATAAATTCATCAGAACCTTTTCGGGCGTAAACGGCGCATCGAAGCGCGGCGAATTTTCCGCGTTAAAGGCTTTGACGGCTTCGCGAATCGCAAAATACGCGGCGATGCCGTACATCAAAGGCGGTTCGCCGACGGCTTTCGAATTGAAGATCGCGAGATTTTCCCGAACGGTTTCAAGCGGCAGAATTTCGATCTCTTTCGGCACCGAATAAATGTCGGGAATTTTATAGGTCGAAAGCGCGTTCGAGCGAAGTCTGCCTTCGCGGTCGTAGAAAATTTCCTCCATCGTCATCCAGCCGATGCCCTGCACGATACCGCCTTCGATTTGCCCGTAATCGACCGAAGTATTCATCGAACTGCCGAAATCGTGGCAGCATTTAACGTAATCGACCGTGTAAATTCCGCGCAGGCAATCTACCCTGACGCCGACGATCGCCGTGCCGTAAACGTGATACGCGAACGGGTGACCCTTTGCCGTGCCCCAGTCGAAATTGATGCCTTGGGTGGCGTAATGCGCGTGTTCGCTTAAGTTTACGCGCTGCATATAGGCTTCGTTGACAAGCACGAGCCAATCGAGATCGGTGCTTTCGCCGTTGCGGAAAACAAAACCGTTTTCGAACGAAACATCGTCCGCGCTCTCGGCTTCGACCAGATCTTTGGCGACATCTTTTAACCGTTTCAGAATCGTTTTGCAAGCCATTTCCGTCGCGCGTCCGTTGAGATCGGCGGCGGCGGAAGCGGCGGTTGGGCTTGTATTGGCGATGCGGAGCGTGTTCGTCGTGTGAACCTTGACGCGATCGATCGGCAGTGAAAAAATGCGTGCGGCGACCTGCGCGATCTTCGTGTTCACGCCTTGTCCCATTTCGACCGCGCCGGTGGAAACCGCGACCGAGCCGTCCGTGTAAACGTGAACTAAGGATCGCGCCTGATTCATCGGCGTTTTCGTAAAACTGATGCCGAAACAAACCGGCATCAGCGCGACGCCCTTTTTGATGAATTTGTTTTCGTGGTTAAATTCGTCGGCTTCGGCTTTCAGGCGCGCAAAATCGTATTTCTCGTCGGCTTGCGTCCAGCTCGTTTCGGCTTCCGATTCGGCGATTTGCCCATAGGGAAATTCGTCGCCGTCTTTAATGAGATTTTTGCGCTGAATTTCTTCGCGCGCGACGCCTAATTTTTCCGCCGCGTGCGCGATCGCCGATTCGATGACGAACATTCCCTGCGGTCCGCCGAAACCGCGAAAAGCCGTGTTCGGCGGCAGATTCGTTTTGCACGAATACGCGGTCGCCGAAACGTTCGGGATGAAATATGAATTCGTGCAGTGAAAAAGCGTGCGTTCGAGAACGGGCAAGGACAGATCACAGCTTGCGCCCGCGTTTTGATAAAACGTTGCTTCATACGCGACAATGCGCAAATCCTCGTCCAGACCTATCCGATAATCCGCCGAATACGGATGGCGTTTGCCCGTCATTCGCATATCTTCCATCCGGTGAAGCGCGTATTTGACCGGTCGTTTCGTGAGTTGCGTCCCGACCGCGCAGAGCGCCGCCCAGGCGTTTGCCTGGTCTTCCTTGCCGCCGAAACCGCCGCCAAGCCGCGTGACATCCACTTCAAGATGATGCATCGGAATCGCCGTGACACGCGAAACGGCGCGCTGAACGGCGGTCGGACCCTGCGTCGAAGAATAGATCTTCATTCCGCCTTGCTCGGTCGGCGCGGTGTATGCGCCCTGCGTTTCGATGTAGAGATGTTCCTGCCCGTTAACATCGGCGCGACCTTCAAAAATATGTTCGCAAGTTGAAAAAGCCTTGGCGGAATCGCCGAGCTTAAAATGCTTCGGCGGCGAGATGAGCTCGCCTTTTGCCTGCGCCTCGCGTTCGTCGGTGATGATTTCGAGCGGTTCGATTTCCGCTGTAATAAGTTTTGCCGCGGCGTGCGCTTGTTCTTCGGTTTCCGCCAGAACGAGCGCGACCGGCATTCCGCAGAAATGCACTTCATCGTCCGCGAGAAGCGGTTCATCGGGCAAAATTCCGCCGATCTGATTTTCGCCTCGTAAATCCTTTGCCGTGATAACTTTGACGACGCCCGCCGCTTTTTCGGCTTTTGACGTGTCAACGCTGATCAATTTTCCGTGCGCCACGCTTGAATCGTAAACACACGCAAAAAGCGTCCCCTGCAAAAGAGGAACATCATCCAAATAAACCGATTCGCCGCGAACGTGCGATTTTGAATCTACATTTTTCATTTGTTTTGATAACCAAATAATTCGACAAAATGCGCCGTGAAAAGTTGCCGCGCGAGCAGTCTTTTGTAGCTTTCCGAACCGCGCACGTCGGAAATCGGGCTGATTTCGGTTTGCAGGATTTCGCTTGCTTCGTTGATCGTAGTGTCGCTGATCTCTTTGCCGCGCAGGAACTCGGAAGTTTTTCGCAGGTAAAGCGGCGTGGCGAAAACTCCGCCGACGGAAACGTGCGCGTGTTCGATTAAATCGCCCGAAACTTTCAAACTCAACCCTGTGTTGACCGAAGCGATGTCGAGATAGGTTCGCTTGCAGACTTTCTCGAAATTGAAATGCGTGAAATCTGTTTTGAAACGAATTTTGGTGATAAATTCGTCTTCCGTTTTAGCCAGTTGTTTATAGCCGAGATAAAAATCGCGCAAGGGAATTTCGCGGTCGGTATTAAAAACGATTTCCGCGTCGATCGCGAGAAACCACGCCGTCATATCGCCGATCGGCGAGGCGTTGACGAAGTTTCCGGCGAGCGTCGCCATATTGCGGATCGGCGTTGACGAAACGAGTTTTAAGTGTTTATAGAGATTCGGAAAAAGATTCTGCATCAATGAAGATTCGAGCAGATCCGTGACAACGACGGACGCGCCGATCTCGATAAATTCGCCCGCTTCTTTTATAAATCTCAGCTCCGAGTTGTCAAAAAGATTTTCCGCGTCCGAATAAACCATTTCTTCGGGACGCTGAACGTAAAGGTCGGTTCCGCCCGAAACAAAGGATTTGGGATTTGGGATTTCGGATTTCGGATTTGAAATTGCAGATTTCAGATTTAAGATTCGTTCTTTAATGCCTGCAAAATATCCGGGAACGATTTCTTTTTCGATCGCGGTTTTCAAGTTGTCGCTGCTGGCTGCCGACTGCTGACTGCTGACTACTTTTCCGCAGGCGCGTTCGATCGATTTGTAGCCCGTGCAGCGGCAGATGTTTCCGTCGATCGCGGAAACCGCCATTTCATTTGTTTTCGGAGTTTCATCAATGCAGAAGTTCGTTAAAGACATCACGAAACCCACGGTGCAGAAACCGCACTGCGTTCCCGATTCTTCGACCATCGCGCTTTGCACTTCGGTCAATTCGCCGTCCGGTTTGTTGATTCCCTCGACCGTCACGATATGTTTGCCATTGGCGTTGGCGACCGGCATCAGACACGAAGTCTGCGTGCGGTATTTTACTTTTTCGCCCGACAATTCACCGACCAGAATCGTGCACGCGCCGCAATCGCCTTCGCGGCAGCCGATCTTCGTGCCCTTGAGGTTTTTGTGATAACGCACAAAATCGAGCACCGTCGAGCCTTTCGGCAAATCGGTTTCGATGATTTGATTGTTCAAAATAAACTTAATCATAAAAATTTAGCCGCGGATTAACGCGGATAACGCAGATTTAATTTTGAATCATCCGCGCTCCTCCGCGTTAATCCGCGGCAAAAATCAAAACATCCGGATCAAAATCACGCCGACCGTGATCAATGCCGCGCCGCAAACTCTGTATAAATTGATCGGTTTTTCGGGCACGCCGAGCCAGCCGAAATGATCGATCAAAAGCGTCACGAGCATTTGCCCGCCGATCGCCAATGAAAAGGAGAGCGCGACGCCGATGCGCGGAACGACCGTTGCCATTACCGAAACGAAAAACGCGCCGAGAAAGCCGCCGATCCACGCGATGAGCGGTGCGTCCTTTGAAGAAGCGAGACTCCCCAATGGAACGCCCGTCAGGATCATATAAACAAACAGCGCGACCGTTCCGACCGCGAACGAAATAAACGCCGCGCTGATCGGACTTTCGACATAACCCGCGAGCTTGCTGTTGATGGTCGCCTGCGTCGGCATCGCCATTCCCGCGAGAACCGCGAGAAAGATAAATAAATAATTGTTGAAAAAATTTGTCATTCAAATTTGTTCGTCGTTCGTGGTTAGTTGTTCGTTGCTTTGTCTGAATTACAACGAACAACGAACAACTAACGACGAACGAAAACATTAATATTCGGTTTTATCTAATTTATTCGCCCAGTTTTCAAAAACTCTCAAACCTTCTTCGCGCAGGAAGTTGATGCTTTCGATTCTCCGGTCTTCGATCGGGCGTTCGATCTCTTCGTAGATCAAACGGTCGTCAAAGCCGACGTTCGCCGCATCTTCGCGGTTGCAGGCGAAATACATCTTTGCGGGACGCGCCCAGTAAATTGCGCCGAGACACATCGGGCAAGGCTCGCACGATGTGTAAATTACGCAGCCGTCGAGCTGAAAACTATTCAAGTTCCGGCACGCCTCGCGAATCGCGACGACTTCGGCGTGTGCGGTCGGATCGTTCGTCGAAGTTACCTGATTACAACCTTCGCCGATGATTTTGCCGTCACGCACGACAATCGCGCCGAACGGTCCGCCGTCGTTTGCGTCAATTCCTTCCTGCGCCAATTCGATTGCGCGGCGCATAAATTCTTTATCCTTTTCGGTCATCTATTGTTTCGGTTTTAATTTTATTTCAAAAAGTTTTTTCCATTGTTTGCCGGTCACGAAAATGCGGTCGCCCGCCGCGTCGTAGGCAATCCCGTTGAGCGTGTTTTCGCTGTCGCGCGCGACGTCTTCGGGCGAAATCCCCTGCAGATCAACCCAGCCGAGAAGCTTGCCGTCCGCCGGATTGATGCGCGCAATGTGATTCGGTTTGTTGATGCTTTCCGAATGCCAGATATTCGCCCAGATTTCGCCTTTGATGTATTCGAGCTCGTTCAGTTTGTAGATCGGACTGCCTTTTTCGTCTTTCACGACGATCGTGCGAACCGTTTCGAATGTCTCGGGATTGATAAAACGAATGACGTGCGTGCCGTCGCTCATGATCAGGTTGGTGCCGTCATTGGTCAAGCCCCAGCCTTCGCCCTGATAGCGGAATTCCTTGATCAGTTTGAAGTTCATATCATACTGAAAAGCGGTTTTTTCCTGCCACGTGATCTGGTAGATCTTGTCGTTCAGAATGGTCATCCCTTCGGCAAAATATTCTTCGGCGACATCCTGTTTCTGCAGCACTTTGCCGGTTTCGACTTCGACCTTGCGCAGATTCGATTCGCCGTATTCGCCGTCGCTTTCGTAGAAAAAGCCGTTCACGAAAACCAAGCCCTGAGTAAAGGCTTTTTCGTCGTGCTTGTAGGTTTTGACGATTTCATAACCGTCAACCGGCACCGGCTGATTCGTCGCCGTTACATTTGAATTGGTTTTGTTCGTATTGCCCGTATTCGTTGGTTTATTCAAATTGTTTGACGTGCTGCTGCAGGTCGAAAACAAAAAAACGAGAAAAGTTAAAATATAAAAGCGCATAGTTTCATTTACCATTTACCATTTATCATTTATCAAATTAGTTTGTTCAATGATAAATGATAAATGATTATTTCTTCAGTGCTTTGTCGATCGCATCGCGAAAACCTTCCGCCGTGGTGACGCGCACCTTGACGCCGTTGACGAAGATCGTCGGCGTGCCCGTGATGCCGTAACTTCTGCCCTCTGCCATATCTTTGCGGACGGCTTCGGCGATTCTTTCGCTTTGCAAGTCTAACTCAAATTGCGGCAGATTCAAACCCAATTCGCCCGCGTATTTTTTGAGCGAAGCCGCATCGAGCGCGTCCTGATTGCGGTATAAAACTTCCGTGTATTCAAAAAACTTGCCCTGCGCCTGCGCCGCGTTTGCCGCGATCGCCGCCTGAAAGGAGTTTTCGTGAATCGTCGTCAGCGGAAAATTGCGGACGACAAAACGGATCTTGTCGGAAGGGTATTCTGCGAGAACCTTCTGCAGAACCGGATGCGTTGCCGAACACGCCGAGCATTGAAAATCCGAAAACATTATAACCGTCACGGGCGCGGTCGGACTGCCTTTGAAAGGCGCATTTGCGGTCGGAATATTCAGGACGACCGGCGCCGGTTCTTTCAAAAGAATCTGCGTTTTATATTTTGCCGAAAGCCTCTGACGCAAATTGGTTTCGAGCCCGTAACGCTCGTCGTCGGTGTATTCGCGCATCTTGTCGGTAATTTCCCGCGCGATCAGATCGCTCGTTTCGAGATTTAAGGATTTGGCTTCAGCCGAAACGAGCGCGTTGTAGATCAATTCGTTAAGCGCAAATTTCACGGCATCAAAGATTTTTGCCTTCGCTTCGTAAAGCGTGATCCGGTTTTTTTCTTCAAAATCCTTGACCGAAATCGTCTTTGCCCCGACGGTTGCCAACACGTCAACCGGTCTTAAACTGAGCGCGTTGACATCTTTTCCGGGCGCGACCTTATATTTCGTTTTGAGCGTGTTAAAGGCGGCGAGCAAGGCTTTTTGTTCGGGTTCCTGGCGCAGGAAATTGACGATTTGCGGGCGAACTTCCGCAAGCGGTTTGTCGCCCAATGCCGCCCGGTTCGCGTCATAAACCGCCTGAATATCTTTTTCCGCCGGCGCGGGAACTTTTGCCTTGATCTGCTCGAGATATTTTTCAAGCGTCTGATTTTTCGTTTTCGCTTCGGTTTCGAAAATCGTTTCGATGATCTGCTGTTCAAGCATCGCTTTGCGCGTTTCGGCAATATTTTTCGACAAACTGGTGTAGGCTTCGCCGACCTCGGGCGGCAAATCCTTCACGGTAAATTTCTGACCGTTCGCCGTTGCCAGGATCTGGTCGGGCGTTTGCGCTTGAAAAGAAAGCGAAAAAACGATTAAACAAAAGCAGACTGCAATATATTTCATAAAAATTTTGTGTTTTACGTGCGTTTGACGGCGATTCCGTCTTCGAATTTTATCAAATCCCGCGGAACTCTAACGGCTTCCGCGTCCGAAGGTGCGCCGAAAATCTGCGGGTGAAAGATTTTCGCCAGAATTTCTGCGCCGTCCACAACGCGCGGCGCGGGACGCGAAAAATATGAAGTCGCGTCCAAAGCCCAGACCTCGCCTCTCCGAATCGCCGGAATCTCGCGCCAGTTCGCCGGGAAAAACGTATTTCCGAGTTGCCGCAAAATATCCGAGGTGTAATAGCCGCACGGAATCATCACGATCGTCTCAGGCTTTGATTCGTAAATCTCCTGATAAGTTGTCGTTACCGACTTTTTGCCCGCTTCGCCCAAAAGACAAATTCCGCCCGCAATTGCGACCTGTTCGGGCACCCAATGCCCGGGCGAAAACGGCGGTTCGAGCCATTCGAGCATGAACGATTTGGGATTTGAGATTTCAGATTTCGGATTTGCCTCTGAAATTCGTTGACTGATTTTATCCAGACGGTTTTGCAAATTTGCGACAACCTCTTCGGCTTTTTCCGTTGTGTTCGTTAATTCGCCGATGAGTTTGATATTGTCGAAAATATCTGCGATCGTATTCGGTTCGAGCGATACGACCTGCGCGTCTGCCGTATACATTCGCGCCGCTTTTTCGACGGTTTTATAGGAAACGGCGCACACGTCGCAGAGCTCCTGCGTGATGATCAGATCGGGATTTAGTTCGCGGAGAAGTTTTTCGTTCAAATCGTAGATCGAGCCGTGCCCGTCGAGCTGTGAGCGGACGGCGTGGTCAATCTCCTTGCTTGTCATCGTTTCGTGCGAGATGCGGCTCGCCGTGAGCGGCGGTTTATCCGTGATCGAAGCCGGGAAGTCGCATTCGTGCGTGATGCCGACCAAATTTTCCCCCAAACCGAGCGCGCAGACGATTTCCGTTGCCGAGGGCAAAAGTGAAACTATCTTCATAAACATCTAAATTTAACGCAACGCGGCAAAGGACGCAAAGCGGAATTCAAACAGGATCGGCAGGATGGTCAGGATAATTTGTTTTTCAAAGGAAAATCGAAAAATATCCTGTAAATTCTTTCCAATTTGTTTGAATTTTTCTCTTCGGTAAATTCTGTTAAAATTAAATCGAGGTTTTAAGAAAATGTCTGATATACGTTTTACGGGAACGGTTGATCATCTGGCGGTCAAAACGGAAGATCTAACGAAATCGGTCGAAGAATACAAGCGATTGGGTTTTGCGGTCGAGTCGCTTTTTGAAGATTGGGCGATGATGCGCGACGCGAAAGGCTTCGGGATCGCGCTGCTTCCGCCCGAATCGAAACATCCGCCGCACATCGGTTTGAAGGTCGAAACTTTTGCCGAACTCGAAGCGGCGGCGCAAAAAGAAGGTCGTCCGATCAAACCGCACCGCGACGGCACTTCGTCGTTTTACACTAAAGGCGTCGACGGAAACATCGTCGAATTGGTTTATTACCCTGAAAATTACGGGAATTAATTTAGCCGCAGATTTTCGCGGATTTCGCCGATTTATTAATTGATCTATCAGCGAAATCCGCGAAAATCTGCGGCAAAAATTTTATGAAAAAACTTCCGCGCGAGTTTTACCTCCGCGCAGACACTCTCGAAATCGCGCAGGATTTAATCGGAAAATTACTGGTCGTTCCGACCGAGGCGGGCGAAAGGGTTTCGGGAATGATCGTCGAAACCGAAGCCTATCTCGGCGCGATCGACAAAGCCGCTCATTCCTACAACAACCGCCGCACGGTGCGCAATGAGATCACTTACGCCGTTGGCGGGCACGTTTACGTTTTTTTTATCTACGGAATGTATTTCCAGTTTAATGTCGTCTGCGGAGCGAAGGATTCGCCGCACGTTGTTTTGATTCGGGCGGTCGCGCCCGTCGAAGGCGTCGAGATTATGCGCGAAAGACGTTTGCGGAAAAACGCGAGCGCGAAAATGCCCGATAAAAATCTGACTTCGGGACCCGGAAAACTTTGCATTGCGCTTGATATTAACCGCCGCCTCAACAGCGAGGATCTGCTCGGAGATAAAATCTGGCTCGAAGATTACAAAAAATTTTCAAGCGAAGAAATAAAAATCGGCAAACGCATCGGAATCGATTATGCCGAAGAGTTTGCCGAAAAGCCCTGGAGATTCTGGTTGAAAAATAACTTGTTCGTTAGTAAAAAATAATAAAATTAATGCGCTAGATAACTTCTCAGAATCGGCTCAAGACTGTCGAAATCGACCGGTTTGTCGATCAGATCGTTGCATCCGGCTTCGATTGCCTTTTTATAGTAATTTTTCCCGAACGCCGTCACGGCGATAATCGGAACTTTGGCAGCCGTATCAAACTGGCGAATTGCGCGCGTCGCCGTCAAGCCATCGACCACGGGCAGGGAAATGTCCATTAAGATCAAATCGGGATGATACTGTTTTACTCTGTCGATCGCTTCGATTCCGTCCGCCGCTTCGATCACTTTGTAACCGTAGCTTTCGAGCAGAATCTTCATAAACTCCCGTGTATCTTCATAATCTTCAACTATTAAAACCTTCTTTGCCATATAACACCATTAAACCTTCTATGTAGAACTAAAATAATACAAATAAAGTTCCCGTTTTCTTTGGTTGCAAATACGATGCCAAAAGTTGAGTCTGACTTTTTTCGAATATTTTAACCAACCGGATCTCAGCCGTGAACCGGGCTGTTTTAATATTTGAATTTTGCCGCAAATCAGCGAAATACTGCATCTTAAAATTGAATGAACAACATAAATTCCGTATTATAAAGACGCTATGAAAACTCTTTATCCTGAGATAGAACCTTTTGATTCGGGATTTTTGGAAGTTTCCGAAATCCATCAAGTGTATTACGAACGCTGCGGAAACCCCGAAGGAATTCCGGTCGTTTTTCTGCACGGCGGACCGGGCGGCGGATTAATTCCGATGTACCGACAGTTTTTTGACCCCGAGGCGTATCACATAATTTTGTTCGACCAGCGCGGTTCGGGCAAATCAACGCCGCACGCGGAACTTCGTGAAAATACGACATGGGATCTGATTCACGACATCGAATCCTTGCGCGAAAAATTCGGCATCGAAAAATGGCACGTCTTCGGCGGTTCGTGGGGCAGCACGCTCTCTCTCGCTTACGGCGTCACGCATCCCGATCGCTGTTTGGGTTTGATTCTGCGCGGGATTTTCTTAACGCGCCGGAAAGAGCTTTTGTGGTTTTATCAATACGGCGCGAGCGAGATTTTTCCCGATTTCTGGGAACGCTACCGTGACGAGATTCCGTTCGAAGAGCGCGGCGATTTTATGACCGCTTATTACGAGCGTCTGACGAGCGACGATGAAAACGTGCGGCTTTCGGCGGCGCGGGCGTGGAGCGTCTGGGAAGGCTCGACCTCGAAACTTTTCCCCGACGCGGATCTGATGGAACACTGGGAAGGCGCGCACGAAGCCCTCAGTTTGGCGCGGATCGAATGTCATTATTTTATGAACAATTCGTTTTTCCCGACCGAGAATTACCTGATCGAAAACATTGATAAGATCCGTCATATTCCGACCGTCATCGTGCAGGGACGCTATGATGTCGTTTGTCCGATGACGAGCGCGTGGGATTTGCACCGTGCGTTTCCCGAAGCCGAATTCATCGTCGTGCCCGACGCCGGTCATTCCGTGAGCGAAAAGGGAATTAC
>DATLOR010000529.1:0-3180 GCA_035536135.1 Pyrinomonadaceae bacterium | reverse complement strand
CCTCTTCAATAAGGTTAATTACAACGGAATTAACAACGTCGTCGGGACGAGCTGCGTCGCCGGTTTCGCAACCAATCCGAACTGTGCCGGCGCGACAAACGTGATTCCGATCAATGCCCGCGGCATCAAAGGAATTTCGCCGACTTCCCCGCTCGGATTCACTTCGACCGCGCCGTCGAGACAACTGCAATTCGGCATTCGCTACAATTTTTAATTGCGTGAATTCTTAATTGTTTGCAAAAAAAGCGCGGAGTTAAAAAATTCACTCCGCGCTTTTTTTAATTGATGCGTGAAAATTATTTGTTTTCCGCCCGAAACGTCAGGAGCAAGGTTTTGTTCCGGTAAAGATTCAATTTTCCGCCCGTGATCTCAAAGCGGTCGGCATTCTCCAAACCGTTTTTGAATTCCCTTTCGACACGCATCCGCTCGTCTTCGATGCAGGCACGCATCGTCGAGATGATGTTGGTAATCGCGATCGTATCGCGGGTGACCGAATAATTTCCGCCGAAAACATTACAGCCCGTGTTGCCGCCCGCGCTTTTTTTCGATTTATCGAAATTGATGAACGGCAGCGTTTCGATCTTCGGCAGATTTCGACCCTTAATCGATTCCAGAACCCATTTTTTGTCTTCGAGCTTGAGCGAAGAATTATCGTCGGAGCCGGATTTTTCAGTGCCTTTGAATTTCAAAACCAAACGATTTCGCGCGTAAAGACTTAGATTATTGCCGTTTTTTTCAAACCGCGTGACTTTTCCTAGCGCGCGCGTAAAATCGGTTTCGAGCTTCATCACGCCCGGTTCGCTGCAAAACATTTTCGTCGTCCCGACGCCGCCGAAATTTATGTTTCTGTCGCTCAAATTGACCGTCCCGAACATTCGATTACAACCCGCGTTTCCGCTAAAACGTTTTTGCGAGGCTTCGATCTCCAGAAAGGCTTTTGAACTGTAAATGCGCTTGCCGCCCAGTTCCGTGAGCTCCCAGCGCTTTCCGCTCAGATCGTTTCGCCAGTTGTTCTGGGCGAAAATTCCGATGTTTAATAAACCGATAATGACAAATAATTTTAATCCTGATTTCAAGTATTTCTGTTTCATAATATTTCCCCCTTTTGTAATTTTATTACATTTTTTTGCGGCTCGACGGAAGATTTTTTCGCCTTCACTAGCCGTCTTTTTGTGAACGAACAAAAACGCGACGCCTTGCGCCGAAAAATTTATTTTTTCGTAAAGTTTTGTAAATCTTCAATGTTTCCCGATAATTGCGAAAGCGAATGTATTTTCAATTCGATAAAAAGCGTTAGTTAATTAACAACCTTAAAGAATTTATGTATAATTCGAATTGAATTTGGCGTTCGCAAATTTTGCAACTCATCAACGTATTTTTAGCATCAAGGTTTTGACTGAAATGCCGCTTTCCCGATAACTAGTTTCGATGAATAGCTTGTCCGATTGCGAAAGGATCGCAAACCAATCTGAAAATTTTAATCCCGTGGAGGTAGTATGTTTTTAAAATCCAAAATTTATCGCTTGGCGCTTGCCTGTTTTCTGGTTCTCTCGATGTTCGGTTTGACCTTTGCCGATACGATCCGTCTCAAAGACGGAAGCATCATTAAAGGAAAGATCATCAGCTTCGGTGAAGGAAAATTTACGATCGTCATCGGCGAAGGCGCACGCCAGCGTCAGATGAATTTTTTCGCCGACGAGGTTGATGCCATCGAATTCGACTCGACCCCGCTTCAGACATCGACCAACTCCAAAACCACTCTGCCGATTTATAAGAACACCTCCGATAAAAAGGAACCCGAAACTAAAAACAACACGGTCATCACCGTCGGTCAAACGGAAACGAAACCGACTCCGCAGCCGACTCCGACACCTTCAAAAAGTGTGATCATCACCGACAAGACAACTCAGCCGACGACCACTCAATCAACTACGAATCCGAATACGACGACGACAAATCCGACCTACACAAACAATAATCCGTCGGTCAAAACCGACACCCAGTCGAAACCGATCGTGCTCAACGTCAAAGTTTTGGCGGACAATACGGCAAACGGCTGGACGAATTCGCAATGGGTCGTCAAAAAAGGACAAAAAATCCGGATCAGCGGCAAAGGTCAGATAAATTTGGGCAACGGACGTTTTTCCTCTTCAGCCGGCATCAGCTCTTTGCCCGACAAAGATAAACTGATTCAGACGGAAGCAACCGGCGGATTGATCGCAGTGATCGGCGACGACAACAACGAATTTATCTTTGTCGGCAGTTCACGCGAATTTGTCGCCGCCCGCGACGGCGCGTTGTTTTTGGGAATCAATGAAGGAAATCTCGATGACAATTCCGGCGTCTTTGATGTCACGGTCGAAATTATGCCGAATTAGAGGGTGAAAAGGTAAAAAGTGAAAAAGGTTAAAAGTGAAAAAGTTTTGCTGTCTTCAAATTAGACAAAACTTTTTCACTTTTTCACATTTAAACTTTTAACCTTTAGAAACCTTGATAAAAACCAACCAAAAGCGCACAATCGGTATCTAAAGTATTAAATTTCCGGGAAACCAAAAATTATATGAAAGCTGTTCTATCGTATCGTCTTTTAATCGTCATAGTTTTGTTGTTTGCCTTTGGCGCGGTGATTGGTCTGGCACAATCAAAACCTCAGAAACCGACCACGACCACCGGAAACGGTAAGAAAAATCCGCGTCCGGTCCCGAAAACCGAAGAGGAAATTAAAAAAGAGGAGGAACAGCGCCGGCTCGAAGAAGAGGAAAAAAATGCGGTCAAAGACGACGAAGTTCTCTCGATCAAAACCAACATCGTCAATGTCGACGCAGTCGTTTACGACAAAAAATCCGGGCAGATCATTACCGGGCTGAAAAAGGAAAACTTTGCGATTTTCGAGAACGGCGTGAAACAGGAAATCGCCCAGTTTGCAACGCCCGAAGCGCCGATCACCGTCACGCTCGTGGTCGAATACAGCAAATGGTCGGAGATTTTCGGTTATTACGCCAATCGCGGGTTTGAATCAGGAAAGCTCGAAGTCGTGCGTCCGGTCGCTTATTTTCTCCAGAGATTCATCAAACCGCCCGACGATTATGCTTCGGTCATCGCTTTTGATATTCGCCCGACTCCGATCACGGATTTTACGAACGACCCGAACCGTCTGCGTCAAACAGTTGATCTGCTTTT
>DATLOR010000528.1:0-8741 GCA_035536135.1 Pyrinomonadaceae bacterium | reverse complement strand
AACCAGACCGATCGAAATTAAAACAAACTTCAAAATATTTGTTTTCATAACAAAAAAATCCCTCCTCAAAGATTTGCTTTAAAGAACGATTTTCTTTGGCGGGTCTTGCAGGTTTTACGGAATTTTACAAAAAAAGTAAGGGCACGCTCCGCAAAGCTTACCCTTACTCCTGAATTTCTAAAAATTTAACGAGCCTCGGCAATTTTCCAGCGCTGCCGTCCCGAATTATCGTCGCGTTCGTAAAGATCGACGATCGAACCGTCGGCGGCAACGCTCAGATATTTCGACTTTTTGAACTTATCGCCTTCAAACCGGCGGATCCGCACCAAGCCCGCACCGATATCTTCGACGAGCCAACGCTGGCGTCCGCTTCCGTCGTCGGAGCTGCTTAGATCGAGCTTACTGCCGTTTGAAGCGACGCTCAGAAATTTACGGGCGTTGGGCGTGCCGCCGCCGATCAAAATGTTGTAAGAAGTTCCGTCCGTACTGCGCTGAAAGATCCAGCGCTGCCGCCCCGATTTATCGTCGGCTGCATAGAGATCCGTGTAGCTTCCGTCCGCGCCGACGCTCAAAAAAGCCCGGCTGTTTGAAATTCCGCCGCTGATGCGGACATTGAATTTCGTTCCTTTGAGCGGATTTATGCGCCACAACTGGCGTCCCGATGTATCGGTTTCCCTGACCAGACTGACATCACTGCCGTCGCTCGATACGCTCAGATACTTTTGATTCGCGGTCGGTCCGCCGCCGTTGACGATCTGCCATAAATTATCTCCGACAAAAGTAGCGTACCATTGCTGATTACCTTTTCCGTCATCGGAACCGCTTAGATCGAGTTTGCCGCCTTCCGAAGCGACGCTCAGATATTTACGATTCGAGGGTGTTCCGCCGCCGATCAGAATGTTATAAGCATTTGTATCTTTAATACGCTGAAAAACCCAGCGCTGGCGACCTGAAACATCGTCCATCGTATATAAATCGACATATCCGCCGTCCGCGCCGACACTCAGGAGATTTCGGGTATTGGTGACACCGCCGCTGATGGTTATATTGACCATAGGCGGAATCCACGGAAGCGGATTCTGAAGGTTCTGAGCGTTCACGAAGACCGCGCAGAAACCGCACAAAAATACCGGCATCGCCGCAAAACGGGAAAAGTTTGAAATAATTTGTTTAATCATTTTTCGCTCGAACATCTTTTATCGGTTGCTCCTTTTGGTTTTGCGTTCATCAGCCTGTTTTCAGAATGCAAATAGACATAGCTGTCCGACCGTTACAAGCACAGCTTAAACTTAGAAGATTACTGATTTCTTTACCCTTGCTCTTGAAAATCAATGCGCAAAAAAATCAACACATTTTGATATGGAATGCCTGTGAGCATACTGCGTTGCCGCCGGATTGTCAACGCGAACGTAAGAACGGGGATTTATTGAGAAGGCGGCTAAGTTATTGATTTCTTTAACGGTGCATAAAAAATGCACCGTTTCAAATCCAACTTTTGATTATGAATTATTCGGTTTCGTTTCGGCTGCCCGTTTTCGCGCTTTTTTCTCGATGTGCAAGGGGCTTGCCCAATCGGCTAATTTGCCCGGATTGCCGCTGAAGATGTTCGGGATGATTATTTTCAAAGTCCGCAGGGCTTTCAGCGCATCGCCGATGAGCGAATCGATCGAAGCGTTTGAATCGACCCGCTGCCGTTTCGAAGCGTCCTGCGCATTGATCGCCGCTTCGAATTCGTCGGTTTCGGCGATTAGTTTGGCAATAAAATCGTTGGCATAGCCGTAATCGAAAAATAAAGCCTTCACCGCAGGCAGTTCAGCCGCAAAAGCGCGTCCCGTTCCGAGCCAATTCAAATCGCTTCGATTTTTTTGCGGTTTGTCGAAATCCGGCTTTTAAGATTTTTATCAAACTGTCTCAAAAGTCGAAAATTTTGAAGAGTTTTGAGATTTTCGTTTTGAGACGGCTTTTGGCACAAACTTGCCGATAAATGAATGCCGAATAAAAGACTTACGGCTTTGAAATTTTATAAATTATTTTGTGTCAAAAAGGGGGGGTTAGAGACAACTTATTCGTGTTCTTCGAAAGAAAAAATTACCGGCTCGCCCTTGAAAAGCGTCCAAAAAGGTCATTATCAAAAGCTCGTAAGAAACTTTTGAAGGTTCCGCGACGCATTGCGTGGATTGTGGCTTTCGATCGTACCTTTTGATTCAGATTATCAAAAATCCCAAGGGCATAAAATTTGCTTCATCTAAAGAAATAATGCTGTACAGCGTTATTTCTTTACAATATGTGGGGCAAAATGCCCGGCAACATTACATTAGCGGGACATTTCTCCGCATTAAGTATTAGATGACTGTCCAGCGATAAATGCCGGACAAAAGGATGCTGCCCGCAGGCGGCTGATTTCATTTGCCAGACCAAACACAAGTTTTGGCGGGTTGTTTTAGTAAAGACCATCATAAATACTAATTTATTGTATTTTTTCAACAGCACTTGAAATCCGTTATATAGGGACACCATCCTTCAGACCAGTGTACGGCGATATAGATAAACAACGCCCTGCAAAAATGGTTCGCAACGGTTTGTTATAAAACTCAAACAGCTCTGTTTACCGCGAAACACGAAATGCGCTGACCGATAGAAATTTCCGGTTCGGTTCCATCCCCGAACACAGATCCAATTAATTTCCGGTGTCGCCCTAAACAAAAATGGATAATCATAACTTTCAGAAATTAAGCTTTCTGGTAATTTACAATCAAAATCATTGTTTATTGGCAGTCAGTTTGCTGCTCATCGGATTTTTGTTTGCGGGCTGCCAGCAATTCTCACGCAAGGAGAATCTTCCGGTCTTGACGAGCATCGAGGAAATTCGGGCACTTGACCCGGCGGCGGCTGAAAGAGGTTATCCGGTACGCCTCAGAGGAATTGCAACTTATTATTATCCATCTTTAAAAATACTCATCCTGCAGGATAAAAATGTCGGAATATTTGTCGACACATCTAAAATGGCAGGTCAGCCGGACTTTGGAAAAGAATTGGAAATAAACGGGCGAACTGGACGCGGCGAATCTGCCAACATTATTTTCGGAATCGATTCAAAAATCATCAACAGTAATGCAATGCCAATACCCGAGCCCGTTTCCTTTGAACAACTCGGTTCAGATAAATATTCTTACCAGTGGGTTGAAACCGTCGGAATCGTTCAATCTACTATAATTGAGAATGACGGGCGAGTTTCACTAAATTTAATCAATGAGGGTGGAAAATTTACAGCCCGGATAAAAATTCCTAATGTCAGCGGCAACGATTCGCTGATTGATTCCAAGATCAAATTAACGGGCGTTTCACGACCAATATTAAATTCCCGGGGCGAAGCCATCCGGCTCCAGCTGCTTGTACCCAATGAACAATATTTAACCGTCTTGGAACCGAGCTCGGGCGAGTTATCGACAATCGCCCTGCAAAGCATCGGCGACCTGAAAAAAACGCTCTTTCCGACGGCGATGAATCACCGGGTGCGGGTCCGGGGAACCGTCAGGCAGCAGAATGGAAACGAAGCTGTAATTTCCGACGAATCCGATAGTCTGATAATTAAAACCGATGAATTAATTAACATCGAACCGACCACCCGAATTGAGGTGATCGGTTTTCCGTTACAAAAAAACGGCTCGCTAACCTCACTCGAGAGTGTCACTTTTCAAACCGTCGATTCCAAATTTGCGCCGGCTGAAACCGCACCGAAATTCCCGGCTCCGCTAAATGGAATCCTTCCGACCTTAACAACCGTTCAGCAAGTTCACGGGCTCTCGCCGGCTAATGCCAAGCTTAAGTATCCCGTTCGGCTCCGAGGAATCCTCACGTATCACGATGCCAATGTCGGCAACGCTTTTGTGCAGGATTCGACGGGCGGAATATATTTTAACACTGCCTTGATTGAATCGCCGTCGCAGTTTAAGTCGGGACAATTTGTTGAAGTCGAAGGTGAAAGCGATCCCGGAGAATTTGCACCGGTCATCGCCAAACCGAAACTTCGGATTTTAGAAGGTAGTTTAACAGTCCCGCCGAACCGTTTAATGACAGAAGAGTTGTTTACCGGGAAACAAGACAGCAACTGGGTCGAAACTGAAGGAATTGTTCAAACCGTCCGCTTCGATACCGCGCGAGTCATATCACTCAGGGTCATTTCGGGCAACCGCAAATTTGCGGTCCAAATTCTAAGAAGCGAAAACGAACCTCTTCCGCTGTATTTAATTGATACTAAAATAAATATCCAAGGTGTTTGCGCGACGCTTTTCAATCAAAAAAGGCAGTTGATCAGTATCATGATTTTGGTTCCGAACCTCAATCATATTACCGTCACGGAGAAGCCGGCTGCCGACCCTTTTTCGATGAAGGTTCGCTCAATTAGTACACTCTTGCAATTTAATCCCGAAGAAAAGTTAGGTCATCGGGTCAGAGTACAGGGAATCGTTACTCTCCGAAAAGAGGGTTCAATTTTTATAAAAGATGAAGTAGCCGGGCTTCAGGTGATAACTCAGCAAAACACTGACGAACAGCAATTAACGGAAGTTCAGCCGGGTGATCAGGTGGATGTCGTGGGTTTTGCCGAAGTCGGAGAATACACCCCCATTTTAGTCGGCGCGACCTACAAAAAGATCAGGGATGGAAAATCTCCCGAACCGGTGTTTGTTTCAGCTGAAGATGCTCTGGGCGGAAATTACAATGCTCAATTAGTTCAAATGGAAGCTTATCTGGTCGAACGGATGAGAAGTTCAACCGGACAGATCTTGACTCTACAGGCTGGGACCCATATTTTTAACGCGTTTCTGGAAAGTCATCCGGCTGAAAATGAGGATAATATTCGTCTCGGGAGCCTGGTGCAGCTAACCGGTGTTTCACTAGTTGAATCAGACAAATCCCGGCTCAATGACTCGGGACGCATTCAAATTCAATCATTTCGGCTTCTTTTGCGAAGTGCCGATGACATAACGGTTCTTCAAAATGCGCCGTGGTGGACGTTAACTCATTTGATGTGGACAATTGCTTCGATGATCGTAATCATTTGCGTCGTGCTTGCCTGGGTATTTTTGCTTCGCCGGCGAGTCACCGACCAGACCAGGACTATCCTGCGCCAGCTCGCGACCGAAGCCTCTTTAAGACAGGATGCGCAGTCGGCAAGCAGGGCTAAGTCTGAATTTTTGGCAAATATGAGTCATGAGATACGTACGCCCATGAACGGAGTAATGGGGATGACCGGGCTCTTACTCGAAACTCCGCTTAATGAGGAACAAGTTGACTATGCCATGACAATTCAATCGAGTGCCGACGGGCTACTCAGGATTATTGACGATATTCTGGATTTCTCAAAAATAGAAGCCGGGCAACTCAACTTCGAAACGATTGATTTCAACTTAAATGAAGTGGTCGAAGGGACAGTCGAACGGCTTGCCGAACGAGCCCAGGCGAAGGGGATTGAGATCGCTTCGCTGATTCATGGGAATGTGCCGACGCAGTTGCGCGGAGATCCGGGCAGATTGCAGCAGATTCTCACAAATCTGATTGGAAATGCTATAAAATTTACCGAAAAAGGAGACGTTACGCTCATCGTGCGAAAGAATGCGGACAGCCGCGTCAATTGTGACGAGTTAAGATTTGAAGTGACCGACACGGGAATCGGAATAACTGAAGAAGTAAGCCAGCGATTATTTCATGCTTTTATTCAAGCCGATGGCTCAACCACGCGAAAATACGGCGGCACCGGACTCGGACTGGCTATCAGCAAACAGCTGGTTGAAATTATGGGCGGACAGATCGGCATCGAAAGCACGCCCGGTAAAGGCTCGACCTTTTGGTTTACGGCTCAATTTGATCAACAAATTATACAAACATCTGCCGAACCAATTCTCAATACTGCTGAACTTCAGGGAAGGCGCGTCTTGATCGTTGATGATAACGCGACTAACCGCAAGATTCTCATCCACCAAACAACTTACAACGGAATGATCGCCGAAGAAGCCGAATCCGGAAAAGAGGCTTTGGAAATATTACGAACAGCTCATCAAAATAATAATTCTTTCGATATCGCAATTCTCGATTTAATGATGCCCGAAATGGACGGTTTCGAGTTGGCACAGCTTATTAAAGCCGATGAAAAAATTAACGAAGTGCATTTGGTGATGTTGACCTCGTATGGCAAACGCGAGCATGAAAAATCGGCGAGGGAGGTCGAAATAGCAGCTTTTCTGCAAAAACCGGTTCGCCAAACACTCCTTTTTACAAGTTTATTATCGGTAATTTCTGAATCCATCGGAAGCCAACACAATGATCCAAAGAACAGCTTGAGCACGGGACATTCCCTGCGCCCCGCCCCGCTTCCGGCGACTGACTCTGAGCCAAAAGCATTTAATGGTCATATTCTGATCGTTGAAGACAATCCGGTAAATCAAAAAGTGACGCTGATTCAATTAAAAAAATTAAATTACACAGCGGAAGCTGTCAAAAATGGACTGGAAGCGGTCGAAGCCTGTCAGAAATCAGAGTATGACGCGATATTGATGGATTGCCAGATGCCTGAAATGGACGGTTTTGAGGCGACTGTGGAGATTCGCCGCCGGGAAATCGGGACCACAAAACGGAATATTATTATCGCCATGACAGCCTATGCCTTAGCCGGTGACAGTGATAAATGCCTGGCTTGCGGAATGGATGATTACATCTCGAAACCGGTAAAAGTAGATTTCCTTGATAAAAAGCTTAAACGATGGCTTTCCGGAGATTCTAACGAGCAGGAAACTGAATCTCCAATCGAAGATAAATTTGAGTCGCCGGACTCTTCAGCCAAAAACAACGCAAAAGCGAATGGTTGAAGAAGTTTTTGTTTAATATTCGTTTGACGGCTCAGATTTGATTCAAAAAGGGTCGTTTTTGAATCAAATTCTAAATTAGCATATCTACTTCTCGGCGCAGTCTTCTTCTTCCCAGCTGGTGATCGAATATTCGTTTTTGAGGCTTTTGAAGATGACGGTTTTGATGTAGAGCGTGACGCCGTCGGTTTCTTCTTCTTTGGCGGGAATGTAGAGCTGGAGGCAAAGCCGGTAATTTGTGCCCGCAACTACCTGAGTTTCGGCTTTGATAATGCCTTCAAGCGATAGTTCCTCTTTCATTTCCTCGGCTTTTATTTCGAGCGCGAAATCCGCCGCGTCTTTGACGTCCTCGCTGCTGATCGAAACGGAACGGTAGCCGCCCGTTTTGATTTGTCCGAAGACCGAAACCGCACTGCCGAACGCGATGCAGAATACGGTCATTATAAATATTGCCTGCAGATTCTTTTTCATGGTAAATCTCCCCTTTTTATTATTCGAAAAAAACTTTTACGCATCTGGACGCTGCCGGTCAAAATATTTTGCCTGATGAAAGGACGGCTAATTTCATCCCTCATCCCTCAAAAAAATCTCCCGCCGCGCTCATCCATTGGAACTTGATATTTTCTTTGCCGAGAAAATTCTGAAATCTTTGATACGAGGATTTCAAAAAGAACTCCTTAGCATAGCCGTCGTGGATCGGCACGACATACTGCGGCGCGAGGGCGCGGGCGAATTCAAATGTCTGCAATTCGGTTTCCCACGGAGCCATCACGGGCAAACATAAAACCCTAGTGCCGCGCAGCTCGTAAAGATTTTTGCTTAAACTGTCGCCCGGATGCAGTAGTTGGTCGTCAACCGTGTAAGCCGTATTTTGCGGGATCTCGTCTGCGAGAATTTTCTCGTGCGGCGCATCGAAGGCTTTCAGCACAAAACTGCCGACAATATATTTGCCCGTTTCAAAGGCTTCCGCCGTGATGTCTTTTTCGGCGAGCTTTGAAGCAATGTGTTTATTGGCAAGCACGACCGCGTTCGGGTTGTTTTTGATGATTTCTTTGAGAGCCTCTTCGTCAATATGATCGGGATGATAATGCGTCAGGACAACGGCGCGAATGTTCTGAAACTGGGCGGGTTTGACTTTGCCTTCCGCGAAACTGAAAATTCCGGGGTCGAAAAGTATCCGGTCGAGTCCTTTTTCGACGACCAGACACGAATGAATATATTTTGTGATCCGCATAGATCCCTCCTTGAAATTTGAAAAAACTTTTAAGGCAAGTTTAACAAATTCGGGAAGGGAAATAAATTTTATTATTTTCGCAAATCTTCAATCATTTTGGCGATTTCATTTTTGAGATGCGTGATGACGGCTTCGTATTTTTGCTCGTCGTTCATTTGCTCGGTGACGATTTCTTTTGCGTAAAAAGGCTTGCCGAAACGAATCTTGACCTTCGCCGGACGAATGCGCCACGAATGACGCGCCCAGACGTTCTGCAAACCGTCGAGCGCGACGGGGAGAATCGGCAGATCGAGTTCGGTCGCTAAGATTGCCGCGCCTTTTTTGAATTCGTGCAGCTCGCCGTCGAAACCGCGTTCACCTTCGGGATAAATGTTTAAAACCTTGCCGTGTTTCAAGCCGATCGCGCCCGCTTTCATCGCTTTCATCAATTGCGTGTCGGGATCGACCGGCACGGTTTGGAGCATCGAAGCGACCCATTTCATAAAGCCGCTTTCAAAAAATTCGCTCGCGCCGACGTGAAATGTGTTGCGGAATTTCTCGAAATCGTAGGTCGAACAAAGCACGAACGGGTCGAGAAAGCTTTGATGATTCGGGCAGATCAAAAGCGGTCTTTTCGTCTGGTGCAGATTTTCGATGCCCTCGACCTC
>DATLOR010000527.1:0-6428 GCA_035536135.1 Pyrinomonadaceae bacterium | reverse complement strand
ACCTTTGATCGTTTCGGACGCGCCTTCGCCCGAAGAACAGGTCGAGCTTGCCTCGAATCTATCGCTCGCGTTTATGGTTTTACTCGAACGTCTGTCGCCGATCGAACGCGCCGCGTTTCTCCTTCACGACATTTTTGATTGTGCTTACGCCGACGTTGCGCGCATTGTCGGCAAAACGGAAGCGGCTTCACGCCAACTCATTCATCGCGCCCGCGAACGAGTTCGCACCGACAAACCGCGTTTTGAAGCGGACGAAAAAGAACGCGCCAAACTGATCAAAAAGTTTTCTGCCGCCGCTCAGGCAGGCGATGAAAAAACGCTTCTCGCGCTTTTTTCGGACGAAGTTTCGATGATCTCCGACGGCGGCGGCAAAGTGACGGCGGCGCGCAAGATCATTCAAGGCAAAAACAAACTCGCGCACGCTCTCGCGATGTTCGGCACAAAAGCCGGCGCGGCATTAAAAAATATTCCTTACAACATCAACGGCGAGCTCGGGATCTTGACCTTTTACGAGGGAAAAATTTTCTCGGCAACGACGTTCGATGTCGAAGACGGCAAAATTTCCGCTTTTTATCGCGTGATGAATCCCGATAAATTAAAGGCTTTTGAGGATTTGGATTTACAAAACCTTGCCGTCAACGAAAAACCATTTGCCTAATTCCTTGCGGAAACTGGAATTTTCGTGATGGATCTGCGGTTGGTGATCGGCGTCCAGATAATAGGCTTTGAATTCGACCGTTCCTTGCTTATCCGACGAATTTCCATCGGTCGTCGCGATGATTTCAAGCCGTTGCCAAAGGCTTGTTTGCGCCCATTGTTCGATGGAATCGGGATCGTGAAATTTTCTTACGGAAGGATGCGTCGTGCGCAAGATGTATTCAACCGCGCCGGTCGCATACGCCGTATAGCGCGAACGCATCAGTAACAAAGCCGTCCGAGGTTTCGCCGTTCCGCCGATAAAAGGCTGACAGCAATCTTCAAATTCACGTCCCGAACAGCAATAACAATTCATTTTCGTTTTAATTATCAATATTTTACGAAGCAGTTTCAAACAAAATAATTTTTTTCTTGCGCGCCTGTCACAAACCCGAAAGTTCATTCGTCTTGATTATTGAAAGCCGAAATTAAAAGGCTTAATTCATAAAACGAGGAGATCATAAATATTATGGAGCAGAGAATAAAAGGTATTGAAAACAATCAAATGTTGATGCGGGCATTGTTCGGTTTGAACGGCTATTTGGCAAAATCGGGAAAGATCGAACAAAATCTTTTGCATTTGATCGAACTCAGAGTTTCGCAGCTCAACGGCTGTGCGTTCTGTATCGATATGCATTCAAAGGATTTACGGGCGGCTGGCGAAACCGAACAGCGTCTTTACCTGCTCGACGCGTGGCGCGAATCGCCTTTTTACACCGAAAGGGAACGCGCCGCTTTTGCCTGGGCGGAAGCCGTTACTTTTGTGACGAACGGACACGTAGCGGACGAAGTTTTCAACGAAGCGCGTAAACAATTCAGCGAAGAAGAACTGGTTGATCTGACCTTTGCCGTCACGACGATCAACACCTGGAATCGTCTGAACATTGCCTTTCGCACTCCGGCGGGAACTTACGAGCCCGGACAATTCGCGTCAGTTGCGACGAAGTAATTCTTCAAGCAGTAATTTTCACGGATAAACGAAGAATAATCTTTCTTCGTTTATCCGTATTTGCTGTTACAGAAGTTTATCTTCAACTTGTGCCTGCAATTTTTGAACTCTCGCCCAAACCTCATCCGTCATCTGAAACTGACAGCAGCCTGTTAAAGTTCTCGCAAATTTCGAATTGCTCTTTGCTTCCTGCTCGACTAAATCAATAAATTCATCCCCGGCTCTTCCGAGTAAATGTTCGATTTCACCCGCCGCGATTGATCCGAGCTGCCCGTCGCTTTCAGCAAGCGAAACCGTGAGAAGAATAAATTTCCAAAGTAGCCCGGGCGGTGACCAAAAATTTAAACTGACAACTATTTGACCCCATTTATGATTTCCTTCTTCGTATTCTTTTCCTCCATTTTCGCGTATTTCCAAAAGGTATTGTTCGGCTAGATGCTGCCATTGTTCATCAGTTAATTTTGCCCAATGATTCTGAATTATTGCCATATTTTTAATTCAGAGATTTTATTTTTAGCAATACTTCGTTCAAATCCAATTCGCGCACGTCTTCAATTTGGGCGCAGATTTTCATCAGCAGTTTATCCTGCGCGTTGCCTTTTTGTTTGGCGACAGCGTAGGGTAAATCTTCGCGGAATGTAACCATCGAATATTTCGAGAAATAATCGGGAAAGGTTTGTTCGAGCTTGGTTTCGAGCTCCCGCTTGCGCTGGAAAACCGCGTCGGCGACCGCGTCGCGCATTTCGTAGAAATTTTCTTCCGCCATCTCGGCGATCGCGTCGGTGTTCGGTTTTCGGTCACGGGTAAATTCATTGAAAACCGTCTCCCAATCCGTGCCGTGTTGTCCGATCAGTTGGTTTAGAATGCGGCAGTCTTCAAACGAAGCGTTCATTCCCTGCCCGTAAAACGGCACGACGGCGTGCGCCGAATCGCCGAGAAGCAAAGCTTTTCCGCCCGCGTTCCACGGAAAACATTTGATCGTGCCGAGATTTCCGGTCGGATTTGCGAAAAAATCTTCCGTCAAAGTCGGCATCAGCGGAATCGCGTCGGCAAAGTTTGTTTGAAAGAAATCCATCAAAGAGTTTTCATCGGTTAATTGCTCAAAACTGTTTTCGCCTTTATGCGCGAGAAAAAGCGTACAGGTAAAACTGCCGTCAAAATTCGGCAGGGCGATCATCATAAACGAACGCCGCGCCCAGATGTGCAAAGCGTTTTTCTCCAATTGAAATAAATCTTTCGACTCACATTTTTCTTCGGTTTTCAAGCCCAGATCCGAAATCTCAAATCCGAAATCGCGTGGCGGAATGTGCAGTTCCTTGTAGCCGTGCTCGAGCCATTTTTGCGAAAAATCAAAACGCGGAACGCCGCCGTGAAGCATCCAATTTCTGAGTTCCGATCCTGCGCCGTCAGTGCCGATGACGGTTTCAGTTTTGATGTATAAATGCCTTAATTTCTCATGGTTTACAAAAATTAATTCTCCTTGCGGATCAAAACCTAAATTTTTCCAATTAAAATGAAACTTCACGCCGTCGTATTTTTCGGCTTCGTTGATCAGCGCAATGTTCAGACCGGCGCGGGAAACCGAGTTGATATATTCGCCTTGTCTGCCCGAATACGGCAAAAGTTTTGTGCTTGCATCGAGTCCGTGAACCATCCGCCCGAACATCGGCACGGCTTCCGAAAGCATATATTCGTCGAGCCCGACTTCTTTTAAGGCGGCAATTCCGCGGTTCGAGAGCGCGAGATTGATCGAACGCCCGGCGGACATTTCCTCTTTCCGCATATCGCCGCGCGCTTCGTAAACGTCTGCGTGAATGCCGCGTTTGGCAAGATAAATGGCGAGCAGGGAACCCGAAAGTCCCGCGCCGATGATGATTACTGTTTGTTTCGTCATAGTGCGAAAACATTTTCTCAAAACATCTGAAACTAAGCAAAAAACGATTCCGCAAGTTTTGGCACGCGGCGTGCAAGATAGACAGCAAGACATCAAAGGATGTATTAAAAAAGAACAAGGGAGGAAATTATAATGGGTTTATTAAGAGGTGGATTAGCGGCGGCAGGCGCGTGGAAATTGGGCGGAGGCTTAATCAGCACAATTTTAATCTTTATTCTTCTTTACTGGTTACTCGGATTCTTTATGCGATAAACCAAGAGGAAATTTTACCAAAATTAAAAGGATGCGTTCATTTTTATGAAAGTATCCTTTTAATTTTGTTCATTGATCAGACACTCCTTCAAAATCTCCGCAAATCTGAACACATCCGTAAAAGTATTGTAAAGCGGAACTGGCGCGACGCGGATCACGTCCGGTTCGCGCCAATCGGCGATCACGCCTTTTTCCGTGATCGCTTTGAAAAGCGTTTTGTCCGCATTTCGGACGCGGATCGAAAGCTGACAGCCGCGTTCCTGCGGATTGCTCGGCGTGATCACGGAAATTCGTTCGTCTTTGATTTCGCTGAGTAGAAATTCCAGATAATTTGTCAGTTTAACGGACTTTTCGCGCAAAGCTTTCATTCCGGCTTCTTCAAAAATATCAAGAGATGCACGCAAAGCGGCAAGCTGAAAGATCGGCGGATTCGACAGCTGCCAGCCTTCCGCGCCGCGCATCGGGATAAATTTGTCATCCATCAAAAAACGCGTTTCCTTATCGTGTCCCCACCAGCCCGCAAAACGCGGCAGATCAAACGATTCGGCGTGGCGTTCGTGGACAAAAACGCCCGCGATTCCGCCCGGACCCGAATTGAGATATTTATACGAACACCACGCCGCAAAATCCGCGCCCCAATCGTGCAATTGAAGCTCGAGATTGCCCGCCGCGTGCGCGAGATCGAAACCGACCACCGCGCCGGCTTTGTGTCCGATTTCGGTAATTCGTTTCAGATCAAAGGCTTGTCCGGTGTAATAATTTACGCCGCCGAGCAAAACGAGCGCGATCTCATCGCCGTTTTCCTCGATCGTCTTTTCGATCTCATCGGTTCGCAAACAGTTTTCGCCTGCCGGAGGCGTTAATTCGATCAGCGATTGTTCGGGCGTGAAACCGTGAAACTTGATCTGCGATTGCACGGCATACTGGTCGGACGGAAACGCGTTTTTTTCGATCAAAATCTTATTGCGTTTTCCGTTCGGGCGATAAAACGAGACCATCAAAAGATGCAGATTGACGGTCAGCGAATTCATTACGACAACTTCAGCGGCACGCGCGCCGACGACATTCGCCATCGGTTCAGTCAAAAATTCGTGATACGGCATCCACGCGTTTTTCGCGTGAAAATGTCCTTCAACGCCCCAATTTTCCCAATCTTTGAGCTCTTGTTCGAGATACGCGCGAACGGTGCGCGGCTGAAGCCCGAGCGAATTTCCCGTGAAATACAAAACGTCTTCGCCGTTCGTTTGCTTCGGAATGTAAAAATTTTCGCGGAAATGTTTTAACGGATCCTGCTCGTCCAACTTCCGGGCAAATGATGCGTCTGATTTAAAATTATTTTGCGGCATAACAGAAATTCTATTTTACGTTAATTTTTCAGAGTGCGCGAAAACCCGATTTTCATTCTTTTGCGCGCCGGTAATGCGCACAACTTGGCTTTTTCAATTGCCCGAATTATTATCATTAAACTGCCGCGAAACATAAATTTATGCTGAAACAATTTTTTTGTAACTGTTTATTATTGGCGATCGGTTTGCTTATCTTTTCTTCAAACATTTTCGCGCTGGAGGCGGCTTGGATGTCTGACAATGCGGCAATCCTGGGCAAAAAACAACTAAACGAAATCGCTTTGCCCGGAGCGCACGACGCGGGAACTTTTGCGATCACCGCGTCGAAAAATACCGGCATCACGTTCGGCGACAGCGACGGTCTTTCTTCGCCCGACAATAAAAAGGTAAAACAATTCCTGTCGATCGGTTCGATCTTTTCCGACTGGGCAAAAACGCAGGAACGCACGACGGCGCAGATGCTCGCAGACGGCATTCGGTATTTCGACATCCGCGTATGTGTCGACAATAAAGGTATTTTGATGACCTGTCACGGACTTTACGGCGCTTCGGTCGCTTCGATGCTCGACGATATCAAAACATTCACCGGCAAAAATCCGCGCGAAGTCGTTCTGCTCGGCTTCAACCATTTCTGGGAGCGGGCGTATCAAATCGAGCAAGGCAAAAAGCAGGGCGAAATCGAGGGTTTGACGAAGGCGAAATGGACGGAGCTCGTCAATCTCGTCAAAACAAAGCTCAACGGTAAATTGGTCAGCAGTCAGAATTTCAGCCCGCAAAGCAAATTAAGCGAGCTCTGGCAATTGAAAAACAATAATCAGGTCATCGCGCTTTTCGACTCGGACGCCGCGCCCGACGATGTTTTTGTCTGGAAACGGATGGAAGAAAACACCTGGGTCGAAGGCTGGGATATTGACCAATTCAAGAGCGGCACGCTGAAGGTTTTGGAAAACGCCAAAAACAAACAATATGCCGGTAAATTCTACGCTGTTCGTTCCTCCGTGACGCCCGACGACAACGGAAAGCTGATCAGTATGGGATTTCTTTCCGACGTTTATCCGAAATCGGCAAGCGAATTGGCGGATATGACAAATCCGGTCGCGCTTGGCTGGATAAAAAACGAATGGGCGGGAAAATACCCGGTAAATCTGCTTTGGGCGGATTTTTACGACCGCGCCGATCTGGTCAAGCTCGCAAAGTATCTCAACGGGATCAAGGTCGATTTCAAGGGCACGAAAATCGGCACGGCGACAAACTGGACGAAATGGAAGTCTGCCGAAAAGAAGGAAAAATG
>DATLOR010000526.1:0-7521 GCA_035536135.1 Pyrinomonadaceae bacterium | reverse complement strand
TGTCGAGCGCGACACGGTAAAACTGCGCGGTCGGCTGGTCTTCTTCCGTCCAGTTTTTGCCGCCGTCGGTCGAAACATTCGCGCCGCCGTCGTTGCCTTCGATCATGCGCGTCGCGTCGTTCGGCGCGATCCATAAATCGTGATTATCGCCGTGCGGCACGTCGATATTTGAAAATGTTCGTCCGCCATCGATGGATTTATGAAAATTAACGTTCAAAACATAAACCGCGTCGGCATTTTGCGGATCGGCGTAAACGCGCGTGTAATACCACGGACGCTGGCGAATATTCGGGTTATCGCTCGTGCGCGTCCAGTTTTCGCCGCCGTCGTCCGAACGATAAAGTCCGCCGTCTTTGGCTTCGATAATTGCCCAGACGCGATTGGTTTCAACGGGCGAAACGGTAATGCCGATTTTGCCCAGAACGCCCGCGGGCAAGCCTTTGTTTTTTGTGATTTCCGTCCAATTGTCGCCGCCGTCCGTTGATTTATAGATCGAGCTTCCCGCGCCGCCCGAATCGAATCCCCAGGGCGTGCGCCGCATCTGCCAGAACGTCGCGTAAACGACATTCGGATCCGACGGGTCGAGAATAATGTCGTTCGCGCCCGTATCTTTGTCGCGGAAAAGAATTTTTTTCCACGTTTTGCCTCCGTCGTTGGTGCGAAAAACGCCGCGTTCGTCGTTCGCCGCCCAAAGATGTCCGATTGCCGCGACATACGCGATGTCCGGATTTTTCGGGTTGATGCGAATGCGTCCGATTTGCCGCGTGTCGCCTAAACCGATAAATTTCCACGACTTGCCGCCGTCCATTGATTTATAAACGCCGTCGCCGTGCGAAACATTTCCGCGCAGGGTTTCTTCGCCCATTCCGACGTAAACGATATTCGGATCGGACTGCGAAACGTCAATCGCGCCGACCGAACCCGTCTTAAAATAATCGTCGGAAACCGGCAACCAATTTTTCCCGCCGTCCGTCGTTTTCCAAACTCCGCCGCCCGTCGCGCCGAGATAATAAACATTCGGCTGTGAAGCGACTCCGGCAACCGCGCCGACACGCCCGCCGCGAAATGGTCCGATCAGACGATACTGAAGCAGTTTCAGCGGATCATTTTTCGTCTGCGAATGAACCGGAACAAAAGAAATCAACAATACGAAAAAAGTCAGAATCACCTGATTTTTCTTGTCGAAAACGGCAAACGGATTGAACATAATAAATTTTCCTTCGAGATTTAATTGATAAAATTTGTAAAGCGTGCCTGCGAAATTCACGATCACGAAGATTATTAAGTTGTTTTATCTTTTCGTGAATTTCGCAGTTTTTGATAGCTTAAGTCGGCGGAATCAATGCGCCATAATCGGTTCTTGTCCGGTAACTTCTTCCATTTCCTTCATTTCGGCTTCCCACTCTTCATTGCGGAAAGCGTTTTCCCATTTCGCGATGACGACCGTGGCGAGACAATTTCCGATAACATTGATCGCGGTTCGCGCCATATCCATCAATTCGTCAACGCCGAGAATCAAAATTACGCCCTCGACCGGCAGGGCAAACGAAGCCAGCGTTCCGAGCAGGATGACGAGCGAGGCGCGCGGAACTCCGGCAACGCCCTTCGAGGTCAGCATCAGGGTCAAAAGCATGACGATCTGCTGTGTCCACGAAAGCTCGACACCGGCGGCTTGCGCGACAAAAATCGAAGCTAAAGCGAGATACAGCGTCGTTCCGTCGAGATTAAAACTGTAGCCGGTCGGTAAAACAAACCCGACGATGCGGCGCGGAACGCCCATGAGCACCATATTTTCCATCGCTTTCGGAAGCGCGGATTCGCTTGAGGTCGTCGCAAAGGCGATCGTCGCGGGTGTTTTGACGGCATTGATAAAATCCATCAGCGGAACTTTAAAGAGCAAAGCGATCGGCAAAAGCACGAGCAGCGAAAACGCGACCAGCGCACCGTAGAGCGTCAGAACCAATTTCCCTAAATTTACCAGAACGCCCAAGCCCTGTTCGTTGTGCGCGATCGTGTAAGCCATCGCCGCACCGACCCCGACCGGCGCAAATTTCATCACGAATTCGGTAAAGCGGAACATAATATCCGCCAAAGATTCGCACCATTTGACGACGGCTTCCGACTTTTTCTTGCCGATGCTCGTGACTGCCAAAGCAAAAAGCACGGAGAAAACGACGATCTGCAAAACGTCGCCTTCCGCCATCGCTTTGATGATCGAAGTCGGCGAAAGATGGGCGATGATATCACCGAAAGTTTGCGGTTTGGCGGGCGGTTCGGGCGCGGTCAAACCTTTGGCAGCCGCGTCGGCAGCTTCCGAAGATTTTTGAATCGCGAGCGCCGTTTGTTGTTCGGCTTGCGCAGCGGCGTCCGGGTTTACCGGAATTTGAGCGCGGAACTCACCGGCTTTTTTCGCCGCTTCGGTCGATTCTTTCGACAGATCCTGCGCGCGTTTTGCCAGTACCGCTTTATCCTCGCCCTTCGGAATTCCGGCAAGCGAAACGCCTTTTCCGGGCTGCGTGATGTTCACGGCGGCAAGCCCGATCACGAGCGCCAAAGTCGTCACGACTTCGAAATAAAGAAGCGATTTTGCGCCGATCCGCCCGACTTGTTTGATGTCGCCCGTACCGGAAATGCCGATCACGAGCGTCGCGAAAATCAAGGGTGCGATGATCGATTTGATAAGGTTCAAAAAGAGTGTCGAAAGCGAACGAACAAACGCCAGGATCGTCGCGGTTTCGAGCCCGAAAACCGTGTGATTGCCCGAGTTTAGATCGATCTCACGAATCAACCAGCCGAGAAAAATTCCCAGCACCAAGCCAATCATAATCTTCCAGGTCAGCGAAATTTTCGGTAGCTTCATAATTTTTTGTTCAATTTTAATTTGTCTTTAAAATCCAAAATCCGAAATCTGAAATCCAAAATCGAATTATCTTCCCCACTTTAATTTGTTGCGTAAAACGTCGAAATAATTACGGTTCGGCGGTTGGACGAGATTGAAAGTCATCGGACTTTTGCGAATCAGAACACAATCGCCGGTTTGCATTTGATAACCGATTTGCCCGTCCAAAGTCAAAACCACACCGTCGCTTTCGTTCTTCAAACGCAGATTTATTTCCGCCGTGTCGGGAATCACGATCGGGCGATTGGTCAGCGTAAACGGGCAGATCGGCGTCAAAACGACCGCGTTCATCGAAGGATAAACGATCGGTCCGCCCGCGCTCAAACTGTAAGCGGTCGAGCCGGTCGGCGTCGCGACGATCAAACCGTCGGCGCGAAAATCGTTGACGAAAAGATCGTCCAGGCTGACTTCGATTTCGATGATCCGCGCGAGCACCGCTTTATTGATCACGACATCGTTTAAGACACGACCCGTGCCGAGCAGTTCTTCTTCGCGCCGGTGTTCGACCTCGAGCATCACGCGGCGGTCAATTTCATAAGTTCCCGCCAGGATGTCTTCGAGCGCGGGAAACATTTCTTCGATCCGAAATTCGGTCAGGTAGCCCAAGCTCCCGTAATTTATTCCGAGCACCAGAGCTTCGCGGCTGCCGATCAGGCGAGCGGTCGAAATCATCGTGCCGTCGCCGCCGAGGACGACGATCAGATCGGCTTTTTTCTGAAATTCTTCGGCGCCGACATCTTCGATCGGGCAAATTTCGTCTTCTTCGTGCGGGCTGCCGATCAGCGCAATGCCGCGCGTTTTGAGCCAATCGGACAACTCGCACGCCGTTTCCCACGCTTCCTTGTGATTCGGCTTAACGACTACGCCGACGCATTTTATCTGGTTTTCCGTCATTCAATGTGGATAAGAAATGTTTGGTTAATAATCAACTAAACGAGCGGAAACTGCAAGTTGTCATAAATTGGCAAAAAGCAATTTATCAAACGAAAAAATATTGCCAATTTACGAAAAAAGGATATATCATAATTACACATTCGAAAATAGCTTTATGGAAAACAATTCTTACAACTACGACGAGCAGCAACCCTTTGCGGCGGCTGAATTTGCGGAAAATCCCGAACCGCGCTGTCCGTGCGTTTTACTGCTCGATACGTCGGGCTCGATGCAGGGCGATCCGATCGAAGAACTCAACCGCGGAATTCAAGGTTTCCGCGAAGAGCTTTTCGGCGATTCATTGAGTATGAAGCGCGTCGAGATCGCGGTTGTCACGTTCGGTCCGGTCAACGTCATTCAAAATTTTACGACCGCCGACCAGTTTCGCCTTCCGCGTCTCGAAGCGGTGGGCGACACACCGCTCGGCGCGGCGGTTTCGCGCGGTCTCGGACTCTTAAAACAGCGCAAACAGATCTTGCGCGACAACGGCATCAAACTTTTCCGCCCGTGGATCTTTCTGATCACGGACGGCGAACCGACCGATAACTGGGCACATCTGCCGCAATTGATCCGCGCCGGCGAAGAAACCAAATCGTTCTCGTTTTTCGCGCTCGGCGTGCAAAAGGCGGATTTTAATGTTTTGAAACAAATTGCCGTCCGCGAACCGATGCGGCTTTCGGGCGTGCGCTTTAAGGAGTTTTTCCTGTGGCTCTCGGCTTCGCTGAAAAACGTTTCGCGGTCGAATCCGGGCGATTCCGTACCGATTCCCGATTACAAACCTTACGGATGGTCAGAAGTTTAATGAGCCAAAAGTTTTGGCGCACGGCTCACGCTTCGGCGATCGGGCAGGCGCATATCAATCAAAACACCGAATGTCAGGACAGATTTGCCTGCCAAACGATTGAAACCGCCGCCGACGGCGAGGTTCTGATCGCCGTGGTCGCCGACGGCGCGGGCAGCACGACCGACGGGCAGATCGGCGCGGGCATAGCGTGCGAGATTTTTACCAAGGAAGTCACGGATTTTCTGAGCGCGAAAGATGCTTCCGTCAAATCTTTGACGGCTGATTTCGGGCGGCTCTGGATTTCGTATTTTCAAAAGAAAATCGCTGAAATTTCGCTGGCAAACAAGAAAGAACTGCGCGATTACGCTTCGACGTTTGTCGGCGCGGTGATCGGCGCGCATTCCGCGGTTTTTTATCAGGTCGGCGACGGCGGCATTGTTTTTTCGACTTCGGGCGATGCAAAAAGCTATCGTTTCGCGATTGCGCCGGTCGAAACCGAATATGTCAACGTCACGGAATTTGTGACGGACGAAACGGCGGCGGAAAGTCTGAGATTTGAATTGATCAAAGAAGCGGTCGAAGATTTGATTTTGTTTTCCGACGGAATTTACGCGGTCGCGGTTGATTATCAGATGGGTCAGCCGCACGAACCGTTTCTGATGCCGATGATCGCGCCGCTCAGAAACGGCAATGCGCCGAACGGTTTAAATGAAAAACTCGAAAATTTTCTCAGCAGCCCGAAAATTAACGAGAAAACCGACGACGACAAAACAATCATTCTGGCTTCGCGCGCAACAGCAGAAGTTGAGTCTCAAGTTTCAAGTCCCAAGTCCCAAGTCGTTTGATTTTGACTTGAGACTTCTGGGACTTGGGACTAAAAAGAGGTTTTAAAAGAGCTATGCCGACATTTTACGACAGTCAAGGTCAATCTTACGTTCTAATCAACCAGATCGGGCGCGGCGGCGAAGGCGCGGTTTTCGCGTGTCCGAACGATTTCAATCTGGTCGCCAAGATCTATCACGAGCCGATCGACGAGGAAAAAGCGGAAAAACTGCGCTGGATGGCGGAGAACAAAAACGACCAGCTTTTGAAAGTGGCGGCGTGGATCGTCGACACTCTGCACGACTCGGAAGGCAAAACCGTCGGTTTTCTGATGCCGAATGTCAAAGCAAAGGAAATTCACGAGCTTTACAGCTTGAAAAGCCGCCGCGTTCATTTTCCCGAAGCAACCTGGCAGTTTTTGATTCACGCCGCGACCAATGTGGCACGTGCTTTTTACAGTCTGCATAAAAACGCGCACATTATGGGCGACGTCAATCACGGCAACTGCGTCGTCTTAAAGGACGGCACGGTGAAATTGATCGACTGCGACAGTTACAGCGTAAGCCGTGGCGATTTTCGTTATCGCTGCGAGGTCGGCGTCGCGACGCATCTCGCGCCCGAACTGCAGGGCGTCGATCTAAGCGAAGTCGAACGCGAAGCCAAACACGATAATTTCGGGCTCGCGGTGATCATTTTTCAGCTGCTTTTCCTTGGGCGTCACCCGTTTTCGGGAAATTATCTCGGCGAAGAAGACAAATCGCTCGAAGACTGTATCCGCGAACATCGTTTCGCATACGGCGAAGACGCGCATCTCTGGAACGTCAAGCAGCCGCCCGGAACGCTTTCGCTGTCGGCGGTTTCACCGCGGCTGGCGGCAATGTTCGAACGCGCTTTTCTGACCGACGACCGTCCCGAACCGCGTGAATGGATCGAGGCGCTCGAAGATTTATCGGATTCGCTGAAACAATGCGGTCTGCATATCGGTCATTATTATTTTCAGGATCTGCACGCCTGCCCGTGGTGCGAACTCGAATCGAAAACCGGTTTGATGCTCTTTCCGTTCGTCAGCGGAAACCGCACGGCAGGCGAAGAAGCATTTAATATCTTCACGATCGAAAATCTGGTTTCGAGTCTCGTCGTTCCGCAAAATCTGCCCGCCAAACCGCCGAAAACAGGCGTTTTGCCGCCGCCGTCGCCCGAAGCGACAAAGGCACGGAGCGAAAATCTTTCAAGGTTTATTACTCTCGCAATTCTGCAATTCTGCATCGTGATTTTTCTGACGGCGGTGGCGGGTTCGGGAGTCGGTTTTTTCATCGGCGCACTCCTGATGGCGGGATTTATCGTAACGCTTAATAATTCGGGCAAAAACAATAAGATCGATCTCGAAGTCCGTCTGGAAAGTGCGCGGCGCGAATGGAATCAGCTTGAAAACGAATGGACGGTCGCCGACACGACGCCCCAGCTGAATAACGACGTTTCGCTGATCCGTCAAAAGATCAACGAGCATCACAAGCTTCAACAGCAAAGCCGCGAAAAGGTCAAGCTCCTGCAGGACGGAGCGTTTCAATATAAACTCGACGTTTATCTGTCGTCGTTCAAGATCAGCGATGCGAATATTGCGGGCTTAAGTCCTAAAAATCTCGATCTGGTGAAAACCTGCGGTATTCGAACGGCGGCGGACATTGACGCCAAACAGCTGCTCTCGGTTCCGCCGTACGTGACGAAAGAAACCAAGGAAAAAATCATCGAATGGCGCAAAAATCTGGAGCGCGGTTTTGTTTATGATCCGGATGAGAAAATTCCCGAAGCCGAAGAAAAAAGATTAACGGGCGATTTTGCCGAAAAACGCGGCAGGATCGAACGCGAAATCGAAAACCTGCTCGTCAGTCTGCGCTCGGGTTCGACGCTTGTGCGTCAGCGCCAACAGCATCTTTCCGCCAAAGCCGAAACGGTTGCGCGGCATCTTCTGCAAAGCGAAAGCGATATGGCGGCGGCGGGAAATATTACCGCGCCGATCGTCGTTTTGATTCTCATCACGACGCTGATCCCGATGTTCGGAAACGCTTTTTCCAGCTCAAGATCT
>DATLOR010000525.1:0-11329 GCA_035536135.1 Pyrinomonadaceae bacterium | reverse complement strand
TGGATTCGTTTCCAGATCGCCCGGAATTCCGCCGCACACGCCGACGACGCCGCGCATCTTTTCGGGAAACGTGAAAGCAAAGCGAAAATTGAGCGCACACGCTTGCGAAAAGCCGTAGAGATAGATTTTTTCAGCGTCAATTATTCGGTTTTCGGCGAGGTTTTCGATCAATTCAATCACAAAATTATGGTGAAGCGCGACCGATTCGTCGGATTTGTAGTCGGTCAGCCAGCCGAAACCGATGCGGTAACTGTCGTCCGTCTTGCGAAAATGCTGGTGCGGCGCCTGAATCGAAGCAATCACAAAACCGTCGGGCGCGACCGCCTGCGCCTCGCGCATCATATAGCGTTTATGCGCGCCGTAGCCGTGAACGGCGAGCAGCAATGGCGCATTCGGCTGGGCGTTTTCGGGCACGAAAAGGTCGTAATAGAGTTTTATTTCGGCAGTTAAGTTCAAGTCCTGTTGCAACATACGAGAAGTTTAGCAAAAATAAACTTGCAGCAGGCACGAACACGATGACATTTACCGAAATTTTTCGAAAAATCGACGAGCTGAATAATCTGACAACCGGATCGAAAGCGGTTTTATGGCTTGAACGCACCGCCTTTATCTTTCTGACAGTGATGATCTTGTTCGCGCCGCATTCGATCGCCGTCACGCAATCGGCGTGGCTGATCGGAATGCTCGCGTGGGTGATTCGCCTCTTTTTCAAGCCGCGTGTAAAGTTCAAATTGACGGCGATCGATTACGCGCTCTGGTCATTTTTCGCGTGGAGCGTCGTGTCCTCGATTTTTTCCTACGCGCCCGATATCTCGCTCGACAAACTGCGCGGCGTGTCCCTGTTTCTGATATTTTATTTTGTTTACAACAATCTGCGAACGATTCGTGCTGCCAAGTTTCTCGCCTTTGCGCTGATCTTTTCGGCGATGTTTGCCGTGCTCTGGACACCGGTTGAGCGCGTGATCGGGCGCGGCGTCGAGATCTACGATTTTCGCGGAAGCGCATTCGACCAGATCGGTTTGCAGGAAGGCGACGCGATCCTGCAGATCAACGGTAAAAAGGTCAAATCGCTCGAAGAAGTTCGCCGCCGAGTTTTTGAAAACCCGAGCGAGCCGCAATTCAAAGCGCAAATCTATCGTGACGATGCTTATACGATGGTCGACGTTCCGCGTGAACGGATCAAACAAGCCGCAACGCCGGAAGAAAGTCTGGGCGTCGGTCGCTGGACGCGCAATCATAACTGGCGCGCCGCCGGATTTTACGGACATTTCACGACCTTTGCCGAAGTTTTGCAATTGATCCTATCGCTGACTTTCGGACTTTTCATCATCACAATTTCCAAACACAGATTTTTTGCGCGAAATGAGGAAAAAGAAACCGTCAACAAATATCTAAAGCCGCAAATTCTGCTCGGAATCTGCGCGGCGGGATTGGCATTTGCGCTTTTGCTGACCGTGACGCGCGCCTCGCAATTCGCTTTTTTCGTTGCTGCCCTAACAATCGTTTTGCTTAACGGCAACCGCAAAATCATTCGTACTTTACTGGCAATGGTTTTGCCCCTGGCAATCATCGGATTCATCGTTTACGGGCAAACACGCAAAATCGGCTTTGATCTTAGCGATGCTTCGACGCAGTACCGCGTGATGATGTGGCGCGACGGAGCGCGTCTGTGGACTGTAAATCCGCATAATTTTATTTTCGGTGTCGGAATGGATTCGATCAAACGTTACTGGCGCGAATGGGATTTGTTCGATCAGGGCAGACAGCCGCAGGGGCATTTTCATTCGACGCTCGTCCAACTCGTCGTCGAACGCGGCTTGCCCGCACTTTTGATTTGGCTGACGATCCTGGGAGTTTATGCCCGAACGCTATGGCGCGGGTTAAAAGTTTCAGATTCCAGGTTTCAAGTTCCGGATTCAGAGCCGCAAACTACGAGTGTGGCGGATGAAAACTTAAAATCCGAAATCCGAAATCCGAAATCCGAAATCGAACGCGGCATAATTCTGGGTTGTTTCGGCGGACTCGTCGGCTTTTTCACGAGTGGCTTGGTGCATTACAATCTCGGCGACGGCGAAGTCGCGATGGTTTTTTATATTTTGATGGGAATAAGCGTTTTTGTTTGCGATTTCAGACAAAAAGAGCCGGGAGAAACTGAGAAGCATGAAGGACATTGATTTAATTATCGAAAAAGTAAATCAAATATTGCCGGACGTCGGCGTCTGGCAACCATCGAAAACTTATCCTTCCGATGATAACGGGATTTGGTACTTTAGCTTGCCGGATGTAAAACAGAGTATTCAAATAGAGTCGAGTTATGGTTTGTGTCCGTTTATTGTTGAAACCGACGAACAAAGCTCATACGACGCGAGAAGGGCGAGTACAATTGATGAAGCTGTCGAAATGATTGTCGAATATCTAGAGTCGAAAAGAAAATCTGAAATCTGAAATTTCATATTTGAAATTCTCAGGCGGATTTTTCGATGCCGTAGCGCGCGAGTTTGAGATAAAGTCCGCGACGCGTCAATCCTAGTTCGCGCGAGACTCTTGAGATATTCCAATCGTGGCGGCGCAGAGCATCGACGATCATTTGCGTTTCGAGTTCGCTCACGGCGGATTCCAAGGTTGCGCCCTGGATGCCGATCGTGTAGCCGCCGAACGTGCCCGAGCTGGTGATCGGGCTGACGTTGCCGTGTTCTTCCATCGCCGAAATCGGCGTCGCGTTGCGTTTCAGGTCGAGCGAAAGATGTTCGGGCGTGATCACCTCGCCGTCAACAGCGCGGGCAATGACGCGCTGAATTTCGTTGCAGAGCTGGCGGACGTTGCCTTCCCATTCGCAAACCATCAGCAGATCGATCGTCTGCGGCGTGATCGAAATGTCGCGTTTGCCGAAGCGCGACGAATAATGATTGATGTAGTAATTGATGATCGGCGGAATTTCCGAACGCCGCTCGCGCAAGGGCGGAACGCGCAGGCGGATGACATTCAGGCGATAATACAGATCTTCGCGGAAACTGCCGTTCGCGACTTTTTCCTCTAATGGCATATTTGTCGCGGCGATCACGCGCACATCAACTTTGATCGGGGTCTTGTCGCCGATCGGCTGAACTTCGCCTTCCTGCAAAAATCTGAGAAGTTTCGGTTGAACGTCGAGCGGCAGATCGCCGACTTCATCGAGAAAAAGCGTTCCGCCGTGCGCGGCGCGGATCATCCCCTGCGAATCATTGACCGCGCCCGTAAATGCGCCTTTGCGGTAACCGAAAAGATGTCCTTCGGCTAATTCCTTCGGGACAGCGGTGCAGTTGAACGGGATAAAAATACGATCTTTGCGGTTGGAAATCGCGTGAATCGCGCGTGAAACGAGTTCTTTACCCGTGCCCGATTCGCCCGTCACGAGAACCGTCACGTCCGACGAGCGGATCTTGTAAACTTCCTCGACAAGCGACGTCATCGCAGGGCTTGAATGAATAAATCCGGGCATCAAACTGTTTGACGTAAAAGGACTCGATTCGTGTTCGACCTGCTGAACCTTGTCTTTGTCGCGCAAAGCGCAGACGTCCATTCCTAAAGACACGACGCGCAGCAGCGGCTGGATCGAACCGCCGTCGCTCAAGGCAGCGCCCGAACGCGGAAAAACAATGAGCATCGCCGGGCTGGCATTCGGCGCACGAAGCGGGAAAATGCTTAAATTTTTTGTTTTGGCAAAATCTTCGAGATTGTTTTGGACCTGCGCTTCATCGATCTGGGCGACGAGCTCCATACTCTCGCTCGGCGTGTAGCCGTGTGCGATGAACGGGAAAAAGCGGCGCTGGTCGTTGATTTCGGCGACGATGATTTTTCGCGCTTTGCTTTCCTGCTGCAGAACGGCGACGAGCTCGCGGAACAATAATTCACGCGAGGCGGTGGCTTCCGCCAATCGCAGCATCGAAAGCTGCGAACCTGCCGAAACATTCGTTTTTTTATGCGGTTCGTCGTCCGTTCTTAACTTTTCAATCGCTTTTTCAGCGGCTTTATAAAGATTGTCAACGCCGAGTTTGCGGAAAATTTCGCTCGCGGAAATGAGATTTTTCGCGGCTTTTTCGGGTTCGTTTTCCGCGAGGCTTTTTCCCAAAAGGTACTTTGTTAAAGCGATGTGATAAATATCGTCCGCCGTTTCAAAGATCGTCAGACCGCGGTTAAAATGATAAGCCGCCGTTTCGTCGTCGTCGCGTTCGCGGGAAAGCAAGCCGTAGATCCGCTGAATATTTCCGAGAATGAAAAAGTCCGCCGAAAGGTCGTTTTCCTCGATTCTTTGCAGTTTGAATTCGCATTCTTTGAGCCTGCCTTCCTGCAAATAACTTTCCGCGAGAATCAATCCGGCGGCGTTGATCATCTGCTTTTCGCCGATCGCTTTGCAAAGTTCGACGGTTTCCTGCGCTTTTTCGATGGCTTCGGCTGTTTTGCCCTGCGCCAGAAAACACCGCGCCAGATTGCGCATCGCCTGAATCGCATAAAATTCCTTTTTGCGTTCTTCGGCGAATTTCGTCGCTTGTTCGAGCAGATTTTGCGATTCTTTGAGCTCGCCGCGCAGGAGTTTCAGCTCGCCGAGCGAATCCAGAATTCCGGCAACGTGCACGTGATTGGCTTCGACCGCCAGATCGAGCGCGCGTTTCATCATCGTTTCGGCGCGATTCCAATCGCCGAGGAGCATCAGATTCATCCCGAGATTGTTGTAGGCGATCACGGAATTTAATTTATGCTCGGTCTGGTCGAAAAATTTGATCGATTTTTCGAGACACGCGATGCCGTCCTGCGGTCGCCGCAGCAGGCAATACGCGCCCGACATATCGGAATAAAGTTTCCCGAGCAGAAACGGCGCGCTTCTTTCGCCGACGATCTTGATCGCAAGCTCGAAATATTCGAGCGATTTTTCGCTGTTGCCTTCCTGATAAAAAGATGTCGCGATCGCCTGATAACTTTCCGCCATTCCGCGCCATTTGCCGTTTTCGCGGAAACTGTGCAGCGCTTTTTCGGCGTGGTCGCGGGCAATCGCCTGTTCGTTCAGTTTGCGGTAAACACGCGACAGCGCAATATGAATCCGCCCGAAAAGATGCGGTAAATCGTTTTCTTTGGCTTTTTGCAGTTTTTGTTTGAGGAGCGTCACGGCTTTCGGATAATCCGACAGGTTGTTATAGCAGATCGCGAGCTGCGTGATGACCTTGATCTGCGTTTCGATCTCCAGAGAGTGCAAAATTTCTTCCGTTTCGTAAAGTCTGATTATTTCGATCGATTCTTTATAGCGTCCGAGCGTTTCGAGCGTGTATGCCAAAAGTCGTTTGAGATTGGCTAGATCATCGGTCGCGTGCGTTTGATTTTCGATCGCGTCGCGCAGGATCCGTTCGGCTTCGGCAGAAAATCCTCCGGTCAGCTTTTGTCCGGCAAGTTTGATGATCTCGGCGGAAGCGGGTTTTGCCGAATTTTTGGCGGTGTTCGAATGCAGTTTCGCCTTGGCTCCGAAAACGGAGACATTTTTCGGCTTTAAGCCGGATTTGGTCAGAATCGAATTGCTACTCATTGCGCGATTACGAAAATAAAACGTCTAATCGAAGCTCTTTTTCAGCAACAAATCTAAAAATTTTACGGGGGACGATAAAGAAACGGACAACTTCACTAATAAAATGAAATTTAGCAGAAAAAATCGTCCGCGTCTATTTTTTTTATATTACTTGGAATTAAATAGACGCGAAAAGCCTAAATATGTCATTCTTTAAAGAAAAATATGCCGGAAAACAACTTAAAGGCGGAAGAAAAGCGGCTCGACCTTGCCAATCGGCGCGAGATTGATTGGAAACTTTGGGGCTGTTATGTTTCCGAACGCTCGTGGGGAACCGTCCGCGAAGATTATTCGGCGGACGGCGCGGCGTGGGATTATTTTCCGTTCGAGCAAGCGCACCTGAAAGCCTATCGCTGGAACGAGGACGGGATTGCCGGAATTTGCGACCGCAAACAGAATATTTGTTTTGCCGTTTCCTTGTGGAACGGCAAAGATCCGGTTTTAAAGGAAAGGCTTTACGGCGTGGCGGGAAATCAGGGGAATCACGGCGAAGATGTCAAGGAATATTACTTTTATCTCGACAACACGCCGACGCATTCCTATATGAAATATCTCTACAAATACCCGCAAACCGAATATCCGTATAAATGGCTCAAAGAAGAAAATCTGCGGCGCGATAAATCGCAGCCCGAATTTGAACTGATGGATACGGGCGTGTTCGCGGAAGACAAATATTTCGACGTTTTTGTCGAATACGCCAAGGCGGACGCCGACGATATCTGCATCAGAATAACCGTGACGAACCGTTCGGACGAAGCCGCGCCGCTGCACGTTTTGCCGACCGTCTGGTTTCGCAACAAATGGTCGTGGTTTCCGAATGTTGAAAAACCGCTGATGCAAAAAGCCGCCGAAAGCGCGGAAAATCTTTCGATCATCGATCTGCACGAAACGGAGTTGGGTTTTTATCAGTTGGTCTGCGAAGGCTCGTCGCAATTGCTTTTTTGCGAAAACGAAACGAATTTTCAGAAACTTTACGGCGGCGAAAACAAATCGCCATTTGCCAAAGACGGCATCAACGATTTTGTCGTCAATAAAAATTTTGAAGCCGTCAATCCAAACCAATCCGGCACGAAAGCGGCGGCAAACTACGTTTTGATCCTGCCGGCGAAAGCGACGGAAGAAATCTACCTCCGCCTGATCAATCAAAATCCGACCGACAAAAGCAAAGAATTTCAAAGCCACGATAAATTTATCAATGATTGCAAAGTGGTTTTCCGCGAAAGGATCGCCGAAGCGAACGAGTTTTACGCCGATATTATTCCGAACAACTTAAATGCGGACGAAAAAAACGTGATGCGCCAGAGTCTGGCGGGAATGCTCTGGTCAAAGCAGTTTTATCAATACATCATCAAAGAATGGCTCGAAGGCGATCCGGAATTCGGTGCGCCGCCCAAAGAAAGACTCGCGGGACGCAATCACGAATGGCTCCATCTTTATAACGACGATGTGATCTCGATGCCCGACAAATGGGAATATCCGTGGTATGCCGCGTGGGATCTGGCGTTCCACTCGATTTCGCTCGCGCTCGTTGATTCGGAATTTGCGAAAAAGCAGTTGATCCTGCTCCTGCGCGAATGGTATATGCACCCGAACGGGCAGATTCCCGCCTATGAATGGAAATTTGATGACGTTAATCCGCCGGTTCACGCGTGGGCGGCGCTCAGGGTTTACCGCATCGAAGCAAAACGCACCGGCAAGCCCGACCGCGCATTTCTGGAGAGAATCTTTCACAAACTTCTGCTCAATTTTACGTGGTGGGTCAACCGCAAGGACGCCGAAGGAAACAATGTTTTCGAAGGCGGTTTTTTGGGCTTGGACAACATCGGCGTTTTCGACCGTAGTACGGATCTGCCGTCGGGCGGTTCGCTCGAACAATCGGACGGGACAAGCTGGATGGCGATGTTTTGTCTGAATATGCTCGGAATTGCGCTCGAATTAGCCAAAAACGACAATGTTTACGAAGATGTCGCCACGAAATTTTTCGAGCATTTCGTTTATATTTCCGACGCGATGAACAATGTCGGCAATGATAATACCGAGCTTTGGAACGAACGCGACGGTTTTTATTACGATGTTCTGCATCTGCCGGATCAGCGGAATATTCCGATCAAAATTCGTTCGATGGTCGGACTGATCCCGCTTTTCGCGGTCGAAACGGTTGACGAAAACTGGCTCGATAATCTGCCCGATTTTCGGCGGCGCACCGAATGGTTTTTGAAAAACCGTGCGGATCTGACCAGCGAAATCTCCTGCCTGCAGGAACGCGGTAAAAAAAATCGCCATCTGCTCGCGCTCGTCGACAAAAGTCGCTTGCAAAGAATTTTGCGCTGTATGCTCGCCGAAAGCGAGTTTTTGTCCGATTACGGAATTCGCTCGGTTTCGCGTTTTCACAAAGCGAATCCATATGTTTTTGAAGTCGGCGGCAGCCGCTACGAAGTTGCTTATGAACCTGCCGAATCGAAAACCGGAATGTTCGGCGGAAATTCAAACTGGCGCGGTCCGATCTGGTTTCCGATGAATTATCTTTTGATCGAATCCCTGCAAAAATTCGATTATTTTTACGGCGAAAATCTGAAAGTCGAATTTCCGACCGGTTCAGGCATTTTTTTGACGCTCTGGCAGATTTCGCAGGAGCTCGAAAAGCGTTTGAGCCGGATTTTTACAAAAGATGAAGAAGGCAGGCGTCCGGTTTTCGGGAGCGTCGAAAAATTTCAAGAGGATGCGCAGTTTCGTGACTACATTCCGTTTTACGAATATTTTCACGGCGACAACGGGCGCGGTTTGGGCGCCAGTCATCAAACCGGCTGGACGGGTTTAATGGGCAAGATTTTACAGCAGTTGGGCGAATACGCTTACTCGGAAGACGGTTTGGATCTGCAAACGACCATCCGCATCAGCGTTCCGCCGAAAATGCCGGATTTCGAATGACCGGAATAAAAGGCTGATTCGGTTGATTTAATGTAAAATGGAATTTTTACGGGTTTTAATGAAAATCGTCGAATGAAGATGAAGACTTTGGTTTTATTTTTAGCTTTATTTTTTGCCTTTACCGCCAATATTCGGGGGCAAAACCGCTGTTTTACGAAAGATGAGGCTAAAAAAGTTATTGAATCGATCAACTCAACCGCGCAGGTTTCGGAAAATAAAAAGGTGCGTAAAGAACTCCTTGAAATGCGCGAAGAGCACATAAAACTGAACGAGAAAATTTCCTCGGATCGGGACAAAAATCAAAAGTTGATACCCGAAGCCAACCGGATGGGCGGAGCGCATCTTTTAAGAGTTTGCCAGATCCTCAAAGAAAACGGCTGGCTGACCAAAGAATCGCTCAAAGACGACGGTTTTGAAGCATTTCTTTTCATCATTACAAACAATAACGACATTCCCTCTCAGAAGGAGCTGCTTCCGGTTTTAGCTGAGGCGGCAAAAAAAGGTTATGTCGGAAATCCGATTTTGGCGTCATTTGTCGACAGCATTCGCATCGGTTCAAAAATGCCGCAAATTTTCGGGACGCAGGCTGTTATCAGAAACAACGTGGTTTATCTTTACCCGATTTTGAACGAGGAAAAGGTTGATGAATGGCGGAAAATGTATGATTTGCCGCTGCTTGCTGTGCAAATCCGGGGACTTGAATGGCGCTATGGAATGCCGGTGCTCAAGATGCAGCGTCTTTCGGCTTCGCCGAATTCTTCGCGGAAAAAGAACGACAAAACGAGCGATACCGCAATTTTAGGACTTTCGGATGATGAAAACGAGGCGCTTAAAATCGACACCAAGCTCGTTGATCTGAATGTGCGCGTGATGACGCAGGATTTAAAGGCTCCGGCAGGTTTAAAACTCACGAAAGATGATTTTACGATTCTGGAAGACGACGCAGAGCAGGAAATCTCTTTCTTTTCAAGCACCGAACAGCCGTTTGATCTGGTTTTATTACTTGATTTTTCAGGCTCGACCTTTGAAAAAAGAGGCTTGATAAAAAAAGCCGCCCAGCGTTTTGTCGAATATGCCCGACCGACCGACCGGATCGCGATCGTCGCGTTCGCCGATGAAATCAAGGTCGTCTCGGAATTAACCGCCGACAAAATCGCGCTCAAGCAAAAAATAAAAGACATCGAAGTAAAGGGCGGTTCGCCGATCTGGGATTCGCTAAAATTTGTTTATGACGGCATTCTCAAAAAAGAAAGCGTCGGACGCCGAAGCGCGATCGTCCTGATGACCGACGGCGAAGACGGCTCGCCGAAAACTACTTTTGCGGATGTCATCGAAACAGTCCGGCGCGGCGATACGACGGTTTTTCCGGTTTATCTCGGCAGACAGCGTGCTTATAACGATTGGTCGGAGCGGTTTATCCGCAAATCGCAGCAGTCCTTGGCAATGCTCGCCGAAGAAAGCGGCGGAGAATTTTACAAAGCCAACGATGTCAAAGATCTAAGCGGAATTTATGAACAGGTCATCAACGAGTTGGGACAAATTTACAGTATCGGCTACGAGCCGAAAAACGAAGTTCGCGACGGCGGTTGGAGAAATCTGACGGTCAAAATCAAAACACGTCCCGATCTGATTACCAGAACCCGGCGCGGTTATTACGCCAATTAAAATTAAAAATATGAAAGCAGTTGCAGTGATACCGAAAAAAGAAAAGTCAGTTCATCTGGTCGAAATGGACAAGCCCGACGCGGCGGAATTTAAAGATGGACGCGGCGTGCTGGTCGAAGTTTTGCGCGTCGGCGCGTGCGGAACCGACCGCGAGATCAATAACGGGGAATACGGCGTGGCGCCGCGCGGTTTTGATTTTCTCGTCCTCGGACACGAAAATTTCGGGCGCGTCGTCGAGGTGGGCGAAAACGTCAAAGACCTTAAAAAAGGCGATTTTGTCGTCGCCACCGTGCGCCGACCGCGAGGGAGCAGCATTTATGACAAAATCGGCGAACAGGATTTTACGACCGACGACAAATATTACGAACGCGGAATTTCGCGTCTGCATGGTTATATGGCGGAATTTTACGCCGAAAGCGCGGATTTTTTGATCAAGATCCCGCCCGCGATCGCCGAAATCGCCGTTCTCTTGGAACCGCTTTCGATCATCGAAAAGGGTTTGAAACAGGCAAGCGACATTCAGGAACGCTTAAAAATCTGGCGACCGAAAAATGCGGCGGTTTTGGGAACGGGAAACGTCGGACTGCTGACCGTGATGGCGCTCAGAATGCGCGGCTACGAGGTTCACGGCTTCGGCAGAAGTCCGCGTGAAGGTTATCTGAACGGCGATCTGCTTGAAGCGATCGGCGCAACCTACGATTCGACCGCTGATATCTCGGTTGCCGATTCGACCGAAAAATACGGCGAATACGACCTCGTTTTTGAATGCACGGGATTTTCGCCGATCATTTTCGACGCGATGCAGGCTTTGAACGAAAACGGTATTTTGATTTTAGCGAGCGTCACGGGCGGCGAGCGCAAAACGGACGGCGTGCCGTCGGATAAGATCAATCAAATGTTCGTTCTAGGCAACCGGGCGATGGTCGGGACGGTCAATGCCGGACGCGAACATTTTGAAATGGGCGTCAAAGATCTGGCTTTGTGCGAAGCGATGTATGCCGGTTGGCTTTCAAAAATGCTGACGCATAGGGTCGAAGGCTTGGAAAATTTCGCCGAGGTTTTCGATATTTTGGAAAACTCCGCGAAATACAACGCGATCAAAACGTTTTTTGAGGTGAAGAAATTTTAACTCAGCCGGGAATGCCG
>DATLOR010000524.1:0-19496 GCA_035536135.1 Pyrinomonadaceae bacterium | reverse complement strand
TATTATGAGCGAGAATTTTACATAAAGCCTCATTGATTTGTGCCGTTCTCGTTTTACTACGCAATGCACCACCGAACTTTTTCTTAATCATCGAAAACGTCGTTTCGACGTTCGACTTTTGATGATAACGCTCAAAGAATTTCTCTTGATTCAAAACGTAATAATGAAATAATTTATTCCAAAGGTGATTGCCGTTGCCGTTGCTTGCTCGGCTATTCGATTTGAAAGCAATGTAAGGAATAGCATTATTTTCAACGGCGGTCTGCATATTCGCTCTTGATAAATAGCCTTTATCGCCTGAGATTTCTTCAATTTCAAAGTTTGCGGCGGTGGCTTCGACAAGAGGCTTAAAAAAGTTCGCTTTGGGTCGAATCCCGCCCGCTCTGTTTGAGATTATCTCCGCCGCGCCTGATTTTTTACCCGCCGTCCCTGAAAATTGTTCCGCTTCGTTTGATTTTCGATCCGCCGCCTTAGATTCTTGTTCCGCTGCCTTTGACAACGCTCCCGCTCCGGCTTTAAAAACATAAACGCCGGCGGATTATTTTACGCCGGCGTTTGATTTTTTTGTTTATTTGATTGAGCTTAGGCGTTCGCGAAGCGGCTTTTCTTCCACCAGTCGATCGTTTTGATCAAGCCTTCTTCGAGTCCGACGAGCTTTTCGTAGCCGAAGCATTCGACGGCGCGGGAATTGTCGGCTTGCGAATGTTTGACGTCGCCTTTACGCTCGGGTTCGTAGGAAGCGTTCACTTCTTGTTTGCCTGTGATGTTTTTCAGGACTTCCAGGAGTTCGTTCAGGCTGATCCGCTCGCCGTTCGCGCAGTTCATCACCTCGCCGATGCCTTTGGTCGTTTGCGCGGCTTTGATATTCGCGTCCACGACGTTTGCGATGTATGTAAAATCGCGCGAAGTTTCGCCGTCGCCGTAGATCACCGGCGTTTTATCGCCCATTAGCGCATCGACAAAGCGCGAGATCACGCCCGAATACATTGACGAAGGATTCTGGCGCGGACCGAAGACGTTGAAATAACGCAGCGCGATCGCTTCCAAACCGTATACGCGGCTGAAAACCTGACAATAATACTCGCCCATCAGTTTCGCGCCCGCATAAGGCGAAAGCGGTTCGGGACGCATCGTTTCAACCTTCGGCAACACGAGTGTTTCGCCGTATGCCGAGCTCGACGCGGCATAGATCACGCGTCTCACGCCCGCATCTTTGGCTTTCAAGAGCAAATTGAACGTGCCGTTAACGCACGCCTGATGCGTGTCGGCTGGTTTTTCGACCGAACGGGGAACCGACGGCAGTGCCGCTTCGTGAAAAACTATCTCAACGCCCTCGACGGCTTTTTTCATCGCCGCATCGTCGTTCAGATCGCCCTCGATGAACTCGAAATCGCCGCCGATTTCTTCCAGATTTTCACGAAAACCCGTTACGAGATTATCGATAATAACGACTTTCGCGCCTTGTTTGATGAGCTCATCCGCGAGATTCGAGCCGATAAAACCTGCCCCACCTGTTACTAAACATTTAGTTGTGATTGCCATAAGTGTTGTGAAAAAGAGAGAAAACACAGATTAACACATATTTTCCAGAGATAAAAAAAGATGAGGAACGAAAATTTCATCCCTCATCTTTTATCCTTTATTCCTTGCGTTTAACGTCCGACTCCGACATATTCAAAGCCGAGCGCACGCATATCCTTCGGTTCGTAGATATTCCGTAAATCCGCAACTTTCGGAAATTTGAGAAGGCTCTTGACCTTTTCCATATCGAGTGCCCGGAACTGATTCCATTCGGTAACAATGACCAGTGCGTCGGCATCACGGATGGCATCGTATTCGTCCGTCGCGTATTCAATATCGGGAAGGCAATGTTTCGCCTCTTCCATCGCGACCGGGTCAAACGCCCCAATCGTTGCGCCGCGTTCCTGCATCGCTTTGATGATATCCGTCGCCGGAGATTCGCGCATATCGTCGGTTTCGGGTTTGAACGAAAGCCCAAGAACGCCGATCTTCTTGCCCTTTAAATCGCCGACGAGCTTTTCGATCTTCGGAAGCATCGCCTGCCGCTGGAATTCGTTGGCTTCGATCACCGCATCGACAACCGACGTTTCAACGCCGTATTTGTCGCCGACTTTGGTAAATGCCCGCGTATCTTTCGGAAAGCACGAACCGCCGTAGCCCGGTCCCGGATGCAAAAATTTGCGCCCGATCCGGTTGTCCATGCCCATACCGCGCGCAACGTCGTGAACGTCACAGCCGATCGCGTCGCAAAGGTTGGCGATTTCGTTGATAAATGTGATTTTGGTCGCTAAGAATGCGTTTGCTGCGTATTTGATCAGTTCCGCAGCTTCGAGCGAAGTGATCACGATCGGGGTTTCGATCAAATAAAGCGGGCGATAGAGATCTTTCATGATCGCGATCGCGTCTTCTTCGTTACTGCCGACGACGACGCGGTCAGGACGCATAAAATCGTCGATCGCCGCGCCTTCACGCAGGAATTCGGGGTTTGATGCGACACCGAAATTCGTTTTTGTAATCTGATTTTCGGCAACAAATTCACGAAGCCATTTGCCGGTACCGACGGGAACCGTCGATTTAGTTACAAGAACCTTGTAACCGTTCATCGCTCCGGCAATATCTTTCGCGGCTTGTTGATAATAACTCATATCGGGCGAACCGTCTTCCTTGGGCGGTGTTCCGACTGCGAGAAAAACAACTAAAGCCTGTTCGACCGCCGTTTTTATATCGGTCGTGAAATGAAGTCTGCCGGCTTTAAAGTTCTTTTCAACAATCGTATCCAAGCCCGGTTCGTAAATCGGCATGATATTGTTTTTCAAGCCTTCGATTTTCTTTTCGTCAACGTCGACACAGGTAACTTCGACGCCGAATTCGGCAAAGCAAGCACCTGTGACCAATCCAACATAACCTGTTCCAATAACTGCAATATGCATAATAAATAAACTAATTAAACCCTTATAAATTTATTTTGTTAAATAATTCACAAACCAAAACAAAGTTATGCGGGTCAGGTTAAAAATTCAACTTGACCCGCAATAATTTTACTGCAATAACAAATTGTAGTTTAGCGAATAGTACTAACTACCACGGTTCCGCCGCCGGTTGTGACATCGGTCGACGAACCAAGAATAATTGCTGCTCCGACGCCGCCGGCTGCCGCTAATAAAATAGCCAAAAGCGGAAGCGTACCGATCGATGCAACCGGAACATCCGGACCCGGACGCAAACAGGGTTGGCAACCGGTTTGTGAAAGGTTACCGGCTACGGCATCAGTGCCTGCCGCAACTTGTTTGTCATTGGTTCCGCTTCTCATGGTCACCAAACCGCTGATCGTATCGACGTGAGTGTGTGAACACTCAACTTCAACGGCAAAGCTGTTTGCCTGACCGGAATCGGCTAAAACCGTTGCATCTTTAGTTGTAATTGTTGTGGCAACGCCTGCCGCATTTGAAACACGAGCTTTACCTTGGGAAAGAATCCCGGTAATACCCGTATCGTTAAATTTTAATGTAATGTTCGAATTGGCTAAAACTTCAACTCTGCCTGTTTTTCCTAAGCTGATAACCGCTGTCGAATTGTCGCCTGTAACAATGCTGCTGCCTGAAACAACGGTTGAATTGGAAACGATGGCTTGACCGTTGACGGTAACTTGTCCCGAAACGGTAATGTCTCCTGTAATGTCCTTGGGCGCAGCTAAAGCGACCATCGAAGTTACGCACCAGAAAGCAACTGCTGTCATGAGCGTAACTGATTTTTGAATCAAATTCTTGCTGAGCATCTAAATAATCCTCCTAATGTCAATCTTGAAAAAGATAAAATCTCTCTTAATAAATTTGAGAGATTGCAAATAAATTAGCGGTTTGTACTAACAACTGTTGTTCCGCCGCCTAAAGCTACGCGATTATTGTCCGAAGTAGCTGCGATTACCACACCGGCAATTGCGCCTCCGAAAATAGCTGCCCAAATCCACCACGCCGCGCCGGCTTTGTCATCATCGTCATCATCGTCTTTCTTTGCCAGACCTGATGTTACCGATTCGCCCGCGTTAAGTTTAACGGTTTTGCCTTCGGTTGTTTTGATGTTGACAGCATCTGTAGTTCCCAGAACGGTAATTTTGCCAGTCAGCAGATCGCCGTTGATACCTTTTTCGGTAAAAGAAATGTTTGCTGTTGTATTTGGTGCAAGTTCGAGCTTGCCGAGTTTGCCCAAATTGATAATTGCGCTGGTGTTTGCCGGGGTTGAAATGGTACTGGCTGTAAAGATTGAACGACCGCTTTGAGCCGTTTCTCCATTAACTTTTACGCTGGAATTTTTTCCCGAAATTAAAAGTTCTCCGGCAATTCTTTCGGTGCTTGCTAAAGCTACCATTGAGTATGTGGCGTATATTGCCACCATCAAGCAAAGCGAAAGTGCCTTCCGAATCAATGTTTTGCTGTTCATATTTCTCCTCTGTATCCCGTTAAGTCAATAATTTCAAAAAAATCAAACCTTTAGATTTTTTACACGAATTATAATTCTATGTCAATAAAAATTGGCAAGAAATACAAAAAATTAACTCAATGTCTTATTGCATCGTCAAAATTCGGTAAAAGCTAAATTTTCAAATATTTATACCATATTTATTTTAGTTTTGAAAGTCCTTTGAGTGAAAAAAAATTAGTTTGTTGAGTTGAGCCAACAAATATGTTTCCAAAACCTGAGTTTTTTTTACATCCGACTAGCAAAAATTCGTCTGACTTCATGAAGTCCCTGTACCACTAATTGCTTATTACAAAATAGTTTGCAACTATAGGTTGAAGCAAGAAACGGTATTAGTCAATCCCATTGATCGGATTTTGTCGCTGAAAACTTGCGAATACAACGGTTTTTACGATAAATTCAATCAGATTACATCTTTTATTTACGTTTCAAAATTAAATTACAAACGAATATTTCTTAAAGCTTGGGTGGTGTGCAATGAAAACGAAGTTCGTCAAATTTTCGATTTTGTTTGTTTGGCTGATACTCGGTGCCGTATTTTTCGGCGCGAATTTAGCCAACAGCAAAAAATTGTCGGTCGCGGAATACAACCAGTTAATTTCCGAAAGCTACGATTACCGGTTCGGCAAAGACAAACCGTTCAGTCCGAGCAATGCGACCACGTTTAACGGGCAATTTATCAACGGCGAAGATTTTATTTCGGCGGCGCGCTGTGCGAAATGTCACACCGATACGCACCCGCAATGGCGCGAATCGGCGCACGCAAACGCGTTTCGGGAGCCGTTTTACCAGAAAAACGTCAAGGATTTGATCAAGCAGCGGAACATCGCTTTTACGCGACATTGCGAATCCTGTCATAATCCGGCGGCACTTTTTTCGGGTGCTTTAACCGATAAACCACAATTTAAAAATCGCCCGTTTGATGAAGAAGGCGTATCCTGTATTGCCTGTCACTCGATCGAATCAGTCAACGGACGCGGCATCGGCGGTTATGTCATGGGACAACCGGCGCTTTTACAAAAGCCCGACGGCACGAAGGTTCTCGAAGCGACCGACCAGGATATTTTGAACAACGTTCCCGATCATAAACGCGCAATGATGCGTGATCTGCTGAAAAAGCCCGAATTTTGCGGTGCGTGTCATAAATCGCAAGTGCCGCAGGAATTAAACGATTACAAGTTTTTACGCGCCTTCGCGGTTGCCGACGAGCTTCAGCAATCTTCCTTTTCAAAGGAATCGCCGCATCCTTTTTATGTTCGGAACAAGGAAACCTGCAATACCTGTCATATGCAGGATGTTCCGACCAAATTTTACGATGTTTCCGCGAAAGACGGCACGATTTCGTCGCACCGCTGGGCGGCGGCAAACAGTGCCATTCCGGCATTTTACAATTACACCGAACAGGGCGAAGCCGTGCAGAAGTTTTTGCAGGACGATAAAATGGGCATTGATATCTTCGCGCTTCACGTTTTGCCCGAAGGCAAATCGAAAGAAAAATTGATCGCGCCGCTCAACCGCAAGGATTTCAAAATCAAAGAAGGCGACACTCTGACGGCTGACGTCGTGATCACCAACAAAAATATCGGACACAGTTTTCCGCCCGAACTGCGCGATTTTTACGAAGCCTATGTCGAATTTACCGTCACGGACGCGACCGATAAGATCTTGTTTAAATCAGGCTACATCAAACCGAAAGGCGATCTGGATGAAAAAGCGCACGCTTATAAAACGTATCTCGTCAAAGAAGACGGCTCGTTCAACGATCTGCATCACATCTGGAAGACAAAAACCGTCGCGCAAAACCTGGCGATTCCTTCGGGACGCTCGGATTTAGCGCGTTATAAATTTACGGTTCCCCAAAACATCGGCGGACAGATCAAACTTTCCGCGAAACTCCAATATCGCCGGTTTACAAGAGTTTTCAGCGACTATTCGCTCGGAAAATCGAAGGATTTACCTGTGGTTTTGATGGCAAAGTCGGAACGCAGTCTGATCATCGGCGAGGAAAATAAATCGCAGCCGGTCGACCCGAAAGCGATGCCCGATTGGCGGCGTTGGAACAATTACGGAATCGCGCTGCTTGACCAGCGGCAGTTTCCGCAGGCGGTTGATGCTTTTGACGAAGTGATCGATTTCGATGTCAAGGATTACAAAGCGTTTGCCTTTACGAATAAGGCTCTCGCTTTGATGGAAATGGGCGGCTGGAAGGAAGCTGAAAAACTGATCAACAAATCGCTCGAACTCGATGCGCAGAATTTCCGTGCCCTTTTCCAATCGGGCAGGATCGACCGCGTCCAGAGCCGTCTGGACGAAGCCGAAGCCGATTTCAAAAAGGTTCTCGAAAAATATCCGCGCGACCGTATGACGCTGCAGCAGCTTGGCGAGCTGGCGAAGATCAAAAGCGATTCCGTGCCGAAAGAACAGCGCAACGCCCAGCTTGAGATCGCCGAAAATTATTACAAACAAATTCTCGCGATTGACCCCGAAGATGTCGGTTCGCATTACAATTTGATGATTATTTGCCAGAAACTCGGCAAGCGCGACGAAGCGAAAAAAGAAGCCGTGATTTTCAAAGATTTGAAGGACGACCCGCAGGTTACGTCCCTGGCAAGCAATTTTTTACAAGAATACCGGAATATCGGCAATGAATCTTTGCCGTATCACACACACGACTTAACACCGTTTCAGGCAAATTTCCAAAAGGAGGAATATTTAGCCCTTTTACAATAAAACTTACTCTATGAAGAATTCTTTAAAATTAATTAGTATTTTTGTTTTTCTCTTAATTATTGTCTTTTCTTTAACTTTTCGTTCCGAAGCGTCAAAAGCCGCCGCGCTCGAAACGAATTTTACTTTCAATGAATTTTCGCGCCCCTTGTATTTGAATAATTGCGCCCGCTGCCATGGTGCCGACGGCAAAGGCGACACGGAACTCGGCAGATTAAACGATGCCCCGGATATTTCAGGCGGAAAGGCGAAAAGAGTGGGAAATAGTAAATTGACCCGGCTTATTACAAAAGGAAAAGGTTCAATGCCCGGATTCGGGAAAAAATTAACCAAAGCCCAGGTTACAAGCATTGTCAATTACGTTCGCGGATTATAAAAATTGAATAAATTTCGGCGTTCGATTTCAGAGACATTTTGAAAGGCGGCAATTTCGCCTTTCGTTTCTTTACGTTCCTTCGTTCTGCTTTTTTTTTTCGGAGATTGTTTTTGCCGGTTGAAAAAGGTCGGAATTTTTATGCAAATTCTCGAACAAAAGGCGAACTTTACCTGATTTTTTATAAAAATTTTGTAAATGTAAAGTTTGCCGTCATTAATTATTGGGAAGTTAAAAAATGAAAAAACTTGTATTTATCGCATTATTATTAAATTTTTCGATCGTTGTTTTCGCGCAGGATGAACAGACCGGCGGCGTAACGACCGGCGAAGCGAAAATTTATACTTCCAAACGAACGGTCGGAATCGTTGATCAGAAAGCCGCGAAAGTTTTTGAAAACGTCACGCCGCAGACCGCTTTGAAGGATTTTCAATGCGTTTCGGGAAGCAAGGAAAAAGATTATATTGTTGAAACCACTTCGTGCGTCGCCGCCGTTTTTGATTACGACAACGATGGCAAACCCGATATTTTTCTCCTTAACGGCTCGACCATCAGTGCCGAAACGGGCAAGGAAAAAGCTCCGAAATCCGCGCTTTACCATAACCTGGGCGATTGGAAATTTGAAAATGTGACCGATAAAGCCGGTGTTTCAAACGAACGCTGGGGAATGGGCGTGGCGGTCGGCGATTACAACAACGACGGTTTTGCCGATTTGTTTGTTTCAAATTACGGCACGTCGCGGCTTTACAAAAATAACGGCGACGGCACGTTTACCGATGTTGCGCCGAAAGTTGATCTCGACATCAAAGGTTGGTTTACGGGCGCGACCTTCGGCGATTACGACAAAGACGGGCGGCTCGATCTATTCGTTCCGGCGTATCTCGAATTCGATCTGAAAAATTTACCGCAAAGCCCGGCGGATGTCGGCAAGGGAAACAACACGGGAAGAAATTTCTGCCAGTTTCGCGGACAGCCCGTGATGTGCGGACCGCGCGGTTTGAAAGGCGCGAAAGACAAACTTTTTCATCAGAAGGAAGACGGCAAATTCGAGGATGTCGGCGACAAGGTCGGTGTCCGGGACGAAGGCAATTATTACGGTTTTTCGTCCGTGTTTGTTGACGTTGACGACGATCAGGATTTGGATTTGCTGGTCGTTAACGATTCGACCCCGAAACAGCTTTATATCAACAAGGGCAACGGCACGTTTGAGGAATCCGGCTATCCGTCCGGCATCGCTTTGAACGAAAACGGTCGCGAACAAGCCGGAATGGGCTTGGCGGTCGGCGATTACGATAACGACGGGCGCGTTGATTTTCATATTACGAATTTTTCGGACGATTCAAACGTTCTGTATCGAAACGACGGCGACGACAATTTTACCGACATTTCTTTTCAGTCGGGTCTAGGTGAACCGACGATTCCTTTTCTGGGCTGGGGAACTTCGTTTATGGATTTCGACAACGACGGTTGGAAGGATATTCTGGTTGCCAACGGACACGTTTATCCGGTCGTTGATAAATTTCAGTGGGGAACGAGCTTTGCCCAGCAATTACTGCTTTTCAAAAACGGTAAATTAGCAGCGAACGGTCAGGTTAAATTCGATCGAATTCCCGCCGCGCCGAACAGCGGATTATCCGAAGCCAATTGCGGTCGCGGAATGGCGATTGCCGATTTTGACGGCGACGGCAGATTAGACGTGATCGTTTCGAATATGGATTCGACGCCGATGCTTTTGAAAAATGTCAGCCTCGGCAAAAATAATTGGCTGGCTTTGAAATTAGTCGGCGACACTTCCAAAAAGACGCCGAAAGATGCGATCGGTTCGACCGTTTTCGTCACGACCGGAAAGCTTCGCCAACGATTCGATCTGACGAGCGGCGCAGGCTATGCTTCGCAGAATGACCAGACGATTCATATCGGTCTCGGAGAAGCCGCGAAAATCGACTCGCTCGAAGTTTTATGGGCAAACGGTCAGACGGAAAAAATCGCGGTTGATAAGATAAATGCTTTGATCACCGTCAAACAGGGACAGCCGGTTTCAAAATAAATTTCAGGAATCCCGACAATTTTGGAACTTCACAAAAATTTACAAAGTAAATTGGTAAAACCATTTTTTGTAATTGAAAAAAAACGAAAAAGATTGTATCAATAAGGTTCGTTTGGCTTTGCAACAAAGCCCGACGAACCCCGTTTGTAATTTGTAATTTGATAACAGTTTTTTTCAAAACAATGAAAAGAATTTATTTGCAAAAAGCGAAAACGCAGATTGCACGCCCCAACACAATTCGTGATATCAACAAGCAGATAGTTTTGAACTATGTGCGTGACAGAGCCCCTATTTCCCGTGCTGAGATCGCCCGGGAAACCGCCCTTCAGCGATCGACCGTTTCGGCAATTGTCGATGATTTGCAGGATGCCGGATTGATCGAGGAAATCGGCACGGGAGATTCGACCGGCGGCAGAAAACCGACTCTGCTCAAGCTCAAAACCGGAACGCCGGTCGCTCTCGGTGTTGATGTGACACCCCGAAAAACCACGGTCGCGCTTGCCGATCTCGCCGGAAAAGTCCTCCAAAAACAAACTTTTCCGACCTCGGCAAATGTCGATTTTATGACCGAACAAATTATCGGGCGGATCGAGAAATTTGTAACGGAATATCCTGAATCACAACTCGAAGTCGGCATCAGCGTTCCGGGAATTGCCGATTCGGTTCTCGGCAAAGTTCTCTATATTCCTTATTTTAATTGGCACGACTGGGACATTACCACGCAAATCACTGAAAAAACGGGCGTTCCGGCAACCGTTGAAAACGACGCAAATGCCATCGCTCTCGCAGAACTCTGGTTCGGCGACGAAAAGGTTCGCAAAACCCGTAATTTTATTACGGTTCTGGTGGCGGAAGGCGTCGGGACAGGCGTGATCTTCGACGGGCAGATCTATCATGGTGAAAAAGGCGCGGCGGGCGAATTCGGGCATATGATCGTCGGCGTTGATGCGCCGGTGCAATGTTCGTGCGGAAGCCGCGATTGCTGGGAAGCCCACGCTTCGGAAAAAGCCATCGTTGCCCGCTACGCGAAACTTTTGGAAGAACAAAATCTGAGCCAGAACACCGCCGATATCGGTCATCTGATCGAATTGGCGGAGAACGGCGATGATTTTGCCATTGAAGCTTTAAAGGAAACCGGAAAATATTTAGGGATCGGCATCTCCAATCTAATTGTCGGGCTCAGCCCGCAAGCCGTGATCGTCAGCGGAAATATTACCAAAGCCTGGAATCTGATCGAGAAAGAACTCTCGCTGATGGCTGAGCGAAGCGTCCGCCGCGGTCTGCCGAAAACAATTTTAATGGCTTCATCTTTAGGCGACACCCCAACCTTAATCGGATCGCTAAGTCTTGTGTTGGCAAGAAAATTCGCTTCGGCAAGTTAAAATAAAAAAACTATCGGATTTTAGGGGATTTACCTTGACATTAGGGTTAACTTTATATTAAAACTTTGTTGTGGCTCTCAACAAACCACCGGTTTTTGTAAAAAAATATGAATGAAATGGTGTTGTTTTTTCAAAATACCACATTTTATTTCTTTCAATAACTGTCAGTTTTTCTTAGATTTAAGTAATAAAGATACTTTTTAATTAAAAATTGATGTTTTAAAATGCTTGCATTTTAAGCGTAAAAGAGTTATCAAATCGTTAAGGCACAAAACTTTAATTAAATAATATAGGCATTAAGCAAATTCAGATTAACTTTAAATAAAACCAACTAGGAGAGGTCTGGTTATGTGTGTAATACAAAAGAAAATCGTCTTTTTGTATTCAGTCTTGTTTCTTTGTTTTGTTATTTTTAGCGGAACTGTTGTTGCCCAAAGCAACAAAGGAAGCATTATTGGAACTGTAAAAGACCCAAATGACGCAGTTGTGCCGAACGCCAAGGTAACCATTACCAATAATGCAAACGGCGAAACACGCGAAACGACAACTAACGACAGCGGCGAATTTGCCGCGACCAATTTGGATCCGGGAAATTACAAGGTAATGGTCGAAGCCAACGGGTTAAAAACCCTTGTTTTGGCATCGGTTACGGTTGAAACGAATTCCCGTGTTCCGGTTGATGCAAAATTTACAGAGGTGAGCGGTGTTGATAATAGTGTGGTCACGATCACGAGCGACAGCGCACCGGTAGTTGAAAGTGAAACGAGCACACGCGGCGATATTATTACCGGACGTGAAGTTACCGACCTTCCTTTAGGGCAACGTAACTTTACGGTTTTAGCCGGACTTTCGCCGGGCGTGACCCGTCCGACAGGAAGCTCTTTTGGACTTTTAGGCGGCGGCAATGAAGCCAATCAGCCTAATTTTCCTTCGGCGGAAACCGCGCGCTTTCGTGAATCGGGCGGTTCGGCAATTTCGGCAAACGGCGCGCGCGTCACGCAAAACGAATTTTTGCTTGACGGCGTTGACAACAACGAAGCCCAATTCCGGCAAATTGCGATTTTCCCGAATCCCGACAGTATTTCGGAATTTAAGATTGAAACCAGCGTCCCGCGTGCCGAATTAGGCAGAGCGGGCGGCGCGATCATTTCGACAACCTTAAAATCGGGCGGAAATGAATTTCACGGTTCGGCATTTGAATTTTATCAGGGACGTTTTTTGAGCTCTGCCGCTGCGCAATTCGATAAATTTAATAATCGGAACGGATTACGAACAGTTCCGAATTATGTCAGTCATAATTTCGGCGGAACGATCGGCGGTCCGATCTTCCTGCCGCGTCCCGGTGAAGGAACACCGTACTGGTACGACGGGCGGAACCGAACATTTTTCTTCTTTTCATATGGCGGACAGCGAGGATTTATCCCGTCGGTCGAAAGTGATGGAAGTTTTATCAATACGATCCCGGTCCCGACCGCGAGAATGCGTCTCGGTGACTTCAGCGAACTGCTTCGTCCAAACACGACGCAAGTTTATAATCTTGCCGGAGGCGGCACGGTTACGGCGCCGATCGGAACTATTTTTGATCCGAACGGAGTTCCGATTCCGGGTAATGATTTAAGAAACTGTGTGAGTTGCGGCGCGTTTTCAAACTTCGCTCGTAATTACATCAATGCTTATCCGCTTCCGAATATCAACCGGATCGGAGAAAACTATACGGTTGGTCGTGTCGTCAGACCCGAACAAGACGGCTGGGACATCAGAATAGACCATAAGTTATTTGAAGGCACCAATATTTGGGGCAGATACAGCCGTTTGAGACAAGAACGAGTGGTTGATAACTTCTTCCCGCTCGGCGCGTCGCCGACCGGGAACGATTTGCCTGCCGGACCGTCAGCGGGAAATATTCTCGGTAATTCGAGAGCCGCGGTGATGGGCAGTTCGCAAAGTTTCGGGACAAATATCATCAATGACATCCGTTTTGGATATACCCGCGTTGAAATCGGTATTTTGAACACCGGCGTGTTTGGAACAGGCGGATTCAACCCGAGTATTTCAGCCGCGTTAGGGGCGAGAAATATCAATGTTGACCAAAATTCTTCGGGGATCGTCTTGCTCGGCATCGTTGACCAGGTCGGCGGGGGCGACCGTGCCGTCGAATTTACCGGGGACGGCGGACCGTTTCTGTTCAAGTCAAACAACTTCAACCTGGCTGACGCGGTAACTGTCGTAAAGGGAAGTTCGGTTTTCAAATTCGGATTCGACGGTCGTTTGCGGCAGAATACGAATATTGACGGCGGGCGCAACGGCGGTATCAAAGGCAACGTCCAATACGGCACAAGCTCGCGTCAAACCAATGACAACAGCGGTTTTGCCAACTTTGCGTATAACGGGATCGGTCCGAATGATACGGGTTCGGCTTTGGCTAATTTCCTGCTTGGCTACACGCCGGGAACTTTAAGCCGCGGAACTCCGGGAACCGACGCTTTGCTCGAAAGCAAAGAGGTCGCGTTCTTTGTTCAGGACGACTGGAAGGCAACTTCAAATCTGACGCTCAATCTTGGCTTGCGCTACGATCTATTTACCGCTCCGACCGAACGTTATGACCGGATCGCGAATTTCGACCCGGCAACCCGAAATTTAATTTTCGCGGGTTCGAACAACCGTGATCTGGCGAAGAACGATCTGAATAATTTCGGTCCGCGGATCGGATTTGCCTATACGTACGGCAAAAATAAAAATATCGTTCTGCGCGGCGGTTACGGGATCGTCTATTCGGTCGATGCGAGCGGCATTCCTTCCTTGAACACCAATCCGGGCAACGGCGGCGGCAACTACAGCTGCAACCCGATTATCGACCCGGCAAGCTGTAACAGCATCCCGGGAATTTTCGGCAGGAACATTTACGACCGCGGTTTGCCGTCGGTTAACGCCTTTTTCGCCCCGCGCGGGTCGAGCAGTCTGGCACCGACGAATGCCACCATTATTTACAATGACCCGGATCGTAAAGATGCGCGTTTTCAGCAGTATAATTTGACGCTTCAATACGGGTTCTGGAAAAACTGGCTGGCGGAAATAGCCTATGTCGGTTCAACCGGAAACAACCTTTTGATCGTTCAAAATATCGGAAACGGCAACGATGCGGGCGCACCCGGTTCGCGCGAAGTAACGACGATCGGAAACGTCATTGCTTCACGCTACAAAGGTGATTTTAGTTACAACGCTTTCCAGAGCAAGTTGGAAAAACGATTTTCCGATGGTTTATCGATTCTGGGAACTTATACCTTCGCCAAAGCGATTGACAATACGCCGGGCGGATTCTGTCTGAGCGGCGGCGGTCAGAGAAACTGCGGTCCTGACAATCCGTTGAGATTGGATCTGGACAGAGGTCTCTCCGATACCGACATTCGTCACCGCATTACTTTTGCGAGCGTTTATGATTTGCCGTTCGGCAAGGAAAGGAGATTTTTGAAAGAAATCCCGACCGCGCTCGATTACATTATCGGCGGATGGCAAATAAACAATATCGTAACTTTGCAAAGCGGACCTGTTTTCGATGTTACGGTTAACGGCGGACGCGTCGATCTGATCGGCGATCCGACCCCGACGGCGGCACAATTGGCGCAGGGAATTCAGCTTAATAAAGCGGCGTTCCGTGCACCGGTCACGCCGGTTTTTGCCAATGACCCGAACGGTCCGAAATACGGCAGTCTCGGACGCAATACGTTCCGCGGCGATTTCCAGGAATACTGGGATGCCGGCTTGTTCAAAAATATTCCGATCGGATTTATTAATGAACAGTCTGCGCTCCAACTCCGAATTTCAATCTTCAACGTTCTTAACCACGTAAATCGCGGAAGACCGAACGGCGATTTGAATTCGGATAGTTTTGGAAAAGACCAGAGCGAACAGCGTCGTCGACAGCTTGAGTTTGGCGTGAGATTCATTTTCTAGGATCTCGGCTGACCAAAAAGTTGTTTTGAAAGAAAGAGTGACGGGCATTTATTTGTTCGTCACTCATATTTTTATTATTCTGAAATTGTTGTTAAAAATGCCGACGAGTCTGAAGATTTTTTTTACCGGATTAATGCTTTTTTGTCTTTTTGCCGCGGCAAACGGGCAAAAGCCGACACCTGTCAAAACGCCTCAGCCGGTTATTCAAAACGCGCTCGATCTGATCAACAATAAACAGTTTCCCGAAGCGGAAAAACTTCTGCGGGAGACTTTAAAGAAAACTCCCGCAAATACCGATGCGCGGTTTTTGCTCGGAACTCTTTTGATCCAAACCAACAAAATCGAAGAAGGCATCAAAAATCTGGAGGCGGTGGTCAAGATCAGCCCGAAACACCTGCAGGCAAACTATAATCTTGCCCTGATCTATTCGACGCGCGGCGAAAACAAAAAAGCAATTCCTTACCTTGAACGCGCCGCCGGAATTTTTCCGCCGAACAAAACGCCGCAAACCTCGGACCCGCGTTTACTGACGGCTTTAACGCGGGCTTATATAATCGAGCAAAGAAAAAAAGACGCGGAAAATCTGATTCCGCTGATCGAAAAGCTCAGTTCGCAGGACATCAGGATTTTGTTCACGCTCGGTTTGATCCAGGCGGAACTTGGAAATTACGAAAGAGCCGCGCAGATTTTTGAAAATGTGAACGCGCAGCGTCCCAATTCGACCGATGTTTTATACAATCTCGGCATCGCTTACTACAACCTGGACAAACTCGCCGAGGCGCAGCGGATTTTGCTCGAAGCGGTTAATCTGAATCCTTCGCTGCCCGAAGTTTACTATCGTTTGGGATTAATTTATTCAGCCTTAAAAGACAGCGACGCAGCGGTCAGCTACTGGCTCAAAGCCATCCAATTAAAGCCCGATTATCACGAGCCGAATTTTCTGATCGGCGAAGAATTACTGAAAAACAAAAAAGTCACGGGAGCCTTGCCGTTTTATCAAAAAGCCGCGCAGCTTCAGCCCGACCGGGTGCTTTACCAGCTGCGTCTGGGCGTTACATATTTTCGGCTTCAGCAATACAGCGACGCGCGAAAGGTGTTCGAAAAGGTTCTGGAGAAATATCCGAACGACGCTAACTTTAATTATTTGAAAGGTTATATGGCGCGAGCCGAAGGATTGTTCGACGAAGCTCTCGCCGCTTTTGAAAAGGTTTTGAAGGTCAAACCGAACAACGCCGATGTTCTGGCAAGTATGGGCTACATCGCGCTCGAACGCGGCGATCTGGTCAAAGCCGAACAGATTTTGCGGCAAACGATCAAGCTCGACCCGGTAAATTATCCGGCGTATTACGATTTGGGAAGATTGCTCAATCGCCAGAAAAAATTCAGCGAAGCCGTACCGATTTTGGAAAGAGGCATCTTGCTGAGCAAAGACGATCCGGGCGTGCGCTACCAGCTTTTTATCGCTTATTCGCGCCTCAAACAAAAGGAAAAAGCCGATCTGGTCTTTGCCGAATTCAAACGCCTCGAAAAGGCTTTCAACGTCGGTTCGGGGTCATCGACTTCCGCCGATCAGGTGCGCGATCTGCCCGAAAATATCGGTTCGGGGACAAAAACTCCGGCTGATAAATTACCCGTTTCGCCCGAAACCGAACAAAAGAAACCGTGATGAAAAGAATTTTTCAGATAAAATTTATTGCTTTAGCATTTTTTGCCTTGACTGTTTTCGGCTACGGGCAAACCGCGCCGCGGGTTTCGAAGGTCGAGCCGCCGAATTGGTGGGCAAATCATTCGATCAATCCGGTTCGACTGCTTGTGCGCGGCGAAAATTTTCAGAACGCGAAAGTTTTCTCGAAAAATGGTTCGCTGAAAGTTTCAAATATTCGCGTCAATGGTCGGGGGGATTATTTGTTTTTTGATGTCGTGATTGCGAAAAACGCTAAACCTGCGAAATACGATTTTGAAGTTTCGACCGCCAAAGGCAAAACGACCGTGCCGTTTGAAATTCTCGCGCCTTTGGACGCAAAAACGAATTTTCAGGGAATTACGAATGACGACGTGATCTATCTGGTAATGACCGACCGTTTTGCCGACGGCGATGCGTCAAACAACAAGGATGTTGACCGCCAAAATCCGCGGGCGTGGCACGGCGGAGATTTTAAAGGCATCGCATCGAAAATGGCGTATCTAAAGGAACTCGGCATCACCGCAATCTGGCTGACTCCCTGGTATGACAACACGGACGATGTGACGAACTGCGACAAGCCCTGGTGTCCGATGACGAGTTATCACGGTTACGGCGCGGTTGATTATTACGGCGTGGAAAATCATTTCGGTTCATTTGCAGATTTGCGGGAAATGATCGAAACGGCGCATCGAAACGGCATCAAGGTAATTCAGGACCAGGTCGCGAATCACGTCGGTTTCAAACATCCGTGGATGAAAGCTCCGCCGCTCGAAAACTGGTTTCCGCCCTTTACTCAAAACACTTTCAATAATTCCGTCCTGCTCAGTCCGAACGCTTCGCCAGCCGAACGCGATAATTTACTGAAAGGCTGGTTCGATTTTTCACTGCCCGATATGAATCAGGACGAGCCGGAAGTTGCTCGTTACGAGCTTCAAAACGCGCTCTGGTGGATCGGCGCGACGGGCATTGACGGAATCCGGCAGGACACGATCCAATATATGCCAAGATGGTTTATCCGCGATTGGTCGGGCGCGATTTTGAAGCAATATCCGCGATTTTTTATGGTCGGCGAAGTTTTCGAAGAAGAACCGGCGCAAACCGCGTTTTTTCAGGGCGGCAAAACGGGTTGGGACGGGATTGATACGCGGCTTCCGTCGGTTTTCGATTTCAAGCTCTGGCGGACATCGCAGGAAGTTTTTACGGGCAAAAAGCCGGTGCGCGCGCTGCGCGACGTTTTGAAATTCGACGGGCTTTACGCAAATGTCAATAACGTCACGGTTTTGGCGAACAATCACGACACCGACCGTTTTATGAGCTTGCCGGGCGCAACACTCGAAGGCGCAATGCTCCACACGGCATTTGTTCTTTCGACACGCGGAATCCCGCAGCTTTATTACGGCGAAGAAATAGCGATGACCGGCGGACACGATCCCGACAACCGGAAAGATTTCAGCGGCGGTTTTTCGGGCGATTCAAAAAATAAGTTTACCAAGGATGGCAGAACTTTGGACGAGCTGAAAATGTTCGAATGGACGCGGAATTGGATAAAATTGCGCAAGGAAAATCGTGCGTTTAGGGAAGGTAAAACCGTAGATTTATTTTACGACAACGAAGCTTATTTGTTTGGTCGTTATTTTGAAGAAGATAAATCGCTTCGTTATCGAAAAAATAATTATGTCGTGTGCGGTCTTAATTTATCGAACAGCCCCAAACGGATCTCTTTGCCGAAGATGCAATTAGGCGAATTGGACGATTTAAAATATGTTTTGGATGAACCGCATCAGCGACTTATTTTTTCGCCGCTTAAAAAGGCAACGATTACAAAAGCCGAAAATGGCGGAATTATTTTAGAGCTTCCGCCAAATTCGATCAGTTTGTTTTATTCGGACATAGTTACAGCTGTCGAAAATTAAAAGATAAATCGGATGTTAAAAAAACTTCTCAAAATAACCGGCATTATTTTAGCTTTAATTGCCATCTTATTTGCAGTCATTATGTTAGTAAACGCAAAAGATAAATCAGTGATTGCAAAATACGCGAGCAACGAGAATTTGAAAACCGTCAAGGCGGATTGGAAGGGAACTCCGGTTGATGAAAACGACAGGTTCGTAAACCATGAATTTCCTTTTTTGCCGAAGTTTTCGAAAATGCTCAAATGGGCTTTGAGCACGAATCCGCAAAAGCAGGAAAAGCTCAGTGATACCGCGCGGCTTGAAGTAAAAGATCCGACCGAATTTTTAGCGAGCGAACGGGACGGCATTTTGTGGCTCGGGCACGCTTCGTTTTTTATTCGGCTCGGCGGAAAAAGCATCTTGCTCGACCCGGTTTTCGGGGAACCTTCGTTTCTCAAACCGCTCGTCGTAATCCCCTCGCCGATCGAAAAGATCAAACGCGTCGATTACGTTCTGCTATCGCACGATCACCGCGATCACGCGGACGAAAATTCGATCAAAGCGATCGCAAACAAATTCCCGAACGCACGCTTTTACGGCGGTTTGCGGATGGAAGAACTTCTGAAAGATTGGATTCAGCCTTCGAACCAGGTGCAGACGGCGGGCTGGTTTCAGCAGTATAATTTGCCGGACGAATCGGTGAAGATCACGTTTCTGCCCGTTCGGCATTGGTGCAAACGCGGACTTTTCGATACGAATCACATTCTCTGGGGCGGTTACGTAATCGAAGGCGCCGGCAAAACGATCTATTTCAGCGGCGATTCGGGTTTCGGGTCGCATTACAAGGAAACGGCAGAGCTTTTCCCGCAGATCGATTATTTTCTGATCGGGATCGGCGCATATAAACCGCGCTTTATGATGGCGGAAAATCACAACACGCCCG
>DATLOR010000523.1:0-4113 GCA_035536135.1 Pyrinomonadaceae bacterium | reverse complement strand
GGCGGTCTCTGGTTGGCATTTTTCTTTTATCAACTGGCGCAGCGTCCGCTGGTTCCGATCAAAGACCCGTTTTTGGAAAATGCGATCGAGCACGGAAAAGGACATTAACGATTTCGGATTGTGGATTTGGGATTTCGGATTTAATAAAAAATTCAATCCCGAATCCGAAATCCCAAATCCCAAATTAAATGTATGGGAAAGACAAAGCACGAAAAAACTTTTGTAGATTTCGACAAGCCGTATGAGCAAAATCTCATCGGGATGCGCGGAATTATTTATTTCGGAGTCGGTTTGTTTCTTCTGATCGTCGTCACTTTCGGTTTGATGTGGGCATTGCAGAATGTTTTGGAAGATGACGCGGCAAAGACGAAAGACGCCAAAAGTCCGTTGGCGATGAGCGAACAGGAAAAGCTTCCGCCTGCCAATGGTCCGCGCCTGCAAGCCGCGCCGGGATTCGGTGTCGACGGTCCGAACGGACGCGTTAATCTTGAACTGAAAGCGCCGCAGTCGGAATACCGTGAACTGCACAAGCAGTGGGAAGAAGAATGGAAAGACGGTCGCAAGGCGGTCAGCGCAGACGGCAAGACGACGACCGCTTTAAGTTTAGGGATTGACGAAGCCAAGAAGAAACTGCTTGAGGAAAACCCGAAAGCAAGAGCAGGCAATGAAGCGCAAAACGCTTTGACTGAAGCAAGCACGTTTGTTTCATATTCGAGTGCAGGCAGAACCCGCACCGACAGAAGAAGGTAGTAAAAATGAAAAAAAGTTCGGCACAATTAGCAGTTTTAAGGCTGAAACTTTTTGCGGTAATCATTGTTTTATTGACAATCGGCAATGTTTCGGCGCAAAAGACCGAGCATTACAATTCGCCGCTCTATGCGCCGAAGTATTACGACCCGAATGATGCGGGAACGAGCAACGGTTTGCCGGCGGCTCTGAAAACGATCGGCATCGAGCAAAAGTTGAACGAACAGGTTCCGCTCGACGCGGTTTTCAAGGACGAGAACGGCAAGGAAGTAAAACTCGGCGAGTTTTTCGGAAAAAGACCGGTCATTCTGGCACTCGTTTATTACGAATGCCCGATGCTCTGCAACGAAGTTCTCAACGGTTTGACGGGCACATTGAAAAGTTTAACGTTCGATACGGGAAAAGAATTCGACGTGGTCGCGATCAGCTTCGACGCGCGCGAAAACGATAAGCCCGATCTGGCGAAGAACAAAAAAGAAAGCTATATGAAGCGCTATTCGCGACCGGGCACGGAGAACGGCTGGCACTTTTTAACGGGCACGCAGAGCGAGATTGACAAGGTCACAAAAGCCGTCGGGTTTAATTACAAGTGGGACGAGCAGTCGAACCAGTTTGCGCACGCCGGCGGAATTATGGTGACAACGCCCGAAGGCAAACTTTCGCGCTACCTGTACGGCATCGATTATGCGCCGAAGGATGTGAAATTTGCCGTGATGGAATCGGCGCAAAACAAGATCGGCAGTTCCGCCGAACAGTTGATGCTCTATTGTTTTCATTACGACCCGGCGACGGGAAAATACGGTTTGTCGATTTTGAGAGTGATGCGTCTTGGCGGCATCGCGACATTGATTGGATTAGGCGCAATGCTTTTCGTCTTTTGGCGAAAAGGCAAAAAACGAGAGGACGCTGACGGAAGTTTGAAATAAAGCGTCTTTGAAACATTAAATTTGAAGTTTCAAATTGCAAAGAAAACCAGTGCTGGAATAGTTTGATTTTCTGCCTTTTGATTATGATTATGCAAAGTACTTCGTGGGTTCCATTATTTCCCGACCAGGCTTCGACCTTCGCTTGGCAGGTAGATTATCTCTATTTTTACCTGATTCTCGTGAGCGTGGCTTTTTCGATTCCGATTGTCGTGGCAATTTTCTTTTTCTTCGTTAAATACCGCGAGAAGGAAAAATTTGCGACACCTGACGAAATTCACGGCTCGATCATGCTCGAGACGGTCTGGTCGATCATTCCGTTTGTCGTTTCGATGACGATCTTCATCGGCGGCGCATACATTTTTTATAATCAGACCCGCGTGCCTGCCGATTCGATGGAGATCTATGTCGTCGGGAAACAATGGATGTGGAAGTTTCAGCACGGCACGGGACAGCGCGAAATTAACGAACTGCACGTTCCCGTCGGTCGTAAGGTCAAGCTGACGATGACGACCGAGGACGTTTTGCACGACGTTTATATTCCGGCGTTCAGAACAAAGGCGGACGTTGTGCCGGGACGCTACACGACGCTCTGGTTTGAAGCGACAAAACCGGGCAAATATCATTTGTACTGCGCTGAATATTGCGGACTTAATCACTCGGGAATGGGCGGTTGGGTCTATGTTATGGAACAGAGCGAATTTGATAATTGGCTTGCGGGCGGCGGTTCGAATCAAACGCCGGTCGAAGCCGGAAGAGAATTGTTTACGAACAAACTCGGCTGCGCTTCATGTCACGCGGGCGGCGCAAGTCAGCGCGGCGCAAAGCTCGAAGGTTTATTCGGAACGGATGTTAAATTGACCACCGGACAAACGGTCAAAGCCGACGAAGAATATATCCGCAACTCGATCTTGAATCCGTCGGGACAGGTGGTCGAAGGCTATCAGCCGATCATGCCGACCTTTAAAGGACAGGTCACCGAGGAACAGCTGATGGCATTAGTTGCTTATGTAAAATCGTTAAACCCGAACGCGGCGGCAACGAGTCCGGCAATGACGACGACTCCGGCTGTGCCGACGACGAGCAACAGCAATTCGAGCAGTACGAGTGCCAATACAAAAACGGCAAGCAATCCGAATGCACCGAGTAATAAAACCGAGCCGACAAAAAGTAGTAATAAATAGGTGAGTTATGCAGAACGTAGATACAATTAATATCGGAGAAGAGCCGAAAGTAAATTATTTAACAAACGGTTTCACCCTGAAATCATGGCTTTTGACGAAAGACCATAAGCGCATTGCGATTATGTATCTGATCACCGTGTCCGCCTTTTTCCTGATCGGCGGTTTGTATGCGGCGACGATCCGGCTTGAGCTTTTGACACCGCAGAGCGATTTGCTCGAAACCGGAACATACAACAAAGTTTTCACACAGCACGGCGTGATCATGGTTTTCTTCTTCCTAATTCCGGTCATTCCGGCAATTTTGGGGAACTTTTTACTGCCGATCATGATCGGCGCCAAAGACCTTGCGCTGCCGCGGATCAATCTGCTTAGTTTGTATATCTACTGGATTGGCGGCGCGTTGACGCTCTGGGCTTTGATGCAGGGCGGCGTTGATACGGGCTGGACATTTTATACGCCGTATTCGACGACCTTTTCAAATACTTATGTGATGGCGGTCGGATTAGGCGTATTCATTAACGGATTTTCGTCGATCCTGACGGGTTTGAACTTTATCGTGACGGTTCACACAATGCGTGCGCCGGGAATGACCTGGTTCCGTCTGCCGCTTTTCGTCTGGGCAAATTACGCGACCGCGCTCGTGATGATTCTCGGCACGCCGGTCGTCGCAATCACGATCTTACTGCTCGCGCTTGAAAGAGTCGGACACGTCGGGATTTTCGATCCGGCAATCGGCGGCGACCCGATCCTGTTCCAGCATCTTTTCTGGTTCTACTCGCATCCGGCGGTTTACATTATGATTCTGCCGTCGATGGGCGTGATCTCGGAATTGATCTCGAATTTCTCGCGCAAAAAGATCTTCGGCTACGAATTCATCGCGTTTTCTTCGATCGCGATCGCCGTGTTCGGTTTTCTCGTCTGGGGACATCATATGTTCGTTTCGGGACAATCGGTTTACGCGGGACTCGTTTTCTCGTTCCTGACGATGGTCGTTGCCGTGCCTTCGGCGATCAAGATGTTCAACTGGACGGCGACGCTTTACAAAGGCTCGGTTTCATACGACACGCCGATGCTTTACGCGATCGGATTTATGGGACTTTTCCTGATCGGCGGTTTAACGGGACTTTTCCTCGGCTCGATCGGTTTGACGGTTCACCTGACCGACACCTATTTCATCGTCGCACATTTCCATTACGTGATGGTCGGCGGAACGGTTTTGGGATATATGGGCGGTCTGCATTACTGGTGGTCGAAGATGA
>DATLOR010000522.1:0-8574 GCA_035536135.1 Pyrinomonadaceae bacterium | reverse complement strand
ATCGAGTGCGCCCGCCGTTCCCAGTATGTCGGGGACTTCTTCCGTGTAATGAATATTGACGCCGTATTCCGAGCCGTCGCCGAGAACTTCGCGGACGGATTCGGGTTGATGATGAAGATTGACCACAATGTCTTTAAAGCCGAATTTCGCAACATATTCGGCAACATATCCGACGAGCGGTTTACCGAGAAACGGAATCGCTGGTTTCGTGCGGTCAATTGTTAATGGAAAAAGCCGTGTGCCGAATCCGGCGGCTAAAATCATTGCTTTCATAGATTTTCTAAGTCTTGATCCGGGAGTCTTGAGTCAAGAGTCAAAAGTTCAGAATTCAAGACTCAGCGCTAAAGACTCAAGACTAAAGTATTTTGCAAGGCAAATGCAAACTTGCAGAAATTTTACCAGCGGTTACAATTTTATAAAATGTCGAACCTCGAAATTATCAAAACCTACGGTTTATTTGCCAGTCCTTTCAATAAAAAACTGATTTCCGAGTTGAAAAAAAAAGGTGAAAATTGTCTGATCTTTCCATTGATAGAAACGGAAAAACTCGAAATAACCGAAACCGCCGCGCATCATTTAAGAAATCTGACGGATTTTGACTGGATAATTTTTACCGATGTTTTTGCCGCCGATTATTTTATCGAGGCATTGCGCGAGCTCGAAACGGATTTTTTTGAATTAGATAATTTGACGGTATGTGCGATTGGCGAAGCCGTCGCCGACCGCCTGCGGTTCGTGCAGGTTCACGCCGACGTGATTCCGTCAAAAATAAAAGATGAAGCCGTTTTTTCGGAGATTTCGCAGTTTGTCGGCGGCGTGTTTGACGGGCTGCGGTTTTTGATCGTAACTGAACAATCAGCGGATCTAGCTTTGATCGAAAAGTTAAAAGCCGAACAAGCAATCGTTGAGGAATTACCGCTTTATAAAGCTGATTTTCAAGACCGTTCAGAAATTATTAAACTCAAAACTTTGCTCACAAGCGGTGCGGTTGATGAGTTTATATTTTCCTCGCCGGATGATCTAGCGAGTTTAAAGTTTCTAACTTCGGAAGCCGATCTAGCAAGTCTTTTAAATGAAACCCGTGTTTCAGCCGTCTCTGAAATCGTTTATCAATCTTTGCAGGAAAATGATTTCAGACCGCTTTACTTTCATCACAAATAAAAAAAGGCTGAGAATAAATCCCAGCCTCTTTTTATAAAACACCAATTAAAGAATTAGTGAACTGCCCAACCGGCAACCGCGAAATCGCAAGTATTAACCGTCGCGCATTGTCCCCAGGTAAACTGGGTAACCGAGCTGTTGCTCGAATTGAGAATCCAGAAACGGCTGTCTCCGGGAGTTGAACTGCCGCGCCAAATGGCAAGGTCGGTTTTACCGTCGCCGTCATAATCGCCCGGCGCGGAAGAATCGCCCGTGACCCCCCAGTTAGCAAAACTGGTTGCGCCGGTGCGCGTTAGGATCCAGTGTTGTCTGTTGCCTCCAACCGTTCGGCGGACACAAAGATCGGTTTTACCGTCGCCGTCATAGTCGCCCGGAATCAGGAAGTCTGATGAAAGTCCCCAGTTGATATATTCAATACCAAGATCGGATGATCTCAGGAGAATAAACTGACCGTTTGTCGGCGATGAGGGATTGGCTCTTTGGATACAAAAATCGTTCTTGCCGTCGCCGTCAAAGTCACCGACATACGGGAAGAAATCGCCGTCAACACCGAATCCCCACGGAACATATGTGACGTTTCCGCTTGGATTCGCGTTACTGCCGCGATAGTAGAAGTAGCATTGACCGTCAGGAGCGGCAGCACCGGGACAACGATAAACAGCCGGATCGGCTTTGCCGTCGCCGTCATAGTCGCCGACTACTGCCGGATCATCACCTGTTTGACCAAATAATTCTACTCTGATCGTATTTGTCGAGCTTTGCAGAATCTTGAAATTAGCCTGGGTCGCCGGAGCTTCCGTCCAGACAGTTAAATCGTCTTTCAGGTCGCCGTCAAAATCTTCAGTTACGATAAAGTCGGTCGCGGCATCGCCGAGTTGTCCGACACCGGTCGTACCCGAACCGTTAAAGCTCGTGTACCAGTAAATCGGCGGAGCCAGAACGCTTTCGGTTTTGTCTCGTCCGGTTCTCGATTTTGTTTCCGAACTGCTGTCAACGTTGCGGAGAATTGGTCCCAGACCCGGAGCCGTAGCTTCGCTCAAAGGCGTTGTTGTTGCGCGGGCAACGACGAAATCGGTTTTGCCGTCGCCGTTGAAATCCGTGTTGGCATCGGTCGGAACTGCTGCGCCGACAACTGTCAGAACGGAAGCCGAAATGTTTCCGGTATCAAGTGCACAACCATCGGTTAAACGAAGTGTCCAGGTTCCGTTGGCATTTGCAACACCTGTAAATGACGGATTCATCGAAGTTGCGGGCATCGGATTGGTTGCACCCGCACCGCCTGACGCGGTTGTTCGGTAAGAACCCGGGGTTAGAGCAACAGCCGCCCCTTGCAGTGTTGCCTCCTGCCACCAACCGCCTGACGGAGGAGCCGCCGCGGCGTCGGTAAAGTTGTAGGTTCCGTTAAAATCCGAGCTGTCGCCCGAGCTTCCGGCAGTCGTTGCTCCGGTTCTGCCGAAAACGGAATGTGATGCACCGTTCGGTGCGATCAATGTTGCCGTAATGTCCCCGACCCATGAGTGAAAACCGGTCGCTGATATAGCAACGTTTGAAACGTTGCCGGTAATTCCTGTTACGTTGAATGTAACGTTTAACGGGGTTCCCTGTGCGGTTTGACAGGTAGTTCCCGACGGTAAGTCAGGAATATTACCTGTGCCGGTGCCGGTAAAGGTCGCTGCGGGAGCGGCAATACTTGAAGCAATTGTGGTGTTTGCTTCGGCTGAATTGTTATGCACTCCGATCCATAGTCCGATAGCCGCTAAACTAATTACGGCAAAGGCATAAGCTAAAGAGTGCGTGGACTGAGTCATTTTAGTCCAAGACATATAGAATTTTCCCTCCTCAAAACAGTTAATTGTTGGTTAAAGTCCCCAGTAAATTGTCATTTGGTATTAGATACTTACAATCAAAACTACTGAAGTTAATTAAAACAGAATAGTGTCTGAAATTTACTCTTTTTGGGGTTGAATGTCAAGGTTTTATCGGGAAAGGAGTTTGATTTTGAATAATTTAAAATAAATCTCCGAGAATTTGTTTTACTTTATTTCAAAGTCTTGAAAAGTCTGTCAAGATTTTGATATTTTCTCCGACTGCGTCCGTTTGAAAATTAGAAATATCCTTTGAGGCTTAGCCGCAATATTCTGCCGCAATCGCCGCCGCGCGGGAAAGTGTGAGCAAATTGCTGTTTGAGTTAATTTTTTATAGCTCGAATAGTTTCTGACGAAATAAGAAAGGCTGCGTTTCACGCAGCCTTTCGACCTCATTTTATTGGTTGTCGGGTGTCGGGGTCGGCGTTGGCGGAGGATTCGGATACTTAACGGAACACGGCGTTAACGACGCAAACGAGTTCCCTTGGGAGTCTGTATGGAAACAATGATTCCCAAAGTTTAACCCGCTTTGATTTCCGCTTGCCGTCCCGCTGTAACTGCGAACACCTTCGTCGTTTGGTAAGGGCGCGGTTTGCTCCCAATATCCACCGGGTTCGACCTCCGGATCGGTATCAGGCAGATACTCGCTGACTATGTATTGCGCTCCGACCGGCACACTCAAACTCCAGTTACCCGACGCGTCCGTCGTCGCGAACGTTAGGGTTGTACCTTCACCGGTAGTCAGGACGACTGCGATCTGCACGCCTGCAACCGGAACTTCGCCCAGGTCAAACAACGAATTTGCATTTGTATCATAGAACTTCGTTCCGCTTAACACCGCAGTCGGGCTGCAGTCGGGGCAGGGCGTCGGCGTCGGCGTCGGTGTTGGCGGCGGCGGCGGCAGATCGCTGACAGGGCACGGCGACGACGACGCCACCGGAGTTCCCTCGGAATTAGGTTTGAAACAGATATTGCCGAAGTTGAGATTGGTTTGATCTCCGTTCACAGTTCCGACGTACCCCTGAAATCCTTCAGTGTCGGCGACCGGCGCGGTTTGCTGCCAATACGAGCCGGGCTCGCCGTCAGGACCGGTAAAGGGGAGGAATTCGAGCACGATGTATTCCACACCGGTCGGGACAGTAATATTCCAATTACCAGCTTCGTTCGTTGTCACGACGGTTGTGGTGGCACCCGCGATAATCAAAATTTGCACGCCTTCAAGCGTAACTTCACCTTCGTCAAATAACCCATTACCGTTTGCATCGTAGAACTTTCTTCCGGCTAGCAATGAAGTCGGGCTGCAATTGGGGCAAGCTACAAACAAAACCTTAAAGTTATCGGTCTTTGCGTTGTTGGGGCTAAAATTGATATGCATTCCGTCGGCTGCGACGGTCGTACCCGACCCCTGGCGAATCAACCAAACTTTGTACTGACTTCCGCTGTTCGGCGTGTCGGCAAAAGGTGCCAGCTTGACGGGTGTCGAGCCGTTTGCCGAATTCGGAATGCCGGTCGAATGCTGACAAGACGGTCCTTCCACGGCGGTAACTCTTCCGGAAAATACGACCAATTGCCGGCAAACTGCCGGGTCCGTTGAAAGCAAAGTCGCTCCGCTCGGGTCGGTTACCTGGAAATAATACGTGCCGTCGGGAAGACCGTTGGCAGTTGTATTTTGCGGTCCTCCGCTTAGGTAAACCGCATCTTTACTTGAATAAGAATTTTCGTTGACCGACAGTCCATCGAAGGTTGTTGTGTAAATCGAACCCTGAAAGCCGGCTGCCGAAACTTTGTTTCGAAAAACATAAAAACTCGCTGCGCTCATAACTGCAAGCGTAAATAAAACTATAATTGTTCTGGATTTTATTTTAGAATTTATCATCTGCCTTCCTCCTTTTGCCGCTTGTTTTCACCTTACGTTTTTACGTTTTCCCGTCTTTCCTGCTTCTAACTCGCCTGAGTTACCGGGAATCCGCACTTCATCAAAGTAGAGTAAACATGGGTTCAGCTTTACGATCCGCATTGACTATTCTCACAGCAATATGGAGCGACGGCTGTTTTGGTTTTTTATGTCGTGAATTGGTGGGTTCGGACATCGGTTATCTACCTCCTAGCCTTTGGAAATTGGAAAGTGCCGGATATTATATATTGAAATTCTAAAGAGGTCAACATTTAATTTCATACTGATTCGCTACCATATTTTCCGAAAAAATATAAAATTATTGGTAATGAGTAAAATAAATTCATCGTCTGTCATCCTTTTTTTTATTGACGGATTGGGAATCGGTGAAATAACTCAAAATAACCCGCTGTTTCTCGTAAGGAACATCGAACCGCTCGGGCATTTTAAAGAGGTTTCCGAAAAAATAATTTTTGACGGAGTTTTAGTTCCAACCGATCCGAGACTCGGGATCGAAGGTCGCCCGCAAAGCGCGTCGGGGCAAACGACGATCTTGACGGGAATCAATGCTCCGAAGTTTCTCGGGTATCATAAACAGGGTTTTCCAAACGAAAAATTGCGCGAGGTCATCAAAGAACACTCTGTTTTTCGCCAGCTTAAAGATCGAAAGATCGAACCCGCAATTTTTGCGAATACCTACACGCCGCAATTTTTTACCGAAAAACAGCGTTGGAAATCGGCAACGACCTGTGCCGTCGAAGCCGCCGGTATGCAGTTCCGAAAATTGCCCGATCTTCTGGGTCGCAAGGCTTTATTTCACGATTTTACGAATCAAACTTTGATCGACAGAGGCTTCGACGCGCCGCTCTTTTCGCCGGGCGACGCGGCTGAAATTCTATCGGAGCTTTCGCGCGATTTCCGTTTTACGCTGTATGAGCATTTTATCACCGATAAGATCGGTCACGACCAGGATTTTCAGCGCGCACGAATCCATTTACCGCTGCTTGCCGAATTTATCCGCGAAACTATTCGTAGAATTGATTTGGAAAAGACAACTTTTATCTTGACAAGCGACCACGGAAACATAGAAGATTTGTCCGTCCGCAATCATACTTTAAACGATGTTCCGACAATTGTTTGGGGGCGCAAAAAGGACGAAATAGTAGATCAGATCAAAGATTTAACCGATATTACTCCGGCAATTTTACATTTACTGACAAAATGAAAGAAGAAAACACAATAACCAAAAACGACCGCAAAGAAATTTTCGGCTGGATGCTCTACGATTGGGCAAACTCGGCGTTTTTTACGGCGGTCATCGGCGTTTTGGTCGGACCTTACCTTTTAAGTTTGGCGCAGAATGCGGTCGGCGAGGACGGTGTCGTTTTCGATCTGTTCTTTTTTAATGTCACCGCCAAGGGGTTATTTTCGTTTTGTACGGCGGTTTCAACGGTTTCGCTCGTTGTTTTCCTGCCGATCCTGGGTGCGATCGCCGATTATACGCATTTGAAAAAACGCCTGATGGCGATATTTTGCTATGTCGGGGTAATCGCGGGAACGCTGATGTTTTTTATCACGGATTCCTATATCGGACTGAGCCTTCTGGTGATTCTTTCAAATATGGCTTTTGCCGCCGCGAATGTTTTTTACAACGCGTTTTTGATCGATATTACGACCGAAGACAAGCGCGACAAAATTTCGAGCTACGGTTACGGTCTGGGCTATCTGGGCGGAGTCGTGATGCTCGTTCTGTCAATCCTGCTTCTCAATAATGCGGAAAGTTTAGGGATTTCGACCGCGCTTGCCGCACGGATTTCATTTCTTGCCGCCTCCGCCTGGTGGGGTATTTTCGGGGCGATCAGTTTTTATTACCTCAAAACCCGCAAGCCTGATAAGGAAGTTCCGGACGATAAAAATCTTTTAACGGTCGGGTTTAGCGAGATTTGGCAAACTCTCAAGGAACTGCGCCGGCTTCGCTATACGATGCTTTTTCTGATCGCTTATCTTTTTTATAACGACGGCATCCAAACCGTGATTCTGATGTCTTCGAGCTTTCTTTCACAGGAACTTTTCACGCAAGCCGAAAGAACCGCCAATTTAGATAAGGCTTTCCTGATCCAGATTTTTATCGTCGCGCAGGTTTGCGCGCTGGTCGGCGCGCTGGTATTTGAAAGAATCGCCCGCGTTATCGGCACAAAAAGAACGATTATTTTATCCTTGATAATCTGGTGCGCGATCGTCATTTTTGCCTACGCAATTTTAGCCACGAAATTTCAGGCGGTCATTATGGGCGCGTTTATCGGATTGGTTTTAGGCAGCGCACAGGCACTTTCGCGATCTTTGTATTCGCAGATGATTCCCGTGGGGCGCGAATCTTCGTTTTTCGGGCTGTACGAGATCAGCGAAAAGGGAACTTCGTGGATGGGACAGATTCTTTTTACGATTATCATCAGCCGGACCGGCTCATTTCGTCACGCAATTTTGGGTTTGATCGTTTTCTTTGTCGTCGGAAGCGTGATTTTACTTTTTACCGACACGACCCGTGCCATTCACGAAGCGGGAAATTTAACGCCCGAAGAAGCATCAAAAGAAACTTAAAGATTTTGCTTTCAAACGCAACGCTAATATAATGACTGTAGTTTTATAATCAAAAATTTGCGGTAAATATTAGTGCTTGAAAATACATCTGAAAAAATCGTAACAATTTTCGGCGGCTCGAAATGCAGTGAAAACTCGCCCGAATATCTGCAAGCCAAAGAACTCGGCGGACGGCTTGCCGAAGCCGGATTTACAATCTGCACGGGCGGCTATCTCGGCGTGATGGAAGCCGCTTCGCGCGGCGCACGCGAAAAAGGCGGTCGCGTTTTCGGGATCGTGATGAATCAATTCAAAGGCGAGCCGAATCGTTATCTAACCGATAAAGTCGCCTCTGACCATTTTTACGACCGCCTGCAAAATCTGATCACGCGCTCGGTCGGATTTGTCGCCCTGCGCGGCGGGATGGGAACCGTCACGGAAATTTCGCTTGTCTGGAACAAACTGCAAACCCGTGTTCTCGACAAACGCCCGCTTGTGCTTTTAGGCGATTGCTGGAAAGAAGTCGTCAAAGTCTGGCAGGAAAATCTGGCGGTCAGCGAAGCGGATGTTTCACTGCTCGATTTTGCCGCCAACGCCGAAGAAGCCAGTCGAATTATTATCGAAAAATCAAAAGGAGTTAAAATTAGTTGAAAATGGAAAGTGGAAAATCTCTTAAAGCCATTTTCCACTTTCCGTTTTCAACTTTCCATTTACAAAAATTATGAATTGTCCGAAATGTAACGCTCAATTAATGCCGAACGCGAAATTTTGCGGAAGCTGCGGTTATACTTTGCAAAATCAGCCGCCGCAACAGCCGACTCCGCCGCCGCAACAACAATTTAATCAGCCGCCGAACCAGCAGCAGCAATACTCTCAGCAACAGCCGCCGCCGAATCAACAAACGCCGCCCCCAAATTACGGCAATCAACAGCAGAATTACGGAGGCGGACAGCAGGCGCAAGGCGCATTCCATTTTGATGCGGACGGTCGCGGACAAGGGCGCGGCTACACCTGGGCGATCGAATATCAAGGCGCGTTTGCCCTGGCGGTCGTGAATTTACAGCCAGAGCAATCGAT
>DATLOR010000521.1:0-3276 GCA_035536135.1 Pyrinomonadaceae bacterium | reverse complement strand
ATTTATGTAATTCTTCTAAAACAATTTGAATTTGATCGACAAAAACTTTTTCGGATTCTGGCGAAAATCGTAAAGCAATTTCGTGGCTTCCGACGAAAATTGATTGATGTTCGAAGATGTTTGATTCAAATTGTTGTAAAGCGTTTCGTCTGTGATCAGTTTCCCGATCGTTCCCTTGCCGTTTTGCGCGTCGCCGAGCAAGGTGTCGATCTTTTCGGCGGTCGAATTAAAACGCGCTAAAGTGTTTCGCGCATCTTCGTAAAGTTTTTCGTCTTTTAAGAATTTACCTGCCGTGCCCTTTCCTTCGGTCAGATCGGTCGTGATCAACTTAAAATCGTCGGCAATTCCGTTGAGTTTTGAAGCCGTCACGCGAAGATCGGCGACCGCTTGACGCGTTTCGTTGTAAAAAGCATCGTCGGAGACAAATTTTCCGGCACTGCCGCGTCCGGCGCGAATATCGTTGGAAATCGCTTCGAGCTGTTTTACGGTCTTGTTCAAATTATTGTAAAGCTCGGGGTCATTGAGAAGTTTTCCCGCGCTTCCGTCGCCTTTGTTGACGCGGTCGAGCGTGTTTTGCAGTTTGAGCATCGTCAGTTTTGTTTCGCCGACGGTCGAATCGAGGCTTTTATAAAGCTGGTCGTTATTGATGATTTGCCCGAGCGTGCCGTCGCCCTGATTGGCTTTGTTGAGGATTTCGTTCGCCGGTGTCGCGATCTTGTTGATCTGTTGTAAAAGCTCGTTGCCGGTTTGAGTTAATTGGTTGATCGAAATCGCCTGCGTCGAATCGAGTATATGATTTTCCGCCACCGCCGAACCTTTTGCAGTTCCTGGCGTAATATTGATCATTTTGTCGTTGGCAAGAATCGATGTGGCAACGAGCTGGGCGGTCGAATCGGTGCGGATCCGCTCGGTGATCGGGCGTTTATTGAGTTCGCGGTCAACCGCTAAAACGGCTTCGATCTTAAAATCTTCGGGACTGTCGGGCGGCAGCAGCGAAACTGATTCAACTTTGCCGATATGGACGCCCGCAAGCTGCACTTCCGAGCCTTCGCGCAAACCGTCGGCTTGCGCAAAACGCGCTTTCAGACGCAGTTTTTTCTCGAACGGGTTAAAATCGCCGGTCGAATTCAAGATCAAAAACGCCAGCACCAGAAGTCCGAACAGAACAAAAATGCCGACCCGAAGCTGGCTCATTGTTATATTTTTTGTACTTGCCATAATTTTCCCCTTTATTTGCCGCGAATAAATTTTCTGATGTAAGCGTCGTCGGTTTTTCTTAATTGCTCGTCCTTACCGCTGAAAATGATTTCGCCGTCGCGAAACATAATTACCTCGGTATTAATCAGGCAAAGGTTTTCGCCTTCCATTTCATAGATCACTTCGCCGTCTTCGTTGACGGTCGCGTATTCGCTTGAGAGATATTCGAGATTGTTCATCTCGTGTGTTACGAAGATCGAAGAAACGTCTTCCAGATCGCGCAGTTTGATCGCGAGCTCGCAGATTGTCCGCGCCGTCGGCGGATCAAGTCCGGCAGTCGGTTCGTCGAACATCACGATCGTCGGATCGCCGACAAGTGCACGGGCAATCCCGACGCGCCGCCGCATTCCGCCCGAAAGCTCGCTCGGCATTTTGTCGATCGCATCTTCGAGATCAACGAATTGCAGCATCCGGCGGACCTCCTTTTCACAGGTTTCCTCGTCAACGCCCTGTTCCTGCAAACGGTACGCGACATTTTCAAAAACGGAAAGCGAATCAAAGAGCGCCCCTTCCTGAAAGACCATCCCCATCTTTTGGCGGACACGCATCATTTCCTCTTCGGTGTAATGCGTAATGTCTTCGCCGTCAACAAATATCTGTCCCGAATCGGGTTTTAAAAGCCCCAAAATCAAGCGGATCGTCGTTGATTTTCCGCCGCCGCTTCTGCCTAAGATGATCTTCGTTTCGCCGCGCCGGACGGTAAAACTCACGCCGTTCAGAATTTTTTTATCATCAAACGACAGATGCACGTCGCGAAATTCGATCGCCGGCAGAATCCGGCTCGAATCGTCGACCGCGTTTTCAATATCGGCAATTTCCCCGAGTTTCTCTTCGGCGATTATTTCCGGTTCAGTTTCTAAGTCGGCAGAGAGCATAATAAATTTACGATAATTATAAAGGTTAAATACGTCCGATGTCGAAAATTGATTGAATTGCCTTTGAAAGGAAGAAGTCAAAAATAATGACGACGATCGAAGAAACCACGACCGCCGACGTAGTCGAACGCCCGACGCCGACCGTTCCGCCCGTTGTGCTCAAGCCTTTGTAGCAGGAGATACTTCCGATGATCAACCCGAAAAATAACGGTTTGATGATGCCGCCGATCAGATCTTCGGTCGTAATTCCGGCACGCACCGATGTGATAAAAACATTCGTTTCCTGATTAAAAAGTCCCGACGCGACGATTGCGCCGCCGATGATGCCGAAAATGTCGGCGGCAACCGTCAAAAGCGGCAGCATAAAGATCAAGGCTAAAATGCGCGGCGAAACGAGCTTCCGCGTCGGGTCGGTGCCGAGCGCGCGCATCGCGTCAATTTGCTGGGAAACGACCATCGAGCCGAGCTCCGCCGAAATTGCCGAACCGATTCGACCGGAAACCATCAAAGCCGATAAAACCGGACCGAGCTCGCGGACAAGCGAGGTCGCGACCGAACGTCCGGCTTCGTTTTGGATGCTGTAATATTGCAGAGTCGGGAAAGTTTGCAGGATCAGAACGCCGCCCGTGAAAAATCCCGTTAACAAAACAATCGGCAAAGAACCGACTCCGATTAAATCCATCTGGCGAATCGTTTCCGAAAAATAACGGGGTTTGCGGAAAAGCCCGATAAATGCTCGCCAAACTAATAAACTAATTTCCTGTAACTGAAATAAAAAATTTTTGAGCGGATTCATTTGCTGTTTTGAAACAAAAAGACTTTTGCAAAGATTACAACGAACTCGCCAAAAAAAAAAGCCGAACTTTTTGAAAATTCGGCTTAAACAAAATATCGAAGAAGATTACAGGTAAAATTTACTGCGGTCGGTTCTGATTTTTGCGCTGTTGAAAACGATTTAACGGTTGTTGCGGCTGATCGTTCTGAGTATTTTGATTATTCTGTTTTTTCAGATTATTTATTCTCTGGCGAATCTGTTCGCGCAAATCACGGAACTTGACAAGCTGTTCGGGTGTCAGTACTTTGCGAATCAGATATTCGGTCAAGGTTCTCTCTTTGAGCAGTTCGGATTGCGCAATCTGCGCGG
>DATLOR010000520.1:0-5744 GCA_035536135.1 Pyrinomonadaceae bacterium | reverse complement strand
ATAATAATCTCTTCGGAAAAAAATGCTTGGTGAATTTTTCACGCCCGTGGTAAAATTCTCAAGCATTTTTTCCGGGAAATTTTTACCCGAAAAACTTCATACCGTTATAAAAGGAAGACAATTTATGAAATACTTCTCCGATTGGCTGATCGCCGGATTGCTGATCTGTTTTTTGTTTACGGGCTTCTCGATCGCCCAGGACAAGGAGCGCGATTCCGCCAAGGAAGAAAAGATCTGGCAGGAATTGCAAAAAAACGCGCCGAAAGCCGTTGAAACATTCAAAGCCGCGACCCTTGCGCTCGATCAAAAAAATTATCAGGAATCCGCAAGGCTTTACGCGGAAGTTCTCAAACAATCGCCAAACTTCGAACCCGCTTTAAGACGCTCGGGCTACGCATTGATCGCCGCCGGTAAACGCGACGAAGGTTTGGCAATGACCCAGAAAGCAGTCAACCTGAACCGCACGACCGACAATTTGATGGGACACGCGCTGGCTTTAACCGCTCCCGGCGCAAGTAATTCTCAGCCGCCGAAATCAAATCTGGATCAGGCATTTGTCTTAGCTAAAGAAGCGATTCAAAAGGCGACGGAAACCGATTCCGATTATCTGGTCTTCTTCGCGCAGCTGGCTTTATCGACAAATCATCTCGATGATTTTAAAAGCTCTGTCAAAACCTTAAAAGATAAGTTTCCCGAACTCGCCGCGACGCACTATTTTAACGGCATCAAGCTCGCTAACGACGGGGAGCTTGAGGCGGCGGAAACGGAAATCAAAGCCGCCGAAAATCTCGGGCTGCCGCGCGAAGCGACGACCGAAATTTTAGCGGCGATCGAGAAGGAGAAAGGCAAAAGTTATTTCGGTCTGGGAAACTATTTTTTCTACGGGCTTTATCTGGTCGGCGCGTGGCTTCTCGGGTTGGCGGTCTTGTTCGTCGCGGGTAAGATTCTTTCCGCCAAAACGCTTCATTCGATCGAGAACTCCGACCCGAACGACATCACGGGCGGCGGACAGGCGGGACTTCGCGGCATCTATAAAAAACTTATTGCGATCGCGGGAATTTATTATTATCTCTCGCAGCCGATCGTGATGCTGCTGGTGATCGTCGCGGCGGGCGGAATCGTTTTGTTCTTCTTGTGGATCGGCAGTATTCCGGTCAAACTCGTGCTGATCGTCGGATTTGTGGCGTTGGCGACGCTTTTTTATATGGTCAAATCGCTCGTTATCCGCGCCAAAGCGGAAGATCCGGGACGAGTTTTGACCGAAGCGGAAGCGCCCGCATTATGGGCTTTGGTGCGCGAGGTTGCCGCTGCCGTCAATACTCGTCCGGTCAATGAGATCCGCATCACGCACGGCGCGGAACTCGCGGTTTACGAACGCGGAGGAATGCGTGTCAAAATGCAGGACAAAGCCGAACGCATTTTAATTGTCGGTTTGGCGGCGCTCAAAGGCTTTCATCAAAACGCTTTTCGCGCTGTGCTGGCGCACGAATACGGGCATTTTTCCAACCGCGATACTGCGGGCGGAGATATTGCGATGCACGTCAATAACGATATTATCCGGCTTGCCGAATCGATGGGACGAAGCGGCACGGCAACCGTCTACAACATCGCGTTTCAATTTCTCAGGTTTTATCATTTTCTTTTCCGCCGCATCACGCACGGCGCGAGCCGTCTGCAGGAAATCTTAGCCGACCGCGTTGCCGTCTATCAATACGGTGCGGACGCTTTCCGCGAAGGTTTAGCGCACGTCATCCGCCGCGACATCGAATTCAATCATATCGCCGAAAGCGAAATAAACGCCGCGTTCAACGCGGGACGCGCTTTGCAGAATCTTTACGAAATGATGCCGCAGGACGAAAACATCAGTAAAAGCCTCGAACAGGAATACAACGAATATCTTTCGCGCCCGACAACCGAAGACGATACGCACCCGAGCCCGAAAGACCGTTTTAAATTAATCGCTCAAATAAAATGCCGGGAAACCGCGCCGATCGACGGGCAGGTTTGGGATTTGTTTAGGGATAAAAACGCGCTGACTATTGAGATGAACGATCTGCTCGAAGCCAGACTCAAAGCGATGATGTAAAAAAACGTCCGCTCACTATCAATTCAAAGCAGTTTCACATTTTGCGAAAAGTTTAGATAATAAAATATCTGAACTTTTTTGCAATATGTATCAATCAATTCATTTCAACGCCAAACCGCGCGCCGTGACAAATGCTTCAAAACCCGAAGTTATCGAAAAATTAAAACAAATCGTCGGCGCCGAAAACGTTCTGGTCGAGCCCGAAAAGGTCGAGCCTTACGGCGCGGATGCCGTCAAGGAAAAATTTCCGCCCGAAGCCGTCGTTTTTCCCGAAACTACGCAGGAAATGTGCGAAATTTTAAAGCTCGCCAACGAATATGTTTTTCCCGTCACGGCGCGCGGCGGCGGCGTCGGCTACACGGGCGGCGCGGTGCCCATCGACGGAGGAATTGTCATCGGTACCGACCGGATGAAAAAGATCATCGAGATCAATCCGGACGATCTGTACGTTATCTGCCAGCCTGGACTGACGACTTTTGAATTACAGCAAGCCGTCGAAAAACACGGACTTCTTTTTCCGCCCGATCCCGCTTCTTATAAAGATTCCTACATCGGCGGCAACATCGCCGAAAACGCGGGCGGCATGCGCACGCCGAAATACGGCGTCACGAAACATTCGGTTCTCGGACTTGAAGTCGTCACCGCGACGGGCGATGTAATTAGAACAGGCGGTCGGACGGTCAAAAACGTCGTCGGTTTCGATCTGACGGGATTGATGTGCGGCTCGGAAGGAATGTTGGGGATCATCACCGAAGCCACTCTAAAACTTTTACCGATGCCCGAAGCGACCTCGACCGTGCGCGCAAGTTTCCGAACGATGGAAGAAGCCTGCAAAGTGCTCACGAAATTCACGCCCGAAGGCTTGCTGCCGATGGCGATGGAAGTTGTCGATAAACACTGCATCAAAGCGATTGAAGAAAACTTTGCCTTCGGATTATCGCCGGAAGCCGGCGCGATTCTGATCGTCGCCGTTGACGGATTCAAGGAAGAAGTCGAAAAAAACGCGCAAACCATCGAGCGAATCTTGCAGGAAAACGGCGGTTTCGACATTCTTCGTTCAAAAACGAAGGAAGAAGAAGACAAACTCTGGGACGTGCGCCGCGCCATCAGCCCGAGTTTGATGAAATACGGCACATTAAAGATCAACGAGGACGTCGTCGTTCCGCGCTCAAAGGTTCCCGAACTGATCCGCGAGGTCGAAGAGATCGGTCGCAAACACAATACTTTTGTCGCCAACTTCGGACACGCGGGCGACGGCAATATTCACGTTAATTTCCTGTGCAACCGCGACGACGCGGAATCGATCGCCCGCGCTCGTGAATGCGTCAAAGAAACCTTCGCGCTTTCCGTCGCGCTTGGCGGTTCGATCTCGGGCGAACACGGCATCGGCTACGTCAAAGCCGCCTATTTAAATATGGCGATCGACGCGCCCACTCTGGAAATCATGAAAAACATCAAAAAAGTCTTCGACCCGAAAGGAATTTTGAATCCGGGCAAAATGTTTATTTAGCTTTCATTTTTATCTATGAAAATCTTCGCCGTCCTGATTTTGCTTTTTTTCGCTTTTACGAGCTTCGCCCAAACACCGAAAACGCCGAAAAAGTCGGTGACGTGGAAAATCAACAATCTCAAAAAGATCGGCGGAAACAGCGTTGAGGTTTTGGGTAATCCCCAGATCATCAAAACCGAACGGGGCAAAGCCGTTTTGTTTGACGGCGTGGACGACGCGCTATTTATCAATAAAAATCCGCTCGCGGGTTTTCCTGAATTTACCGTCGAAGCGGTTTTTCGTCCCCTTGCGGGCGGCGCAAAAGAACAGCGCTGGCTGCACATCGAAGACACCGAAAACACCGAGAGCCGCGCTCTTCTCGAAACGCGTCTCACCGGGGACGAATGGTTTCTCGACACATTCCTCAAATCCGGCGACAACCGCTCCGCGCTCTTTGCCGAGAATTTCAAACATCCGCTCGGGCAATGGTACGCGGTCGCGCTCGTTTTCGACGGCAAGGAAATGCGTCATTACATTAACGGCAAGCTCGAACTTTCGGGAAAAATATCGATCAAACCTTTCGGCAAAGGCATCACCTCGATCGGTGTCCGTCAAAACAAAATCTACTGGTTCAAAGGCGCAGTCCGCAAGCTGCGTTTCACCAACCGCGCGCTTTCCACGAATGAATTTATGAAATAATCTCTAAAAAAAAGTGCTTGACAGGAAAATGAAAAAGCCTTAAATTGGGTCTCAAGTATTTTCGATAAACCCAATAAGGAGATATTATTCCATGTCTTTAAACACTACCGAAGTAATCGGTTTCTGTGATCAAGTCAATCAATTAATGCAAGATAATAAGGTCCTTCTGAAAGGCGAAGGCGTTGATGTCGAGAATTGGATTCCCGAAATAACGACGCTGAAAAACGATGCCGTGACGAAGGATGCGGAAAAGGATGCGGCGAAGGCTCTTTCAAAAACGAAAACAAAGGATGCCGACACTGCCCGCAATGCCGCTTATAAAAAGGCTTCGGCGCGGCTCGATGCGGTTATCAGTGCTTTGGGCAAAAGCACTCCGGCGGGAAAGGAGGCATCGCGTTTGCGAAGCAGTTTGAACCCGAAGGCAAAGAAAACCACTAGTAATCAAAACAACTCCTAGATTTCCGTCATCTAAGCAGTAGTTTGAAATTATTCGGTAAGGCGTGCAAAGTTTTTCGCAATGCTTCCCGAAGAGTTTGGAGTGTGTTCTAAATTGTTCGGAATGCGTTCTAAACAATTTAGAGTGTATTCCAATTAGCTTGGAAAGGTTTCCGAACTTTTTGGAGAACGTTCCGAATTATTTATTGCATGTTCCAAACATTTTGGAGAGCATTCCGAATAATTTAGAACACACTCCAAATATTTTGGAACGTGTATCAAAAAGTTCAGAACGTATTCTAAATAATTTTCATACCTTAAAAATTTGTATTTTTATTTTCCAAGACCTTAAACTTCGTGCAGGGAATTTTTCCGCTCAATGCGTTGACGAGAAAATTATTGCCCGCGCCGTTGACGATCCAGGTTTCGATATTTTCCTTCTGGCAGATGATCGCGGCTTCGAGTTTTGAGTTCATTCCGCCCGTTCCTAAGCCGGAATCGCGCTCTTCGACCAATGCGCGAGCTTCTTCGATGTTTTTTATTTCGGCGATATGTTTGGCGTCGGTGTGAAGATGCGGGTTTTTGTCGAAAACGCCGTCGATGTCACTCGCGAGCACGAGCAGATCGGCTTTAATGAGCGCGGCGACGAGCGCTGAGAGTTTGTCGTTGTCGCCTAAAATGATCTCTTCGACCGCCGTGGTGTCGTTTTCGTTGATGACGGGAATGTATTCATATTTAATGAGCTCGTTGATCGTGTTGAGTGTGTTCTGGCGCGAGGTTTCGTTTTCAAAATCACGGTAGGTCATCAAACATTGCGCCGTGCGAATGCCGAAATCGCTGAAAATTTCGTTGTAAATACGCATTAGCAAGGGCTGACCGATCGCCGCCATCGCTTGTTTGGATTCGACGAGCCTTCCGGCGTCCTTGATATTAATATATTGTTTGGCGGTCGCGATCGCGCCGGACGAAACGAGCACGATGTCGTATTCATCCTGCAAAGCGAGAATCTGCCGCCCGATGTCTTCGACCTTGCCG
>DATLOR010000519.1:0-4659 GCA_035536135.1 Pyrinomonadaceae bacterium | reverse complement strand
GCGCGATTGTGGTCTTGAAGAACTCCGTTGCGCCCCAAACGCCGCGTCGGACAAAGTTCGATTTTGACGGCGACGGCAAAACCGACATCTCGATCTTCCGTCCATCCGCCGGAGAATGGTGGTATCTGCGCTCGTCCGACGCGCAAAATCGCGCTTTTCGGTTCGGCAGTTCGCTGGATAAATTGACGCCCGGGGATTTTACCGGGGACGGGAAAACCGATATTGCCGTTTGGCGACCCGCTAGCGGCGAATGGTTTATTCTTCGAAGCGAAGACAATTCATTCTTTTCAACGATTTTCGGACAAACCGGAGATACTCCTTTGGTTGGTGACTTTGACGCGGACGGTAAATCCGATATCGGCGTCTTCCGACCGTCAACCGGCGAATGGTTCGTGCAAAAATCGACGGGCGGTCATCTGATCCTGACCTTCGGAGGGGACGGCGACGTGCCGGTGCCGGCAGATTATGACGGCGACGGGAAAGCTGACATCGCCATTTTCCGTCCGGCGACCGGCTCTTGGTGGTATCTCCGCTCAAGCGATCTGCAATACCGTGTATTTGTCTTCGGCATTTCGACCGACAAGCCCGTGCCGGGCGATTATACGGGCGACGGGAAAACTGACATTGCAGTCTTTCGACCTGCAACTGGTGAATGGTTCGTGCAGCGCTCGGAAGATAATTCGTTTTACTCGGTGCCGTTCGGGATAAATGGCGATCTGCCGGTGAGCGGAGATTACGACGGTGACGGCAAATTCGATACTGCTGTTTTCCGACCCGCCAGTGCAACCTGGTATATCAACCGTTCGAGCGCGGGAATTTCGATCGCAAACTTCGGCACATCCGGCGACCGTCCTGTCCCCAATGTTTTCGTGCCTTAAAATGCAGCGAAGTTAATAATTCGACCTCACTTCATAAGAAAAAGCCCCCTTTTGCCAGGGTCTCTTCTTATTTCGAATGCTCCGATTTTGTCCGCAATCTTAAAGGTTTTGCGCAAATAAAAAAGAGGCATCTTTTGAATGCCTCTCGTCTATCGGTTGTAATTGGTCGGGGCGAGATGATTTGAACATCCGACCTCACGGTCCCGAACCGTGCGCTCTACCAGGCTGAGCCACGCCCCGTTAAGTCAAGTTTTAGATTCTACGCTACGGTTTTGATTAAGTCAAACCTTACACGCTTTGTTCTTGCGAATCGTCTTTTTTGCCGAATTTATGTTTTAGATATTCGATGATCGGCGGCAGCAGCGAAAGAAGAACGACGACGATCACGACTTTTTCGATATGATCCGAAAGCTTGATCCCGAGCGCGTTTTCGACCATCGAGCCGAAGAAATAACCAGCCAGAACCATACTGCAAATCCATAAAAGACCGCCCGCAATACTGTACGGCAGAAACTTCCGGTAAGGCATTTCGGTCGCGCCGACGACGATCGGCGCAAACGTACGGACGATCGGGACGAAACGCGCCAAAAGAACGGTTTTCGGTCCGTATTTTTCAAAAAAGGCGTGCGCTTTGGCGACGCGCGAAGGTTTGAAAATGCGCGAATTTTCACGGTTGAAGATCTTTTTGCCCATCAAACGTCCCGTCCAATAGCCGGTCGAATCGCCGATCACCGAACCCAAAAAGAACGACACTAAAACCAGCAGAATATTGAGTTTGTCGGGATACGTTTTGGCAAAAAGTCCGGTCACGACGAGCAGGGAATCGCCAGGCAGAAAAAATCCGACGGCTAAGCCCGTTTCGGCAAAAACGATAAAAAACAGACCGAAATAGGCGTAGATCCCGAGCCAGTCAAGCAAAGTGTTGATCAGCACGTTCGGGTCGAGAAACCAGAAAGTCTTTTTAAGGTCTTCAAATATTCCAAAAAATAACGCCAATAATTTCATAAAACTATAATCATATTTGCTTTAGCACAAAGCAAGGCTCAATTCGACCGGTGTAACTTTTTCCTTTTTCCCTGCTATTTCCAGCCGTGTTCGCCGATCAGCGGCACAAACGAGCAGGGACCGAAATCTTCGGTTTGAAAGCCGTTGACGGTGCGCGTGACGCGGATCAGGTTTTGCGTTTTCGGGTCTTTTCCGATCGGAATGACGAGCTTTCCGCCGGTTTTTAATTGCGCAAGCAGCGGCTGCGGAATTTCGGGACTGCCCGCGGCAACGAGAATGCCGTCAAACGGCGCGTAAACTTCCCAGCCGTTCGTGCCGTCCGCGCAGCGCAGCGTAACATTGTGAAAACCCAGCCTTTGCAGACGTTCCTGCGCCTGCGTCGCCAGATTCGGAATCCGTTCAATTGCAAAGATCTTTCCGGCGATGCTCGCCAGAACCGCCGTTTGATAGCCCGAACCCGCGCCGATTTCCAGAATGCGCGCGCTTTGCGTTAATTCCAGAAGTTCGGTCATTCGCGCGACAATGAACGGCTGTGAAATCGTCTGGTTCGACGCGATCGGCAGAGCATTGTCCTTGTAAGCCTGATGTTTGATGGCTTCGGGAACGAAAAAATGGCGCGGCAGGCGATTCATCGCGTCCAGAACACGTTCGTCCTGAATCTTGTAATGTTCGCGCAGGCGTTTGACCATATTGCCGCGCAGAATTTCGTAACCGTCCGACATTACCGCTCCCATGTTTTTAATAGGTCGATCGCCTGATGATTCGTCAAATCGCTCCGCATCGGCGTGACCGAGACGAAACCTTCGTCGATCGCTTCAAAATCCGTGCCGCCTTCGGCGTGAAAACCTTTGCGCTCTTCGCTGATCCAATAATAGAGCTTGCCGCGCGGATCGATATGTTCGCTAATGACGGGGCGCGCATCTTTAAAACCTTGTTTGGTGATGCGGTAGCCAAGCGGTACGCCTTTCGGAATATTGATGTTCAAAAGCGTGTTTTCGGGAATGCCTTCGATAATCGCTTTTTGGGTGATTTGTTTGGCAATCCGCATCGATTCGGAAAAATCGTGACTGCGGCTGACCACCAGACTGAACGCGAGCCCGGGAACGCCCAAGATCGTCGCTTCGAGCGCGCCCGCGACCGTTCCCGAATAGGTTGCGTCGTCGCCGAGATTCGGACCGTGATTGATGCCCGAAGCGCAGATATGCGGACGCTCTTCGGGCGGTAAGATTTGGTTTAGAGCAAGCGTCACGCAATCGGTCGGCGTGCCGTCAACCGTCCAGTGCCGCGCATCGATCCGGCGAATCCGCAGGGGGCGCGAAAGCGTCAGACTGTGCGATGCGCCCGACATTTCCGAAGCCGGTGCGACCACGTAAACATCGCCGATCTCGCTCAGGGCATTTTCCAGCGCGATAATTCCTTCCGAATGATAGCCGTCGTCGTTGGTGATCAGAATACGAATTTTTTCTGAAGTCATTTAAATAAATTAAGCGTGATGCAAACCGCTTTCAAGAGAAATCTGATTTACATCACGCATTATAAAATGTCCAAAAACTATCTGTTGTAGTTGGGGTTTGGATTTGGATTCGAATTTGGTCCTTGTCCCGGTCCTGAATTCATCGGACGCATCGGGCGCAGACGCTTACGATTACGCTTGCGGGCATTTTGCGATTTCAATTTCGCCTTTTGTCCGGGCGGAACGAAATGCGCGTGTTTTTTCAAATCTTTGATGATTTCTTCGGTCATCACTTTACGTTTGAAACGACGCAGTGCGCTCTCGATCGATTCGTTGTTGTTAATATTTACGTACGCCATAGTTTTGTCACCCCCTTCTCGGCATAAAATCTTACCTCAAAGGCAAACCAATATTAAACACTTTTTTCCCCGGAATGGCAAACGGAGAGAAGAGAGAAGGGGAGAAAGGGAGCAGAGGAGAGAGGGGAGCAAATTTTCTGATTAATAAACTTGAATCTGAAAAATAGCTTTCAAGATTATCAACGAGAAAATCTCCCTCTCTCCTCTGCTCCCTTTCTATTTACCGGTCAGCGGCGCGGCGAGCAGATGTCCGGCGTAAACGAAATAAACCTTGGCTTCTTTTTCATCGACCCAGATATCCATACTGTCGAGTGCAATATCGGGAAGTTTTGTGACCGGCTGAAACGCGAAAGTTTTCGTATTGTAGCGTCCGACCGAAGTTTCCTTCGCTTTTTTGTCGTAGATCGCCGCCCAGAATTCATCGGGCGCAGAAGCCGCCGCCTGCAATGGGCGATAAGTTAGATCTTCGAGCGGTTGAAATTCGCCTTTGACCGCTTGCGTCGCGCCCGTCGCGGCATCGATCAGATAATATTCGGGCGTTTGCGGACTCGGATTTTTATCGTCTTTAACGGTCGGAATAACCGATTTTTCTTCTTCCTCGTCCTCAGCCTGATTTTGACGATAACCGTAATAGTTAGTACGTTTAGCGCGGTAAACCAAAACCTTGTTCTGCGCCGGAATAAAGGTGACCGCGTTAAAAATATCGGCGGGCGGAAGGTTTACGGGAAATTCCTTGGCGGTTTGCAGATTTATCCGCACGATACTTTGCGGTTCTCCCCAATTTTCAGTGACTTTTGTAACAATCACCCATTTTCCGTCGGCGGTCACGATCGGGGAACTATAAACTCCTTCCTTAAATTTGACGGGCGGCTGTGAAGGACTGACCTTGTATAATTCGCCTTCTTCCTCGGACGTCCGGATTTCGTAATTTCCGGCGCGAACCTGCCACGCCCGCGGGTCCGAC
>DATLOR010000518.1:0-16451 GCA_035536135.1 Pyrinomonadaceae bacterium | reverse complement strand
GCAGTTTTGCTTCACGCGCCCGCAAAGAATTCGGAAAATCCTTGACGAGTCCGGCGAAAACAGTCATCGCTTCGGCGTGGTTTCCCGCCGATTGCAGGGCACGTCCGCGAAGCCAGAGCGCGTAATCGGCGAGCTTTGTTTTTTCGCGGAAAACATTCGTGTCGAGAATTTGCGCCGCGCCGTTAAAATCCGAATTTTCAAATCTGATCCGCGCCCGCAGAAGTTTTGCCAGCGCGCCCGCCTTTGTTTTCGCAAAACGGTTTTCGATGTCCGCGACAATGCCTTCGGACGGCAATTTACCGTCTTTCGTCAGTTCGCGCAAAGTCTTTAAGGCATCGTCGTCCGACATCGGCGTGACGAAAGCCGAACAGCTCATTGTCAGCGGAACGGTCAAAAGCGCGAGGGCAAAGATTGCAAAACTCAGAAAAGTACGAAAATTAAAGCGATAAGATTTGAATTCAGACATGATAAAAACTCCGAAAATTTGATGCGAATTGTTTGAGGAAATTTGTCCTGTCGCAAAAGCGGAAAAACCTTTGTAGCAGGCGAATTTCGTTATATCATAACAAAGAAAAGACGATTTTCCTAAAAATAAAGCTTCCATTGTCCGTTTGAAGCTTTATGGGCAGAAAGCCGAATTAAAATTGAGTTCGTTTGAATTTGGGGAAAGAAATAATGAAGAAACTTATTCTCGCGCCGCTTTTTATTTTTATTTTTGTGATGACAGCCGCGTCGCAGACGCCTTCGCCGACTCCGCCGGCGGATGACGATGTCGTTAAAATTTCGACGACTTTGATTCAGGTTGACGTCACGGTGACCGATTCAAAGGGCAAGATCGTGACGGGGTTAAAGCCCGAAGATTTTGAAATTTACGAGAACGGCGAAAAGCAAAAAATCACGAATCTATCGTTTGTTTCAAGCGTTAAGGAAAGCACGGACCCCGTTAAAAATCCGACTGAAAAAGTTGCCGTTCCCGTTCCGCCGACCGAACTGAAAGCCGAAAAAATCCGCCGCACTTTTGCGCTCGTGATCGACGATCTGTCGCTTTCCTTTCAGAGCGCGTATTATGTGCGCCGCAGTTTGAAAAAATTCGTTGACGAGCAGATGCAGGACGGCGATCTGGTGGCGATCATTCGGACGGGCGCGGGAATCGGTGCGCTTCAGCAGTTCACTGCCGATAAACGCCAGCTTTATGCGGCGATCGAAAAGGTCGTCTGGAACCCGACGGGACGCGGAAATATCGGCGCGTTCGCCCCGATCCGCGACAACGAAAAGATCGAAAATCCGCTTGAAACCGAAGAAGATAAAGCGGCGCGGGAAAATTCCGAAAAGGCTTTTGATGATTTTCGCGGTTCCTATTTTGCGACCGGAACCCTCGGTGCGCTTCGGTATATCGTGACCGGAATGAAGGAATTGCCGGGACGCAAATCCGTGATTTTGTTCAGCGACGGTTTTAAGATCCTACAGCGCGACGAACAGGGTTTTTCCGACGGCGGCACGGTTTTGGAGTTTTTACGGCAATTGGTTGATACGGCAAACCGCGCATCGGTTGTTTTTTACACGATCGATGCGCGCGGTTTGCAGACAACCGGAATTACGGCGGAAGACAGCGTTAATGCCGCTTCTCCCGAAAGAATTCAGCAGGTTCTTTCCGACCGCAGTAACGAGCTTTTCGATACGCAGTCCGGGTTGACCTATCTTGCCCAGCAAACAGGCGGGTTTGCGATCCTCAACAATAACGATCTTAGCGGCGGAGTCCGCAAGGTTCTCGACGATCAAAGTTATTATCTGATCGCTTACGAACCGGATTCAGACACATTCGACGCGAAAACCAGACGTTTCAACAAGCTCGTGATCAAGGTTAAAAACAAAGATGTAAATGTTCGCTACCGAAGCGGATTTTTTAATGTTGCCGACCGGAACGTCGCCAAAACGACGACCAATCAAACTCCTCTACAGCAGATTCAAAACGCGCTTGTTTCGCCTTTCGGAGTTAATGATATTTCTTTGCGGCTCAATGCTTTGTTCGGCAACGATGCCGTGCAGGGCTCGTTTATGCGCCCGCTTCTTCATATCAACGCGCAGGATTTGAAATTTACCGACCAACCCGACGGCACGAAAAAAGCCGTGTTTGACGTGTTAGCCGTAATCTTCGGCGACAACGGCGCGGCGATCGACCAGATTTCCAAATCCTATACACTGACGGTCAAAGACGAAATGTATAAACGAATCATAAAAAACGGATTTGTTTATTATTTTACCCTTCCGATCAAGAAACCCGGCGCATATCAGTTCCGCGTCGCGATTCGGGACGCACAAGCCGGAAAAGTCGGTTCGGCATCGCAGTTTATCGAAGTTCCGAATTTGAAAAAAGAGGTTCTGACGATTTCGGGAATTGTGTTGGAAAATATGACCGAAGCGCAATGGAAATTGTTTGCCGCCGGTGCGCCGGATATCAACGATAATCAATTGGACGCGCCCGAAAAGCCGAATCCGATGAATGATACATCGCTTCGAAGATTCAAACGCGGCTCGATCCTGCGCTACGGATTCGAGATTTACAACGCCAAACTCGATGCGGCGAAAAAGCCGAATCTATCGGTGCAAATCCGTATTTTCCGCGACGGTAAATTAATGCTCGACGGGAAACAAATTCCGATCGAATTGACGGGACAGACCGATCTGGAAAGAGTGAAATCGACGGGCGCGATCAATTTGTTAAGCGGAATGCAGACGGGCGATTATATTTTGCAAATTATCATCACGGATAATCTGGCAAAAGAAAAACGCCGAATTTCCACTCAATTTGTGCAGTTTGAAATAGTTGAATAGAAATTGAAATAGTTGAATAGAAAAAAGAAAGGGAGAAGCGAAGATAAATCTCCCTTTCTCCCTTTCTCCATTTTTCCCTTTCTATGATTTAGACGTTTGCGCCCGGATACGATGCGCCCAGTCTGTTTGCATCGCCTTCGGCAAGGTTGCTGACCAATTCGTAGTGGAAATAATCGAATTTGGCGGCAACCGGCGGCTGAACGCGTTTGTCATACATTTCTCTTGAACGGTCGATCGCTTCGCGCAGCCGCTCGTAAAGATCGTTTCCTTCGCGTCCTTCTTTAACCTTTTGCTCGTTGTAAAGTTTGATTTCCGAAACAAGCAGCCGCGCAAAACGGCGGGCGTCGTTATGAAGCCGGCGTTCGTCTTCCGAAACTTCGATCGGCAAATCGACATTTCGTTCGCTGAAACGGCTTTTGGCGGGTTGTTTAACAACCGATTCGGTCACCGTTTCGACGGGCGTTTCGGCAACGTAACTTTCCGCTTTGCCGTTTTCCGTTGCAACCGAATCATAAGATGTTCCGTTTGCCGGAACGAAACTTTCGGTTTCATACGAAGGCGTTTCAAAAGTTTGCGGAGCGGATTCAAATTCAGCTTGCGGAGCTTCAAAAGATTGATTTGTTTCAAACTGATAATCACTGCTCAAGCTCGGGGCGAATTCGCTTTCCGCGACCGCTGTTTCGGTTTCAAAAGTTTGCGGTTCGGAAATTTCATACGTCGAAGTTTCGGTTTCGTATGATGACGGCGATTCATAAGACAAAGACTCTTTTGAATAATAGTCTTCGGTTTCAAGCTTTTGACTCCAAGCCGGAGCCGATTCAAAAGTTTCTGCTTCTTCAGGGGTTTCTTCCGGCATCGAAACTTCTTCGACCGCTTCTTCGGAAGTTTCCGAAACAAATTCGGACGGTGCGGTTTCCGTTTCAAGATTCGGTTTGAAAGCAAAACTATCACTTTCGACTGTTTGAAAAGCCGGTTCTTCAAAAGTTTCGGAGGATTCCTCAGCCGGGGTGTAAGAGAAATCTTCTTCGGCTGATGACGTGTAGGAATAACTTTCTTCGACCGCTTCTTCCGCCACGTTTTCTTCCGCAGGGTGTTCTGCAACTTCCGCTTCGGGCGATGAGTAGGTTTCCGCGAATTGATAAGATTCTACCGGCGCGGTTTGTGCGGTTTGTTCTTCAACTTCTGTGGTTTGTTCTTCGACCGTTGCGGGAGTTTCGTCCTGACTTGCATAAGCTTCTTCGCGGACAGGTTCTTCAAAACTGCTGTCGCCTGTTGGGGTTGTTTCTTCCGCAACCGCTTCGCTTTGCGCTTGTGCTCCGCGTGCCGAAGCCAGAATTTCAACCGTTAAGCTCGCCACCCGAACCAATGTTTCCAAGGCTTCGATGTTGACTTCATCGCCGTTCGTGCCGCCATCGGCATAAAGAACGGCGACGCTTCGTCCGCGCACCACGAGCGGCACCGCGTACATTTGGTCGGGTTGACCGAATTCGAGTTTGTTGAGATAAATCGAATCATCGGAATAAACTCCGTAAGAACTTTCAACCGCCGAAAGAGACCGGACGGATTCGCCCAAAACAGTTGATGCCGCAACCGGAAAGAAAACTTCGCGAACGGTGTGTTCATCCACGGTTTCGCCTTCTTTACCGAAAACGCGCCAACCGACGAGATGTTCGTTTTTGATGATAAAAAATGCTCCGCGCGGCGTAAATTGAGACGCGTGCTGAACAAGAGTTTTCAGGATTGCCGATTGTGTGGTTTTAGTGCTGATGTCATTGATGGCATCGCGGATTTCGCTGAAACTAAAAACGGGCGCGGCAGCCTGAGCGGCTTCGGCGGCGTTCTGTTTTTCCATTTCTTCCGCTTCGGCAATCGCCGTCGCGGTGATGCGCGCGCCTTCGTCACGCGAAAGACGAAGATGCTCGACGACCGATTCCGTAAAACTTGCGTCAAGTTCGCGGTCGGCGGCAAGGCGCGCGGAAAAATTTTGAAAAACATCATCGAGCTGAGTTTTATGCTTTTCGAATTCGGCTTCAAATTGCTTTTGAAATTCAGATACTTCCTGCCTCATATCGGCAAGCACATTCTTGAGATAACTCTCGAATTCAGTTCTTAAACTTTGTTCGAGTTCTTCGCTATTCACTATATTTCTCCTCCGTTTATTGAAAACACAGCATTTCCGGGATGAAACGACTGGCGGTCTGGTGTAGATTTTTTGAACCCTATCAAGACGAGATGCGGCATTCTCCGAGTATGCCTCAATAAGATTATGAACAATTTTCTGGTTTTATGTCAAGAAATAGTTTTAAAGTGGTTTCAGGCTTCAGATTAAAACTGTTTTTTAATCTGAAACCTGAAACTTAAAACTTCAAACCATTAGACGGCGACAACTTCGATTTCCGGGTCGATCTCGTCTTTGATCATATTTTCGATTGCCATCAATGTGCCCGTCAAACTCGACGGACAGCTTCCACAGGCGCCTTCGTATCGAATTTTCAAGGTGCTGTTTTCAAGCCCGACGATTTCCAGCCAACCGCCGTCGCTTGCAAGATATGGACGAATTCTTTCGTCCAGCAATTCGTTGATTTGCGCGATTTTCGGGTCGTCGCTCACCGCGGCGGCGATCGCTCCGCCAACCGTCTGCGCCGCGCCGTTTCCGTTGCCATTTCCGTTTTTTACGCCCACCGCTTCAGCGGCGCGAATCGGGACAGCAAGAGTCGGCAAAATCTCGTCCCAATCGGCTTCGTCCGATTTTTCGACGGTAATCATTTTGTCCATGTAAAAGACGGAAACAACTTCGCCGATCTCAAAGATCGATTTGGCGAGTTTATCTTCTTCCGCCGTTTCGGCGGACTTGAAAGAATGCGAAGTGCCGTAGCTGACAGGCTCTTTTAAGATGAATTTCACGGCATTCGGATTCGGTGTTTCTTGTATATCTGCTATTTTCGGCATTTTCTTAAATCCTTTGATGCAAAGTCAAAATATAAAGTTTATAAATCTTTACTATTTTGTCAATATTATAACGCATCTTCCGCGAGATTTCATTTATTTGAATAAATTTCTTGAAAAAACGTGAGTTTTAAAAGAAAAAATGCGGAAACAAAACCGGACACAATCCGATTTTTCGCCGCATTGATAAAACAAACAAGCGGTGGCTAATTAAAAATACCACTTGCTAAAATATAGAAAGCACAGATTATTCAGTGATGTGAATATCGTCCGTTTTATTGATTCTGCCCGACAGGAAAATTACACCGAAAACAGCGGTCAATAATGCAAAAACGATTCCAACTACCAAAAATAATGTGCCGCCTTCTTTTACTTGGAAATAGTAGAAAGAAGCTGCCGCAATTATTAAAGAAACCAAAGTTAAAAGCAGATACATATTGCTTTAATTACCTCCCTTATATTTGAAAAAAGGTTAAAACTTCCGAAGTTTGCCGCTTTTTTCAAAACTATGAAATAAGACTTTCAAAGTCATCGGCAAACTTGTCAAACTGCTTATTCTGGAATGCAAGCTAATAGTAACTCCATTTTTGGTAAAAACGCAAGAATGTATTGAATTAAACGACAAAACATTTTACATTTATTTCGGTTGCAAATTCTTGAAAAGAGGGCATTATGAACATTCGTTTAGCGGAAGAACCGGACACGGCGGCTTTGGTTGAATTCAATCAGGCGATGGCGCTGGAAACCGAAGGCAAGACTCTCGACGCGCAAATACTGCAAAGCGGTGTGGAATCGGTTTTTCACGATGAAAAGAAAGGCTTTTACGTGGTGGCGGAAGAAAACGGGCAGATCGTCGGCGGTTTGATGATAACTTTTGAATGGAGCGATTGGCGCGACGGTTGGTTCTGGTGGATTCAGAGCGTTTATATTTTACCCGAGTTTCGCGGTCGCGGCATTTATCGTTTTTTGTATGATTTCGTAAAAGAAGCGGCGCGTGAAAAAGAGGATGTTTGCGGTTTCCGGCTTTATGTCGAGAAAGAAAACACCTCTGCCCAAAAAGTTTATGAAAAACTCGGAATGGAAGTCTCGCATTATTTGATGTATGAAGAAATGCTTTAAAAAAATAGAGGGAGTCAAAATTTTTGACTCCCTCTAAAGGCTTGAAAAGCAAATCTAAAAAGCGAAATTAATTGAATATGAGATAAGAAGATAAATGAAACGTTCACCCGATAATAGTTGTTTGCACTTCAAAGATTTACCTTTCAAAACTGGTAAAAACTAAACTTCAATTTTCAAATCCGATCTCTCGATCGGAGCAAAGTAAAAACTACCAAAAGTCTCTAGTGTTTCGACGTTAAATTGCTTTCGCGCCCCGCACCTTAAACAAACCCGATACCCGAATTTTCCTCTCGAAAAAGGTCGACTTAAATCTTGATGCCCACAACCAAAGATTTTTGAAAAAAAGCCGACCTTTTCGCCGAAAACTCCCTTGTCAATCCTGCCCTTGCCAAACAAACTCGTTACAAACCGAAATTTTCCGTCTATCAACGCGCTTGCCATATATTTTCACCCTTGCTAATAACCCCTTGATTACCTGCCCTTGCTCGTTAAAAAGTTGTCCTTCGTTGTCCTTCCGAGATTTACCGATTGACTACCTTCGTGCTTTCTTATTTAGCAACCACCGTGCCACAAAATCAAAAATAATAAAAAAATCATAAAACCTCCGTAAATACGGCATTAAATTGACTTTTGAGCTTCTTCCGGGTCAGTAATAGAAGTGTAAGTTTTACGTACACTTTCAAAATCCAGATAATTTTATGTCTGCTTTTCGTTCATTTGCTGAGCAATTTTGTGTTTTAATTTAATCTATGACAAAAATCAGCGAACGCGAGTTTGCGCATATTTGTAAAGGAATTTTTGAAGACCGTGAAACGATCATCAAACATAATCCGATCGGCACGCGCGAGGAAATCCTCTTATGGATGCTTTTGAGTATTCTGATCAGCTATCTGAGTCTTTCGGAGATCGAAACGCCGTGTTTTACCGGAATGCCGACCGCCGAAACTTACCGGCAAGCGATTTTGTTTGTTTTGAAAGATCGAAAAACGGAAGGATTTGACGCCGGACTCTATCTCGATGATTTAATAAAAGAATGATAATCGAAAAATTTGTCTTAACGCCTTTTCAACAAAACACACGCGTCGTCGTTTGCGAAGAAACGCGAACGGCGATCTGCATCGACCCGGGCGAAGATTCGGCGGAGATCGAAGCTTTTTTAAACGAAAACGATTTTAAGCTTCAGGCAATCACTTTGACGCACGGGCATTTTGACCATATCGGCGGAACTGCCGCTCTGCATAAAAGATTTCCACAAGCGGAAATCTTTTTGCACAAGGATGATGAAGATTTTTATTACGGTTTGCCCGAACAGCCTCTGTTTCTGGGAATTCCGCGTCAGCAGTTAAAAATTCTCGGTTTTGAATACGAATTGCCGCCGAAATTAACGCGGAACTGGCAGGACGGCGAAGTTTATGAAGTCGGAAATTTGCGTCTCAAGATTCTGCATTGTCCCGGGCACACGCGCGGACACGTCGTTATGGCGGAAGAAACTGAAAAAGCGGTTTTCGTCGGCGATTGTTTGTTTGAAGGCTCGATCGGCAGAACCGATCTGCCGGGCGGAAATTTTGAGCAGCTGATGGATTCGATAAATCGTAAAATCTTAACGCTCGGCGACGATTTTACGGTTTATTCCGGTCACGGAAACGAAACGACCGTCGGACGCGAAAGGACTACGAATCCTTTTTTGACGGGAGTTTATCAAATGACGCAGGGAAGATATTTGTAATACCTTCCCAAGATCCTTAAACAAAATAAATTTGTTTGCCCGGACGCGGAGCATAAAATGCGCCTTGCGGTTGAAAGGTTTCAAAATCATACTTTCTGCGCAACCCGCAATCCTTGCAATAGCAGAAAGTCGTGTTGTCGATTGTGACGGGTTTGCTCATCCGTGTATGCCAGCAACCGAAAAGCCATTTAAAAAAACTTTGCTTTTCTCCAGAGAGTGTGTCGTTCAAACTTTCCATCGTTATTTCTTTCATAATTTCCATCCGTAAGTTTACTTGCGGAAGCTAAAGAGCAAACTATATGCCATTAGAAATTCACAACCCTCGGCAGTTTCTAGAAAATAGCTGAAATATCGATAAATACAGTGGAATGCGGAAAATTTGGTTCGCCGGCAGCGTGACCGAACGCTTTATTTTGGTGCAGATGATCTTATCTGCATATGCACCAAACGGTGTAATAGTGTCGCATCTGAATACGAAAGATTTGTTTCTTCGGACGAGCGTGTCGCAGTTTAGTACAAAATATTCGTATTCAGACACAATTAATTTGAAAACGTTTCAGATATATGCAAAATCTGCCGTTTAGCCTTTATTTTTTCTCGACAATATCTTTTTTCAAACTCCCGACCGCCGCCAGAACTTCGTCTTTTTCCTTCTCGGGAACTTTGAATTTATCGAGCGTTTCGACCAGCAGTTTGATGCTTTCCTTCCAATCTTCTTCGGTAATGCCGAGTCCTTTGTGCGAGGTTTTCATATCGCGTCCCATATAAACGCACGAACCGCCTGCGGCATTGCACAAAAATTCGACAAAATGCTGGCGAAGTTTCTTTTTTGAATCGTCGCTCAGACCGACGACGAAACGACCGAGCAATTTGCTGGCGGCGAGCCGTGTAATAAAATCGTCCGACACAGCCGCGAGCGCGTCATAACCGCCGAGCCGCTCGTAAAGCGTTTTTTCCTTGGTTTCCGGTGTCCCGTTCGTGTTTTGGGCAAAAGCCGAAATGCTGCAAAACAGGGCGATCGCCGTTATTAAAAACATTCTTTTCATTATTTTTTGTCTCCTTTAAAATTCGGGTTAAAAACTTCTTTTGCCGAATTTTTCGCTCTCGTAAATCAAACGGATTCAAAAAATTTGCTATGATTTCAGAGATTTTCAAATTTCAATTCGGAAGGTAAAAAATGCAAAAAATTTTGTCTTTAATTATTTCTTTAAGTCTTTTTGCGCCGCTCGCGATCGCGCACGGCGACAACAGCCATTTCGAAAACCAGCAGGAAGTAACGGTCAAAACAACCAAGGTTAACGGCAATGTTTATATGCTTCAGGGACGCGGCGGGAACGTCGGCGCGCTGGTCGGAAGCGACGGAATTTTGATCGTTGACGACGATTATAAAGCCGTCAGCGAAAAATTGCGCGACGCTTTGAAAGAGCTCGGCGCGGAAAAGCCGCGTTTTATTTTCAACACGCACTGGCACGGCGACCACACCGAAGGAAATCAGTTTTTCGGACAGGATTCGATCATCGTCGCGCATACCAACGTGCGGAAACGGCTCGCGCAAACCAACACGATTTTCGGCGAAACCGTTCAGCCGTATCCGTCGGCGGCTTTGCCGATGATCACTTTTACGGAATCCGTGTCGATTCATTTTGACGGCGAAGAAGTTCGCGCCGTTTATTATCCGAACGGTCACACGGACGGCGATTCGGTGATTTTCTTTACGAAAGCCAATGTCGTGCATCTCGGCGATGATTTTTTCGTCGGACGCTTTCCCTTTGTTGATCTCGGGAACGGCGGAAGCGTGCAGGGTTTGATCAACAATATCGGAATGCTCATCAAACAAATTCCGGCGGACGCCAAACTGATTCCCGGACACGGCGCGATTTCGACGATCGACGATTTGAAGAGTTATCAACAGATGCTTCTCGAAACGACCCAAATCGTGCAGGACGCGATGAAGAAAAAGAAAACGCTCGACGAGATCAAGAAGGCGGGCTTTCCCGAAAAATACAAAGCGTTCGGGAGCGGCTTTATCAAAACCGATGCGTGGATCGAAACGATCTACAAAAGCTACACGGTCAACAAAAAATAATCTTTAAAAGTAAAAAGCGCGTTTCTCTTGCGGAAAAAACGCGCTTTTTTTTGTCTAAACTATCGGAAGAAAAACTTCGGTTAGTTAGGCATTAAAACCGTGTCGACAACGTGAATCACGCCGTTTGATTGTTTGACATCGGCAATCGTCACTCGCGACATTCCGCCTTTTTCGTCGGTTAAAACGAGTGTCGAACCATCCATTTTAGCCATCAATTTGCCGCCGGCAACGGTTGTCAATGTCGCGGTGCCTTTACCTTTTTTGATCGCTTTGGCAATCTTTTTGGAATCCATATTTCCCGCGACGACGTGATAAGTCAAAATTTTCGCGAGCATCGCTTTGTTTTCCGGTTTGAGCAGCGTTTCAACCGTTCCTGCCGGAAGCGCGTCGAACGCCGCGTTGGTCGGTGCGAAAACCGTGAACGGTCCTTTGCTCTTTAATGTCGCCACCAGATCAGCCGCTTTGACCGCCGCGACCAGTGTCGTGTGGTCTTTTGAATTGACCGCGTTGTCAACAATGTCTTTTGTTTTATACATCGCCGCGCCGCCGACCATCGGATTGTCGTTTTTCATATCCTGCGCCGAAACATTACTGACTCCGAACGCAAATACCATTGCAAATACTGCTAAAACTAATTTTTTCATAAAATCCCTCACTTGTTCTTTTAAAATTTTGATTTGGCTGCAACCAGCCTTAAATATGGTTTCGCGCGGTTTTAAATAATGGATTCAAAAAAATAAAAAACCTTGCACAAATTTTTTTTCGTGCAAGGTTTTTGGGAAAATTTGAAGTTTTTCTAGGCGATCGTCACTTCTTCGGAAAGATAAACGTCCTGAATCGCGTTCAGCAGTGCCGCGCCTTCCGTCATCGGACGCTGGAACGCTTTGCGACCTGAGATCAAGCCCATTCCGCCGCCGCGTTTGTTGATTACGGCTGTCCGAACGGCGTCCGCGAGATCGCTTTCGCCTTTCGATTCGCCGCCCGAATTGATCAACCCGGCGCGTCCCATATAGCAATTGGCAACTTGATAGCGAACCAGATCGATCGGATTGTCCGAAGTTAATTCGGTGTAGATCTTCGGATTGGTTTTGCCGTAACTGCTTTCGACATTGAGCATATTGTAACCGCCGTTGCGTTCGGGCAGTTTTTGTTTGATGATGTCGGCTTGGATCGTCACGCCGAGATGATTTGCCTGTCCCGTGAGATCAGCCGCCGTGTGCATATCGCCTTCCGGACCTTTGAATTTCGAGTTGCGCAGATAGCACCAGAGAATCGTCGCCATTCCGAGCTCGTGCGCGCGGGCAAAGGCTTTGGCAATTTCGACGATCTGCCGTCCCGATTCCTCGGAACCGAAATAGACGGTCGCGCCGACCGCGACCGCGCCCATATTTTTGGCTTCGTCGAGCGTGCCGAAAAGAATCTGGTCGGCTTTGTTCGGATAAGTGAGCAGTTCGTTGTGGTTGATCTTGACGATAAACGGAATCTTATGCGCGTATTTTCGCGCGACCGCGCCCAAAACGCCGTAGGTCGAAGCGACCGCGTTACAGCCGCCTTCGATCGCTAATTTAACGATATTTTCCGGGTCGAAATAGATCGGATTCGGCGCAAAACTCGCGCCCGCGCTGTGCTCGATACCCTGGTCGACGGGCAGAATCGAAAGATAGCCCGTTCCCGCTAATCGTCCGTTGTCGAAAAGCGTCTGCAGAGAACGCAAAACCTGCGGGCTGCGGTCGGAATTGATCCAGATGCGGTCAACAAAATCGCCGCCCGGAAGGTGTAAATTGTCTTTCGATATTTTCGGACTTGAATAATTTAACAAACTTTCGGCATCCGCGCCTAAAAGTTCCTGAATTTTACTGTAATCTACAGCCATTGGATAATGATCTCCTAAATTGATAATTTTTTATAAAAGCACAAAGATTTTGCCGAATTATACCACAAAACCTGCATCTAAAATCACAGCTCATAAATCGGCTGTAACTTTTATTTGTAAAAATCCGTCTATTTGCAGGAGATTTTACAACATTAGGTTGCATAATTCTTAAAAATTCGATACTTTACTAAATTTGTTTCACTCATTGATAAAAAAACCTTGCTGAAAATTTAGGAATTGTGTAGAATTTTTGCCATATTCGTCCTTTTAAAAGCAGTTGCGTATCTCCGTCATGCAACTTTTAGAAAGTTTATCCGTTGAATTAACGTAAAAAATAAAATTAGAGGTATTAAACGAAATGAACCTGTCCTTTAAGAAGCATTCTCTTGTGCTTTTTCTTTCCTTTTCACTTTTGGTCTGTCTGCAAACGGTTTTTGCCGGAGACGAGCCGTGGCGCGAAATTACGCCGGCTGAACTGCAATCGAAAACGCCGAAAGTCGAAGCCGATGCCGATGCCGAAGCGATCTTCTGGGAAATCCGCATTGACGACAGTTCTTCGGAAGAACTTTCAATGAAACATTATGTCCGCGTCAAGATTTTTACCGAACGCGGGCGCGAAAAATACAGCAAATTTGATATCCCGTTCATCAAAGGCGAAAAGAAGATCAAAGACATTGCCGCCCGCGTGATCAAAGCCGACGGGACGATCATCGAGCTCACCCCGAAAGACATTTTCGAGCGCGAAATTATCAACGCAAACAAGGTTAAGGTCCGCGCCAAATCGTTTGCCGTGCCGAATATCGAGCCGGGTGTGATCATCGAATATCGTTATAAAGAAGTAATCGAGGATGCCGGGGCAAACGGAATGACCTTAGAGTTTCAAAAGGACATTCCGATTCAAACTCTTTCGTATTACTACAAGCCTTATAACAAAAGAGAACCCTCCGCTCAATCCTATAATTTCAGCGATACCCGATTCCTTAAAAATGAAAAAGGGTTTTATCTGGCGGAAAGAACAAACATTCCGGCTTTCAAGGAAGAACCGCGAATGCCGCCGGCAAACAATGTACGCCCGTGGATGCAATTGCAGGGCGTCAGCTTAAACATTACAAGCATTTCCGCATTTTCCATTGGTTTCTCGATTAAAGACCCGAGCAATATGGGGCTTTATTGGGGTTCGGTCGCCGGAGAAAAGGTCAGCCTGGTCAAATATATGAACAAGCCTGACAAGGAAATCAAAAAGGTCGCGACCGAAATTACGACGGGCGCGACAACCGATGAAGAAAAATTGCGGAAACTTTACGATTTTTGCCAGACGCAGATCAGGAATGTCTCGTTTGACCCGACGGCAACTGACGAAGACAAGCAAAAAGCCTTCAAACAAAAAGAATTGACCGATGCTTTAAAGTCCAAATCCACCGATGCCGGGTATCTGAATATATTGTTCGGCTCGATGGCTAATTCACTCGGATTCGATACGCGGATCGCTTATTCGGGAAACCGCAGCAAGATGTTTTTTGAACCGCCGATGACGAATGAAGGATTTATTCACCGGGCGGCAATCGCCGTGCGGGTCGGCGAAGACTGGAAATTCTTTGATCCCGGCACACCTTTTCTGCCCTATGGAATGCTGGTTTGGTATGAAGAAGACGTGTGGGCTTTGGTGGTCGGCGAAAAACAGCACGGTTGGGTCAAAACACCGATGACCGGAACCGATAAATCCGTTGCCAAACGGACCGGAAAATTCAAACTGGCGGAAGACGGAACGCTCGAAGGCGATGTTCGCATCGAATATACCGGACAATCGGCTTTGACCGCCAGACTTGATATCTACGAAGATTCGCCCGCCAAGCGCGAAGAGAATTTCAAGGAAGAAATCAAACAGCGCATCAGCACGGCGGAAGTTTCAAATATCACGATCGAAAACATCACGGATATTTCCAAACCGCTTGTTTATCAATACAAGATCCGTGTTCCGAATTACGCGCAAAAAACCGGCAAACGAATTTTCTTTCAACCCGGATTTTTTGAATACGGCGAAACTCCTTTGTTTGCGGGCGCGACCCGAAAATACGATATTTATTTTCAGTATCCATGGTCGGAAAACGACGAGATCGAAATTGCTTTGCCGGCAGGTTTTGCACTCGACAGCGCGGAAAGACCCGCTGAAATTGCCGACTCAAGTAAAATCGGTCGCTTAAAAATAGACATCGGTGTCGATAAAGACCAGACCTTGATGAAATACAATCGTCAATTTCATTTCGGCGGCGGCGGAAATATTCTTTTTGCGGCAAATGTCTATCAGCCGTTAAAGAATCTGTTCGATGAGTTTCAGAAAAATGATTCGCATACGATTACGCTGAAACAAAAGTAAGATCAATTATCCCGGGGTCCGCCTGCAGAAATCTTTTGCAGGCGGACCTTTAGTCGGCTGGATATCGCCGCCACCGCTTCCGAACTATGAAAAAAACACACTCTACTTTTCGCGACCGCTTCTTTCAAATCTTTGTCATGACATTGCTTTTCGGCTTGCAAACCGTTATGGCGCAGGTTCAGTGGCGACCTGTCAGCCAAGCCGAACTGGATATGAAAGTGCCGAAAGTCGAGGCGGATGCCGATGCCGAAGCGATCTTTTGGGAAATTCGGCTCGACGACGAAAAGCGGAAAACGATGTTTTACAGCCATTACATTCGCGTCAAGATTTTTACCGAACGCGGGCGCGAAAAGTTCAGCAAATTCGACATTCCGTTTACCAAAGACAGAAAGGTCGAAGATGTCGCGGCGCGGGTGATCAAACCTGACGGAACGATTTCCGAGCTTCAGCCGAGCGACATTTTCGAGCGCGAGATTCTCAAAGCGGGAAAAATTTCGATCAAAGCCAAATCGTTTGCCGTGCCGGGGATCGAGCCCGGGGTGATCGTCGAATATCAATACAAGGAAACTCTCAAAAACGATTCGGCAAACAACGAGCGTTTGTTTTTCCAGCGCGATATTCCGATGCAGAGAATTACTTATTACGTCCGCCCGTTTAAGGATTCAACGCTTAATTTCAGTTTCCAGAATATGCCGCAGGTTCGTTTTATCCTGGATAACGAAGGATTTTATGTCGGAACGCGCGAAAATGTTCCGGCTTTCAAGGAAGAGCCGCAAATGCCGCCCGAGGATGAAGTCCGCCAATGGGTTTTGCTCACCTATCAATCTTACAGCGGTTTCAGATGGAGTTTACTGGGCAACGCACTCGGGCTCGGTTTTGATGAAATAAGCAAACCGAACAAGGAAATCGAGCAAAAGGCGAGGGAATTAACGGCAGCTGCGCAAAACCAGGACGAAATGCTGAAAAATATTTATGATTTTACTCAAAAGCAAATCAGAAATATCAGTTTCGATAAATCGTTCTCGGACGAACAGCGCGAAGATATCAAGAATAAGAAGGCGTCCGATACGTTAAAACGCGGAATGGGCGACTCGGCGGATATCGACCTGCTTTTTGCTTCGCTCGCGCGCGCCGCCGGATTTGATGTCAATGCGATGTTTTCCGGTGACCGCAGTAATAACTTTTTCAATCACGAAACGGATGTCAGCCAAAGATATATTCATCGCTCGGGAATTGCCGTCCGGCGCGGAAATGAATGGAAGCCGTACAATCCGGGAACGCCTTTTATGCCGTTCGGGATGGTTTACTGGCACGATGAAATTATTTCGACAATGATTGCGGGCGGCGGCGGTTATGGCTGGATCCACCTGCCGCCGGCGGATCATACAAAAAATCTTTCCAAACGCACGGGAAAGTTCAAACTGCTCGATGACGGCACGCTCGAAGGTTTTGTCCGGGTCGAACATAACGGACACCAGGGCATTGTGCGCCGTTT